>CAYGYD010000181.1:0-3278 GCA_964354005.1 uncultured Dehalococcoidales bacterium | reverse complement strand
TTCTAGGTGCCTTTAACCTGGTTCCAGGATTTCCCCTGGATGGCGGACGCGTATTTCGGTCACTGGTTTGGTGGCGAACCCGGAACCTGCAGGGTGCCACTAAGATAGCCTCAAACATTGGCCGCGCCGTAGGTTTTCTGTTCATTTTTGGCGGAATATGGCTTGTCTTCTCAGGTAACTTCTTCAACGGGATCTGGCTGGCCATAATTGGCTGGTTTCTGGAGAGCGCTGCTGTAGGCAGCTACCGACAGTTGCTGCTTCAGGACATGCTCAAGGGGCATACCGCCGGTGAAGTCATGTCGCAAGATTGTATGGTAGTGCCCCCTGATATTACCGTTGAGCGTCTCGTGAATGAGAACATACTGAGTTCAGGCCGCCGTTGCTTTCCCATGGTCTCAGATGGTCGCGCCGAGGGGCTTATGACACTGCAAAACGTGAGGTCAGTTCCGCGAGAGGCCTGGAGTACAACTCCAGTGAGAGAGGCGATGACCCCACTTAGTAAAGCGAAGTCGGTGTCACCAAATGAAGACCTGAATTCTGTCCTGCAGATTCTGACTCAAAACGATATCAACCAGGTTCCAGTTATCTGGGAGAGCAAGGTTGTTGGTATCGTGGCCCGGGACAACATAATTAACTTCATCAATGCTAGGGCGGAACTCAGTAGGAGGTAATCATGCGTCCGGGTTTACGGTTCGTCAATCAGCGATGGTTTCAGCTATTTGCCGGCGGAACTTTACTTTTTTTCGGAGCTGAACGGACGCTCAAGTTCACCGGAAATATCAACTTTGTGCCAACGGTCATTCTTCTGGGAGCCTTCGTCGTGCCTGTAGCCTTTGTTGCCTTCTTTTATGGCCAGGAGCGCACTCTGGATAAGGTAGTGCACGCAGAAGCCCCGCTCAGCACGGTCGGCGCCTGCTTGTTCGCTGGCTGAGACAAGCAAGGCGCTCAACATCAAGGATGACCGTTGGTTCGTGACTGCAAAATTCCACCACGAATATCATTGCACGGCCTGCCTTTTCACAATTTGGTGCAAACGTGGTACAACGGAAATCGGAAGCAGATACTCGTGGGACGTCCTGCGCTGCAGTATGATTTAAATTAAGGGATTTGGAATGGCCATACTGACGGATAGAACTACACTAGAGTACCGGGAGCTATCTGTGGCAGAAGCTCTTAGGGCCCTTGATACTGGGGCTGAAGGACTCACCGAAGCTGAAGCCAAGAACCGGTCCAGTATCTTCGGTTTAAACCAAGTAGTCGAAAAAAGGAGGAGTTCCATTGTCGATTTTCTCTTCCGCTACTGGGGCCCAATCCCCTGGCTTCTAGAACTGGCTATTGTGCTTTCGATTGTCCTGAAGCACTACTTAGAAGCTGGAATAATATTTGCCCTCCTCACTACAAATACCGTCATCGGCCAGATACAGTCACGCGGCTCGCAAAGAGCGCTGGAAGCTTTGAAAAAGCGGTTAGCCATTAAAGCCCGGGTCTTACGGGACGGCGAGTGGGCAATCATAGAGGTTAGAGAAATTGTCCCCGGTGACATCATCTCTGTCGGCCTGGGCGACATTGTCCCGGCTGATGCCAAGCTAATCAGCGGGGACCTTTCCATCGACCAGTCAATCCTGACCGGGGAATCTTTGCCTGCGGACCTACAGCAATCAGCCATCATATACTCGGGCTCCATCGTGAGGCGTGGAGAAGCCAAATGCGTCGTGGTAAACACGGGGGGAAATACCTATTTTGGCAAGACTGCTGAATTAGTTAATATCGCCAAGCCTAAGTCCCACCAGGAGCAGGTAATGCTGGCTATCGTAAGGTACATGATGTTCCTCGGTATAGGCGCACTGGTCCTAGTGGCGGCCTATGGCGCCGTAACCGGAACAGGCATCCTAACGATACTGACCTTCGCCGTCATTTTCCTCATGGGGGCAGTGCCTGTCGCTCTGCCGGCAGTGATGACTATAGTCCAGTCAGTAGGCGCTACGGAGCTAGCGAGAAAAGGTGTGCTGGTCACCAGACTCGATTCTATCGAAGATGCGGCTTCGATAGATGTATTGTGCCTGGACAAGACGGGGACCATAACTCAGAACAAGCTCTCCGTTGGCGATGTCGTACCGTTTGCCGGGCACACCAAAGAGGACGTAATAATCATTTCCAGCCTGGCGTCTCTGGGGCAGGGCGAGGATGCCATAGACGCAGCAGTTCTGGATTACGCAAAAGAGGCTAAAGTCGACCTGACCTATTATGAGCAAATTTCGTTCACGCCATTTGAACCTTCGACCAAGAGGTCGGAGGCCATGGTCTCTACCGAGGGTAAACGCTTTAAGGCGATTAAGGGGGCATCACAAACGGTCTTGTCGCTTTGCAGAGGGCTTGACCAAACAACCATAGCCAAAGCGAATCAAACAGTAGAGGAATTATCGCTCAAGGGTTACCGGACACTTGGCGTCGCGAAGTCAGTTGATGGTACTGACAATATGCAGTTTGTGGGGTTGCTGTCACTGGCCGACCCTCCCCGGCCGGACTCCAAAGATATGATAGAGGGAGCCAGGGAACTGGGAGTGAGGACAATAATGCTCACCGGCGACAATATCGCCATAGCCAGGGAAATAGCCCGGCAGGTATCCATCGGCGACAAGATTATCCGGATGGAAGAGTTCAGGAAGTTGGACGAAGCAGAGCAGGCGAAGACGATTGAAGAATCAGATGGCTTTGCCGAGATATACCCTGAAGACAAGTACAGGATAGTCAAGCTGCTACAGTCCAGGGGACATATGGTAGGCATGACCGGCGATGGGGTCAACGATGCTCCAGCACTGAAGCAGGCAGAGATGGGGATAGCGGTGAGCAGTTCAACGGATGTGGCCAAGGCATCGGCAAGTACGGTCTTAACCGAGCCCGGCGTTGGGGTAATCATTGATGCTATAAAAACCAGCCGGCATATCTACCAGCGAATGCTGACATGGGTCATCAATAAGGTTACCAAGGTAATCCAGGTCATCGGCCTGCTCACGGTCGGCTTTTTCTGGTTTCACGACACGGTCGTCTCCCTACTTGGCATGGCCCTACTCATCTTTGCCAACGATTTTGTCACCATGTCTCTGGCAACTGACAACGTAGAATACACGGCGAACCCCAATAAATGGAACGTTAGGAACATTACCTTCGCGTCACTTGTCATCGGCATCTTGTTGGTTGGAGAAGGAGCAATCGCACTCTTTGTTGGAAGCCACTATTTTAATCTAGCATTTGACCAGCTACGTACGTTCATTATGCTT
>CAYGYD010000180.1:0-3306 GCA_964354005.1 uncultured Dehalococcoidales bacterium | reverse complement strand
ACCACTTTCCCCAAGAGCTTCTCCACTTCCTGGCGGTCGTTGCACAGGCCGAGTAGACTCTCACCGCTGATTGTGCCCCGGAGGTAGAGGTTGACCAGGGCTTCATCCAGGGTAATCATGCCCATTTCCTTGTGTGTACGGATGGTATTGGGCAACTGGTAGATTTTGCCCTCACGAATAAGGTTCCTGACCGGCGAATTGGCCAGCATAATTTCAACGGCGGCGATTCGGCCGGAGCCATCCACCCGGGGCACCAGCACCTGGCAGATTACCGCTACCAGCAGTGAAGCCAGTCGGGTCTGGGCCAGATAGCGCTCATGAGGCGGGAACAGGTCTATTATTCTTTCCATGGCCTGCGTGGCGCTCGGGGCGTGACCGGTGCTCAGTATCAAGTGACCGGTCTCGGCCAGGGTCAGCACCGAAGCGGCTGTCTCCAGGTCTCGCATTTCGCCCAGCAGGATTATATCCGGGTCCTGTCTCAAGACATGCCTGAGCGCCTCGGCAAAAGATACGGTATCACTGCCCAGCTCACGCTGGGTGATAGCGCATTTAACGCTGGGATGAATGTACTCAATCGGGTCTTCAATGGTCACGATATGGCCGGTTGAGTTGGCGTTCAAGTAGTTAATCATGGCGGCCAGCGTGGTGCTCTTACCACTACCGGTAGGTCCGGTAACAATGAAGAGCCCCCTCGGCTTCGTGGCGAGCTCTTTGAGTATTGGTGGCAGCTCCATCTCGTCAATAGTTGGTACCTTTAGCGGCAGCAAGCGTAAGGCCAGACTAATGACCCCGCGCTGCTGAGCGGCATTACAGCGGAGACGACCAACGCCAGGCAGAGTATAGGCAAAATCCAGCTCCATATGGCGGTGGAAGTGCTCTCTCTCCTCCGGCGTGGCAATCTGGAGAAAGGCCTGGTTTATGTCTTCTGCCGTTAGTGGCGACCGGCCGTCCAGCGGTTGTAGCTGGCCGTTGATGCGAAGCATTGGCGGACTGGCTACAACCAGGTGCACATCTGAAGCCACCTTTTCCTTAGCTAAATGTAGTAATTGAAATATGTCCATAGCCTCAACCCCCTCACTACTTGAGCAACAGCTCAAAGTTGTACCGGACTATTGTTTTCAATTCTTCCTCTTCTTCCACTTGTATTTCTTCCCGTGTTATGGATGGAATGATTAATGATGGCGCTGCACCACTGCTTCTCAACTCCCGAGCGTATTGAAAGATGTAATCCTCGTCGCGGGCTAGCCCGGTGATAATTATGTCTTCTCCGCTATGATTGACCGCCAACAAATCCACATTGGATGGCAGCAGCCTTACAATCGTGTCCAGGTCGGCATTAACCTTGCCACGACCTGTGGTCAGGTCCTCGCGGGTCGAGGTAAAGATTGCGGTAGTGGCCGCGACCTGTCCAATCTGAGTATCAATTGGTTTAATCTGTGGTTCCGTCTGCTTCACTTGGTCTTTGAGGGTGGCGATGTCCTTGTTCTGCTGGGCCAGTGGCCGCTCGCTAGCCGCCACCTGAGATTTTAATGTCTCGGTCTGGGCACTGTTTTGCTGGACAAGATAACCCATGTAGGCCAGTATGCCAAGGCCGATAATAATACCTGCCGGTACCAGTATTCGGGACATCGCTATGCGCTTGGGCCGGTAGACCTCGGGCAGAGTGTTCAGATTAACAATGGAGAAATTCCCGCCGCCTCTTTCCGAGGTCAGCTCTTTCAAAGCTAACCCAATATTCACCATGAGGTCGTTGGCCGGGAAACCTTCCGGATAGTCTATGTGTAGCGGCAGCAGGGATACCGGGAAGCCAAAGCGGCCAACCAGGGTCGGCCAGCTATCCGGCGCTTCGGCCAGCTCGCCGACGACAAACACTGGTACGGGTGAAGCCAGTGGTTTCTCTACATGGCTGGAGTTGTAGAACATAACCGTTCGGGTCAGTTCTTCACTAATCGCCGGTAATTTCTCCGGGAGAGATTGAGCCTCACTGGGCAGAGATAGCACACGTATCAATTGGGGCAGCCTATCCTCTATCACTATAATATCGGCGTGTTCCGCTCTGGAGTTGATGATAATAGCCCTGGGTTCATCCGGAATACGCGCCAGGGCCAGGGGAGCCAGGTCCATCAGGTAGGGGTCAAGACCGGCTTTGCGCAGTGTCCGTAGCAGGGAATCAGCCATATTGCGCGGGTAAGTCGCCAGGAAGAGACGCTTTTCTCCCTTCCCGGATGGCACTGTCTGGTAAGAGAGGTAGACTTCGTCCAGAGATACTGGCAATACCCTTCTGGCCTCCCGCCGCACCGCCTCGGCCAGTACCGCCTCGGGCATCTCCGGCAGGGTAATCAGGCGGTACAGGGAGTTGACCCCGCTCATGCCGGCGACAACCTTGCCGGCTCCGACCTTTTCCAGGCGGAGGAGTTCTTTTATCTTATCGGCAACCTGCGTTTCCTCACGGATAACCCCCTGGGCCACCAGACCCGGTTCCAGCGGCGTGCGGCCCCATTTGACTACCCGCCGGCCGTTCATTACCAGCAGGTTAATGTTGGAGTCCCGAATGAATATACTAACAATCTTTTTTGCCATATCTACCCACCTTTATAGGTATAAATAATGAGGTTAATCTGAGCCGTCGGCTTCTCCACCTCCAGCCCCTCTTCCGCCAGCTGTTCCTTGGTCAGGGGTTGGGGGACCTGCATAGTGACCAGCTCAATGCTGGCCGAGGCAAAGTCTTTATCGTTGACTACGGTATCAATGAAGTGCAGGATATCGCCCACCGCCTTATAGATGTAATCCCGGTAATCATCCTCCTCCTCGGGAGTTGTTTCTGGCGGCCTGCCCTTGACTTCCACGTTGAAAGAAGCCACCGTGAAGGTAATGCCTTCTACTCTTACCTCCTTTGGCTCAGCAGCCGTAACCACGGTTATGTCAAGTTTCCAGGCGTCGGCAATCTCAAACAGTTTCTCATCATACTCAATGCTCTCGGCTGACTCGGGCCAGCCTTCCTTAGCCTGGCTGAGTGCCAGGTTGGCCTCAGTCAAGGCGGCCTGCCGCTGGGCTATCTCGTTCTGCAATTTGTCCAGCTGGCTCTGCCAGTTTTCCCGTTCAGCAACAAGCCTAGGCAGGGTGGCCTGATTGGTGGCCAGCTTGGACTTCCATTGCTCTTGCTCGTCAAGTTGCCGGGCGTACATCATGTACAGGTAAACGGCGCCAATTACAAAGACGACGACCCCCAGAATTATCCAGACCGTTTTACTCAGTCTCATTTTTCTTTACTCCATTCATGATATTGCACCCCCTTATTGTCTTATC
>CAYGYD010000179.1:2231-3335 GCA_964354005.1 uncultured Dehalococcoidales bacterium | reverse complement strand
GAAGAGATATATCTGAGCAAGTTGCCGATTGGTAATCCAGCCTAGGGAGTAGCGGCAGTGCCGAATCTGTTTCTATGAAGCCAGCTGAAGGCCGGACGCACTGCGCCCCGTCTTTCACCAGGAACTTCTCCTTTTACACCTATCAACACCATGGTGGCTAATTCGTAGTCTTCTGGAATGCCCAAAAGCGTTTCCACCGCTACTTTGTGCTCTTCCCGAAGAATGGATGTTACAATGCCCAGCCCATCGGCGGTTGCAGCCAATGCCATATTCTCGATACACATCCATGTGCTGGCTATATTCTCGATATTCATCCACGGCTTTCTCCCGATTCCATGCCCTTTTCTGTTGCAGACCGCAATCACAGTGCAGTTCCGATAGGCATCTTTCTGTCTCACAGCCCCCTGCAGAGAAAGAGGCTTTTTTAGAGTCTGTTGATAGATTTGTTCAATGATTGTGAGGTCATCAAGGACCATTTGGTCAATGACCATTTTTAGAGTCTGCTGATATTTATGCTCGGCAATTTGTTCAATGATTCTGGGGTCATCAATGACAATGAATTCCCACGGCTGAACATTTGACCCGGAAGGTGCCTTCGTACCCGCCAGTATTATTTTTCGCAATTGCTCTTCTGAAACCCCTTGCTTAAAGACGCGTACTGACCTTCTTTTTTCAATGGCTTCATAAACGTCCATCTTAACCTCCTATTTACAATCGATAGGATTTATGGATACCGGACCTCATTCATAGCACCCTCCTAAAACATATAGGATAAATATATGTAAGGCGAATGTCAGTATAGGCCTATTTTCGTGATTTTTCAATATCAATTGTAGTGTTCTGGGGACAGGCTAATTCTGGCTTGTCAAGTAACTTTTCGTCATGTTGTGACCTCTGCCGCAGCCAAATCCCTTGCCAGAAGTCGCTGACCCATAGTTACTAGATGGCTGCGGCAAAAACGGCTTTAACCAGCTAAGGCGGACATGCTGGGCACTTGCCCGAGAAATGTCTCTGATGCGCTTTAAGCCGAAGGCGCATTATTAGATCGTCGTTGATTGTGTCGCCCGGCGTCAGGTTTGCCCAGTCGGTAACGCTAGCCAATTC
>CAYGYD010000179.1:0-2131 GCA_964354005.1 uncultured Dehalococcoidales bacterium | reverse complement strand
AGTAACTGAGAGGAGACTAAGGCCGCTTTTAGCTCTAGCTACAGACCCACAGAAGGCCTTTGTCGCCATTATGGTGTCTAAGGGACAATAACTCTCCCATTCCTCAGGCGTGAGTATTCTGGGATAGGGCATTTTATGATTCTGGCTCCCGTTCTCTCCATTCGCTGATACTGTTTTGAATGTTCTGCCTTCCCATGTTACCATAGTGGCAGCCATTCTCTGGCACGGGGGAGTGAGTGTGCGAACTGCTTCTGAGGTAAAGCCTGCGGAGGCGATTGAATGTCTAGACGTAACGCTGGTATCGTGCTTGCTACAATCATCGGCATCCTGCTTCTACTACCTGGCTGTGGATGTCCGGCGACGATACTAGATACCACTCCGGTTCCAAGTACTATCCCCGCTCCGACTCCTAGCTTCACAGCCACCCCAGCACCCACAGCCACGCCTGCACCTACTCCAAGCAAGGCGGGAGGGAAAATCAGTCTGGTGACTGCGGGCGAGTCCAGGAAATTGCCAGTGCGCCTGCTAGGCCTTCAGGCGGTGCCTCTTTATGAGCACCTCACTGATGACCCGGCTAAGGTGGCGATTGCGAAGGAGATGGTGCCGGCTTTTGTGCGCTTCCCCGGCGGCATGGTGGGCAACTATTACAACTGGCGCTCAGGTCAGCTTGAGCTTAATGTCCAACCGAACAGCTCCGCGACCTACCGGTTCTATGCCCGCGTAGCGGAGCAAATCAAGCAGCTCCACCCGCAGGGTGTCTTCATCGAACCCTACTATCAGTTCAGCCAGACAATTGGTGCGGAAATTGTCCTGCTGGTCAACCTCGAGACGTCATCTGTTGCCGACCAAGTAGAATGGTTCAAGAAGATGAAAGGTGAGGGTATTGTGCCCAGCTACCTTGAGCTGGGCAACGAGTTCTGGCTGGCAATGCTCGGTGACCCCAACGTCTTGAAGAAATGGCCGGATGCGCCGACTACGATGCGTGTCATGAAAGAGTATAGGGACGCCATCCTGCCCTATTTCGTCGCAGGGACGAAAGTCGCGGTGCAGGCCGCCGCGAGCCGGTTCTATGTGACGAATACTAGCGGCAAGCTTGTGCTCCCCACCGCCCTAAAGAACTGGGATGATGCCCTGAAGCCTGAGCCGTGGTTTGATGCCGTCACAATTCACCTGTACCCGGAGCTGGACCGCATTGCTGGCGTCGGCTTGAAAGCGACACTGCCAGACAACATGGATACGGTATTGCCCGCGGCAATGGCACGCTGTGACCAGGGAGTTGATGAGGCCATCAGCGCAGTTGAGAAACAACTGCCCGGCAAAGAAATCTGGATTACGGAGTGGAGCGGTTATTCGTGGGCTGGTGCCGAACCGTCCAGCCAGGCATCGCGAATCTTCGGTCTGCATGTGCACCTCACCACCCGCATGCTGATGACTTTCCTGCGGCATCCATCCGTAACACTGACTGAGTACCATATGCTCAATTTCTCCGGCGGCGCGCTGTCCCTGTACCGGTACGATATGCAGAGCAAGGGCTATGTGCCAATCGGTTCCGCGGCCATCCTGGAATGGTTTAACCAGGCGGCAAATGGTGGGGCGACCTACCAACGGCTCAAGGTTGATGGCGCGAAATGGGTTAACAGCAGTGTGACTACGGAGGAAGGATATTACGATATTGAGGCAGTCCAGTTCCAGGAAGAGAGCACGACCACCCTTATTATTCACAATGCAAGTGCCGAAGCCAAGAGGCTGTCCGTCTCAGGCTTAGTCTCCGGCAGACTCCCCACAAAGATTGAGAGCGCTGTGGTTGTGCCGACTGAGGACTACTCGAGTGCGGCGCCGCCCGTGCGGGAGATAGAGCCAGCAAATGAGATTGAGATTCCGGCTTACTCGGTGACGAGGACCAGGTGGCAATAGGTGGAGATATCGATAAACTGGGCAAAGGGTTGGCCTGAACGCCACTTGAAAAGTTCTTTTCTGAAAGGCGTGGTTTATCCCTTCCTTGCCATGCATTTAGTGAATCTCTTGTTTCATGCATGGCACCAAGTCGACTACCGACCTGTTATTGAAAATAGTCGTGGCATACCATTTTGTCAAGTGCCTTTCTGGGTCTTGGCTCTGGCCACGAAACAGG
>CAYGYD010000178.1:0-3342 GCA_964354005.1 uncultured Dehalococcoidales bacterium | reverse complement strand
CACTGTGTTATAATTGTGGCATACCTGACAAAATATGAAATCCCCAGATTTTCCTAGTACTTAAGGGTTGGCGGCCTATGGAGGACCTGGAGAAGATAAAAGAAAGAATTGAGCAACTAAAGACTCGGGTCAATTATCATGCCTACCGCTACTATGTGCTGGACAGCCCGGAGATTAGCGATGCCGAGTATGACGACCTGGTGCGGGAACTGCAACAGCTGGAAGAGAAATACCCCCAGTTTCTTACTCCCGACTCGCCTACCCAGCGGGTCGGCGCAGCACCGGTCGAAGCCTTTGGGGTGGTGGAGCACCCCCGACCTTTGCTCTCTCTGGCCAACGCCTTCTCCGATGAGGAGCTTTTAGCCTGGTACACTCGCACTCTGCGGCTGACCGGACAGCGCTTCAGCATGGCCTGTGAGCATAAGATTGACGGCCTGGCCGTAGCCCTGACCTATGCCAATGGCCAGCTCATCACCGGCGCTACCCGTGGCGACGGCTTCCGTGGTGAGAATATTACCCAGAACTTAAGGACAATTCGGACCATACCGCTCTCTGTGCCGAAGGACACTCCACCCCGATTTGAGGTGCGGGGGGAGGTCTATTTGCCCAAAGCCGGCTTTCACAAGCTCAATGAGGAGCGGGCGGCGGAAGGTTTGCCCGTGTTCGCCAATCCACGCAACGCCGCCGCCGGCTCGGTGCGCCAGCTCGACCCACGCATTACGGCCAGGCGGCCGCTGGACATCTATGTTTATGCCTTGGGCTGGGCGGAAGGCAAGGCTACCCCAGACAGCCACTGGGAAAGGATGCAGAGTCTTAAGTCGTGGGGTTTCAAGGTCAACCGGAATAATGCTCTGGTGACGACTATTGAGCAGGCAGAAGAATATTATCGCACCTGGGTGCATCAGAGGGAGGGTCTGCCTTATGAAGCCGATGGCATTGTCGTCAAAGTTGACTCTATCCCTCTCCAGGAAAGCCTGGGGGATGTCGGTCATGAGCCGAGGTGGTCGATTGCCTATAAGTTCCCGGCGGTGCAGGGCACGACCAGGCTCAAGGAGATTCGGGTGAGTGTCGGTCGGACGGGCACACTCAATCCTTACGCTGTACTGGAACCGGTGGCGGTGGGTGGGGTAACCATCCGGCAGGCCGCTCTGCACAACGAGGATGATATCCGGCGCAAGGATATCCGCGAGGGCGACTGGGTTTATATTCAGCGGGCCGGTGAGGTGATACCTGAAGTGGTTGGGCCGATTGTCGGTCGGCGCACCGGCGAGGAAAAGGAATTCAACCTTCTGGAAAAGATTTTTGATAAAGAGAAGGGGCGCCCGGCCTGCCCGGTTTGTGGCGCTGAGGTCTATAAGCCGGAAGGCGAAGTGATGTACTACTGTACGAACGCCGCCTGCCCGGCGCAGGTTCAAGCGCGGCTGGAGCTTTTTACTTCCCGTGGAGCCATGGATATCCGGGGAATCGGGGAGTCGATGAGTGCTCTCCTGCTCCGCGAGGGATTGGTCAAAGATGTGGCTGACCTCTATTACCTTAAAGAAGAAAGCCTGCTGAAGCTGGAGAGGATGGGCGAAAAGAGCGTGGCGAATATTGTGAACGCCATCAAACGGAGCAAGGACCGGCCTTTGGCCCGGGTTATCTACGCCCTCGGTATCCGCCACATTGGCGAGCAAATGGCCCAGCTGCTGGCCGACCATTTCAGTAGCATTGATAAACTGGCTAATGCCTCCGAAGAGGAACTGACGACAATACGGACTGTTGGTTCTAAGATTGCCGAGAGCGTTGTTGCCTTCTTCCGGCAGAAAGAAAACCGCCGCCTTATTGAAAAGTTAAGAAAGGCCGACGTCAAGCTGGCCGAGGCAAAAGCAGTTGAAGCTGAAGAGCTACCGCTAGCTGGTCAGGAATTCGTTGTTACTGGTCGACTTGACGCTTTCAGCCGGGAGGAGGCTGAAGCCCGGATAAAAGCCCTGGGTGGAATAACCAAAGACAATGTCACGCGCCAGACCACTTATCTGGTGGTCGGGGCTGACCCTGGTTCCAAGCTCGCCCGCGCCCAGACCCTGGGTATCAAGCAGCTTACCGAGCCCGAATTGCTCCGCCTTCTTGAGGAGAAAGGCAGATAGAGAGTCGGTTCTTAACTCCCGAGATTTCCTGCCCTGGCTCCAGGGGGTCTAAGAGGGGCGTAGCGTATAAGAAGCCGTAGCATAAAGGGGGGTCTAAGAGGGGCTTCGCTCCTCTTCCTAAAATATTTCCCCCTCTCCTTCTTAAGGAGAGGGGGATACAGAGGGTGAGGTTACCAAACCTCTATGAAACTAATTGTTGGCTTAGGCAACCCGGGACGGAATTATGCCAGTAGCCTCCATAACCTGGGCTTTATGTGCATTAACCACTTCGCCCGGATGCACGGTATATGGCTTGATAAGAGGCAGGCGAATGCCCGAATTGGTGTCGGTCAGGTAGCGGGCATTGAGGTGGTCGTCGCCCGCCCCCACACCTACATGAACCTGAGTGGGCAGTCAGTTAGCCGGCTGGTCAGGAAGTTCAAAGTCAATCTTGATGACCTCATCGTTATTCACGATGACCTTGACCTGCCCCTTGGCAAGATTCGTATTCGCCGGGGTGGCAGCTCTGCTGGGCACAAAGGGATAGAGTCCATCATTACTGAACTGGGCAGCGAGGACTTTACCCGTATCCGGGTAGGAATTGGACGGCCACCCGTAGCGGAAGGCCCAACTGAGGTCACCGATGCTGACATCGTTACTTATCTGCTCAGTGATTTGCCGCCGGAAGTAAAGGCAACCATTAGCCAGGTCATACCAAGGGTAAGCGAAGCCATTCTCTGCATCCTCACCAAAGGCCTGGAGACGGCCATGAACAAGTTTAACTGAGTTATCTATCCCAACGGGGGGGGGTGTCTAAGAGAGGCGAAGCCCGAGATAGAATCGGAAAGGGCGTTAAGAGGGACTCCGTCCCTCTTTCTAAAACATTTCCCCCCTCTCCTTAGGAAGGAGAGGGGGCCAGGGGGTGAGGTTCTATAAATCTTAATTACCAACCGCTGGAATGGCTGGGCGACCGGCTCAGAATGCTCGACCAGACTCGCCTGCCGCAGGCTGAGGTCTATCTGGAGCTTACTCACTACCAGGATGTCGCCTCAGCCATCGAGGAATTGAAAATTAGGGGTGCCCCGGCTATTGGCGTGGCGGGGGCTTATGGCATCGCGCTCGGCGCTCTGAATATCAAGGCTAAATCCAGGGATGGTTTCATTACGAAGTTCCGTCAGGTCAGCCAGACCATCACCGCCACCCGGCCCACCGCCCGCAACCTCTTCTGGGCCGCCGAGCG
>CAYGYD010000177.1:0-3372 GCA_964354005.1 uncultured Dehalococcoidales bacterium | reverse complement strand
GGGAAATCGACCGAACGGGCATATTTGAGAATAGCCTCTTTCAACTCTCCTGACTCCATCGGTGTGAACTTATTAAAGAGTGGCATAATCCATGTTGGGGCCACGTACTGTATGGCTAACGAGAATATGGTGACTGCGGCCCAGCAATAAAGCCAGGCATAAAGGCCAGCATATTCGAACAATGCCAGGATGCCTGCCAGAAGCGGGCCGCCCAATAGCAGAGCCAGGCCAAGTTCTTTCACCCGGTCCAGGAGGAAGGTGCGCGGAGGTGTCCGGTTAAAGCCGAAACGCTCTTCAATGACGAAAGTGCCGTAAATGCTGAACGGTAACATAAGGAGACCATAGGCTAAGAGCAGCATGCCGATGTATAGTAGCCCACTCACAATGGAGGCAAAGCCCCAAGTTCTGACAAATTGGTCGAAGTAGTTAAAGCCGCCCCAAAACCAGAAAGCCAGCAGAAGAAACAACGTGAAGGTACTCATTACCAAATCAAAACGAGTAGTTGTACGAATGTATTCTTGAGATTTGCGGTAATCTTCTGCCTTGTATACCCCTTCCAGAGCAGGAGGTAATTCGAGCTTCAGGGCCTTCAGATTGAGCAGGTTAGCAACCAGCTCTAGAATGAACTCTAAGATAAGGGCAAAAAGTATCACTATGGAAAATACATTCATCATCACGTGTCACGCGCGCTACTCGATATCATCGGGTACTTTCTGACATAGGACTTCCGTCCGAGGCAAGTAACATATCAGGCGATTGCACAATATGACAAACTGCTGTCTCCATGACTAATATGACGCCAGCCCTTTCACCTATGAATTCTCGTGTGGCCGGCATTTTACCCTGGTCAGCTGGTGTTTCTCCTCCTCGCCATTCAGTTCAGCTTATGGCTTCTACTTTTGCCACTTCCTCGGCCGTCAGTTTCCATTGTCCCGCGGCCAGATTGGCTGATACTTGCTCTATCTTCCGCGCCCCAGCTATGACCGTGCTCAGCCAGGGGTTGGCCAGCAACCAGGCTATAGCCAGTTCACCCACAGTGTGGCCACGCTCTGTGGCGAAGGCTTCCAATTTGGCCAGCTTGTCCCAATTATCCTCAGTGAAGATGCGGCGAAAAGCTGGGTTTGGCCCAGACAAGCGCCCATCAGTTGGTGGCTTCTCTCCCTTGCGGTACTTCCCGGTTAGGAAGCCTCCGGCAAGCGGACTGTAAGGTATGATGCCAACGTGATAAGCTTGACAGCAGGGAACTAGCTCCCTCTCAATTTGCCGTGCCAGTAAGTTGTACAGTGGCTGTACCGTAACGAAAGAGTGTAGATTGTTGAATTTGGATGCCCACAGCGCCTCACAAAGCTGCCAGGCAGCAAAATTGGAACAGCCAACATACCGCACCTTGCCAGCACGGACGATATCGTCAAGAGCACGTAGCGTTTCTTCAATAGGAGTTGTTGGGTCAGGTAGATGCATTTGGTAAAGGTCGATGTAATCTGTTTGGAGGCGTCTCAAGCTGGCATCTACTGCCTTCATGATATAGTGTCGCGAGCCGCCTCTTTCATTCGGGCCCTCACCCATCGGGTTACCAAACTTCGTGGCGATGATAACCTGGAAACGTTTTCCCTTTAGCGCTTTTCCAATAAACTCCTCAGAGTGCCCCCGGTCGTAGACATCGGCGGTATCAATGAAGTTGATACCCATGTCGACGGCGTGGTTGATGACGGTAATCGAAGTCGGCTCATCAGCCCACCAGCCAAAATTATTCCCTCCCAGACCAATCTGAGAGACCTGTAGTCCTGAGTTGCCCAGCCGGCGATATTCCATTCCATCTCCTCCCTTTATCATTCAATTTGAACAGTAAAGTTCACCAGAATCGTTACAAATCACGAGCAACGGAATACTACTATGCACTTTACTTATTGTCAACGCCACAGTTCTCTTCCGACAGCCTGGCGGATTGCTGCCACGTTGGCCTCAGGCGTCTCCGGTGGAAAAGTGCACCCAGCGCCAAGCATCCAGCCTTTCCTGCCCATGGCCACGCGCAGCCCAACTACCTCTCCAGCCAGTTGCTGTGGGCTGGCCTCAACCAGGTCTCTCCCGTGGGATAAGCCACCGATGACTGCTTTCCCACCCAGCATCGCGCTTCCCTCGGTTAGGGAAGGGTTGCCGGGGCCTCGCGCGTCCCAACTGAAGGCCTGCACCGGATAGTCTGTCACAACATGAAGCAAGTTGCGATGTCGACAAACATGCAGGACATGAAACTCGGCCGGCGGCATTGCCTTAAGCAGCTTCAGGTCATACGGGCGAGCGAAAGTACGGTATTCCTCCTCAGTCATCAAGTCGGAATTGGCCCAAGCGGTTGTCGCATAAAACAGACCGCTGGCTCCGCGGTCCAGGCACGCTCTGGAGAAGTTGATAAAGGACTCAGTGACAACCTCCAGGGCGTGTTGCACCTTGTCCGTGTGCTGGCGAAGGTGCTGCCGGAAGGTCTGCTCCGAAGGTGCCAGCCTGGCGGCGATGGACAGAGGCGTAAACACCGTCATCAGAAAAGGCACTTTTCCCTCAAGGCCATTGGCAATAACTTCAAGAGCATCAAGGTGCTCTTTGAGCACACCACGGTCAGACTTCAGCACATTTAGCTTTAGCCAGTCATCGGGCACCTTGATTGGTGTCCTCACCACCTCGGGCGGGCGGTCACCGTCATACCGTACTTCAAGGCCCCAGTCTTCCACATGGTAAGACGCACGGGGGTTGACCTTTACAAAGTCCCAGTCAAACCGCTCCTGGAACTTCAGCATTGCTTGTGCCAACAATCCGGGCAAAGTCTCACTCGCGTAAAAGTGGCGCCACATACTGACCGGCACCCGGTCCGTTTCCTGTCCCCTTAGTGTAGCCCGAACGCGCTCCCAGTGGGTCATCTCATCTGCCATATTGATACTCTCCTGGAAAAAAGCGGGATGACAAATCCGAGTCTCCCTTTTCCTTATTGCCTATTGTATCACATAACCAAGACATTGAGAGTATCGGCTTGCTAATATCAACAACATTCCTTGCCCAGAATATCATGCTTCTGGCCATGAAACAGGGACTGGGAACCATCGCGGCGATTCAGACTGTGCTATATCCTGAGATAATACGAAAAGTCTTGGGGCTACCCGGTTCAAAGGTTATTCTTCTAAGAGTGGCCATTGGCTATCCGGAATAGGGAACTCCCGCAAATCAGTTCTGACCAGAAAGAGAACCCTTGGATAAGGTAGCCCAATGGCATGGTTTTGATTGGAGTACCAGTGAAGATTATCTATAGTTGAGCCGTTCGAGAGATTGGTTTGCCTGACACTTGGCCTTGGACGAATATCAACTAGCTCCTTGTTCACATCCTGTTTT
>CAYGYD010000176.1:0-3379 GCA_964354005.1 uncultured Dehalococcoidales bacterium | reverse complement strand
TCCAGTATGTCGTCAGCGTCCGCCCGGTTCTCCAGGTCAACTTCCATCTTGCCCATGATGTGCCGGAAGCCTGAGATGCCGCCGTACTCACCCGAACATATCTCTCGACCGGTCTCCACCATCTCCGGCTCCCCACGCCCCAGTTCCCGGAAATCATAGAGTTCGTAGTTCTGCGGGTCTTTGAGCACGCCGTCGGCATGGATACCGGAGGCATGGGCAAAGACATTAGCCCCCACCCCCGGCTGATTCATAGCGATGGGCACTTTGAAGGCATAACTGGCGTATCTGCAAATCTTGAAAGCCACTGACAGCTTGATGGGCATGCCAAACTTGTACTTTTTGGCCAGACCCTTGGACTTCTTCAGCGCCAGCACCACAGCCACGAGGTCAGCATTGCCGGCTCTCTCACCAACACCGTTAACGGTCGTATTGATGTATGCATCCTGCCCGCCGTCAACCACACCCATCGCCCCAGCCACCGAGTTGGCCACGGCCATACCCAGGTCACCGTGGCAGTGCAGCTCAATAGGCATCTGCACTTCCTGCGCCAGCAAGCGACAGGTATCATAAACGGTGAAGGGGTTATCGTAACCCAGCGTGTCACAGTATCTGAACCTGGCGGCTCCGTGGTCCCTAGCCGCCGAGGCGAAGCGGACAAGAAAATCTGTATCCGTCCTTGAGGCATCTTCGGCATTGACACCAATCACCTGCGCCCCAAGCTCCTGAGCGGCGTCTACCGCCTGGGTAGCCATATTCAGAATGTCCTGCTCATTCTTGGCACCGAGCCATTTGCCATTAATCATCTGACTGGAAGTGGAAATAGAAAGGTTGAGCTCCTTTAAGTCGGGCACGAGTTCAAATGTCTTCTTCACATCCTCGGCGGTTGCCCGCAGCCAGCCACTCAGATGGATAGGCTGCAAAACACCCATCTCCTGCAGTCTCAGATTAGCCTTAAGGTAGTTGGATTCGTGTCGCGTAGTTGGAAAACCGAACTCGCTCTGGTAGACGCCCATTTCATTAAGGTAGACATTTATCATCGTCTTGGCCAGCTTGGACAAACCAAGCTTGGCCGTCTGAACTCCATCACGATTCGTCACATCAATGATATAAATCTTGCCCATCTCTCACCCCCGCCGCTCTAATATAATAATGATAAGCATATCGCCTCTGACTGTCAAGACTGGTTGAGCTTTATTTCAACCCCCGTTTCAAATATTGGTCATGCCCGTGGGGGCGTTTAAGAGGGGCGAAGCTCCTCTTTTTAATTATCTCCCCCTCCATTCCCAAGGAGAGGGGAATTAACGGGGTGAGGTCGGCCGTCTCATAAGTTTAATGGTAGACTTGACGCTACCGTAAGCGACTGATATTATCAACCTGCCTCAAGAATCGCGTTTAGGGGGAAAGCGAATGAAGTTTACTGAAAAGCTGGCCGGCGCTGTCCGCCGAAATAAGAGTCTGGTCTGCGTTGGGCTTGACCCTGACCCAGAGTTGATGCCGGAAAAAATTAGTGTCTCTGAGTTCAATAAAGCCATCATTGATGCTACCTCGGACCTGGTCTGCGCCTACAAGCCCAATCTCGCTTTCTACGAGGCACTGGGGGACGAGGGAATGAGCACTCTTAAGGCTACTGTCCGGCATATCCCGAACCACATTCCGGTAATAGCTGACGCCAAGCGCAGTGACATCGGTAACACGGCCAAAGCCTACGCCAAGGCAATCTTCGCCTACCTTGAATTTGACGCCAGCACCGTCAATCCTTACCTGGGTTTTGATTCCATAGAACCCTTCATCCAATACCGGGACAAGGGGGTATTTATTCTCTGCCGGACTTCCAACGCCGGTGCCGTTGATTTTCAGTCGCTCCGCTGTGAGACAGAAAGTGGCCCCCGTCCCCTCTTTGAGATAGTCGCCCGCAAAGCCCACGAATGGAACAAGTACGGAAATATCGGGCTGGTAGTGGGCGCCACCTACCCCGAGGAATTGAAGCTGATTCGGCAGAGCTATCCGGACATGCCTCTACTGATACCCGGCATCGGCGCCCAAGGCGGTGACCTAGCTTTGACTATTCGCTATGGGATTGATGCACAGGGAGAGAAGACGATTATCAACTCATCACGGCAGATTATCTATGCCTCGCGGGGCAAGGACTTCGCCGAGGCTGCCCGAAAAGCCGCCCTAACCCTGCGCGACCAGATTAACCAACATCTGTCGGCATTAAGGTGAAGAAGTCGACCAAAAACGAACGGAACCGGCCAATCCGCCCTCTTTACCCGAGACCAAATACAGGTTATAATAACCTATTATTGGCAAATTTATCTCAAGCGGAGGTGTAGCTTGGTCGCTCTGTATGTGACCTCTTCCGTCAACGGCAGTGGCCAGACAACCATCAGCGCTGGGCTGGGCAAGCTATTGCTGAGCCATGGCCAGAAAGTCGGCTTTCTCAAACCAGTCATTGCTGACAGCCAGAGCCAGCCCGGACAAAGTAACGATAGCGACACTGTTTTGATGAAACAACTCCTAGCAATACAGGAGTCGGCCGACTGGCTCGGCCCGGTCTTCCGTAGCGAGAGCGACCTGAAGAATGGCATTAAGAAAGTCTATGCCACTATTTCCACCGGCAAGGATGTGGTTATCATTGAAGGTCTTTCTGGTCAGGCTCCAAGCGTGGTGGAGGCGCTGGACGCCAGAGTGATAGCCATCGAAGTTTATTCTCCGGACTTAGCCAAGACGATAGCCAGCTATAAAGACTTCGGCCGCCGCTGGCTGGGCGTGGTTATCAATAAGGTGCCGAGGAGCCGGCTGGAAGCAGTCCGCAGTGAAATGGCCGCCCGCCTAGCTGGTGTGAAGATTCTGGGAATAATGCCGGAGGACAGGGCACTGCTGACCCTCACCGTCAGCGAGTTGGCCGAGCGGATTCACGGAGAGATACTCCAGAGCGCTGGTAAAGCCACCGAGCTGGTTGAGAACATCATGCTCGGGGCAATGTATGTTGACTCCGGGCTGGATTACTTCGGTCGCCTGGCAAACAAAGCCGTAGTGCTCAAGAGCGACCGACCGGATATGCAGTTGGCCGCATTGGAGACCTCGACCCGGTGTCTGATTCTGGCTGGCAAAACCGCGCCCATACCAGCCGTCCTCCATCGTGCCGAAGAGCAAAATGTCCCCATCATTACGGTCAAAGATAATGTCGCCACCGTGGTGGCCAGTATTGAGTCGGCCCTGAGCCAGACCAGGTTCAGCGCCGAGAAACTACCCAGGCTCACTGAGATTATGGGTCGGCACTTTGACTCACCGTCGGTTTACCAAGGGCTGGGTTTAGCCAATTAGACAAGAATTCCCTCTAGCCTGCTCATCACCGGCTTAGCACTACTACTTTCCG
>CAYGYD010000175.1:0-3383 GCA_964354005.1 uncultured Dehalococcoidales bacterium | reverse complement strand
CTCTATTGTAGCCGGAGCCATCCTTGTTAGTTATTCAATATACTAAAAAGCCAGAAAGTGTAGCCGGGCTCAAAACATCTGGGCGTCAGCTATTCTGACTGACCGGCTGGCTCTCTATTTCGGTAACAATGCCAACCCTTCCCATGAATCGGGTGACTGCAAGATAAATTCTCGACTATCCCCTTCACCATCTTCACACCCGACACTTACGTTAATATTGTATACGCCGGGAGTGAGATAAGCCTCCAAGCGCGGGTCAGGGTTATCTAGTGCCGAGGGCTGTGCCAGCCAACAACCTTCACCATGCCAAGGTGGTTGTTGCGTTGAGCCTGTGAAGAAAACGGGAACCTCACGGCAGGGCTCTGCCTGTAAGAGACATTTCGATGACTTTGCGGGACGGCATGGCGACTGCTACGTTGAGGTTGGCAGCCTTCTCAGGTCGGATAATAATCCGGGATGTGTTGGTCTGCTCTGCGGTGAACGCGGTTCCCCCCCAGTGGAGGGATAAGGATGGTCCCGAGGGGAGCACCTTTACCCAACCCCAACAGCCTTTTGCCTCAATGCCGCTGGCAGCAGATACTTCCACGGAAGCAAATCTTGCCAAGTCCAGTCTGTCTGTAAAGAGGGTGGTGCGAGGAGACCCAATACAAAGACTGGGGACGATAATGCTGGAAGTAGCCTCATAGCTCAAAATAGCCCTTCTTACGGTGCGTGGGTCACGGCTGAAAATACTACCTATCTTGGCAAATGACCAACCGAGTTGGTTATACGCAACCCGCATCATCTTCTGCTCATCTAGCCGAATCAAGTCATGTCTTTTCATATCTTCACGGCCTATATTTGCCCTCGATTTCAATATCTTTGCTTTGTCTGAGATTTTTTTAGTCAGTCTCTGTTCGTTCATGAATTGCCTCGAAAATAGCTTCAGCCTATGCAGTCTCAGTGTATGCTCAGTTTCCTATCCTAGATTCAGTCTATGCTCTATCGAGTGCAGCTGAGTGAATTATACCATAGAGGCAGGAGACTAAACATGGCAACAGCTCACATTAAAAAGGTCATAAAAATCGGCGGTTCACTGGCAATTATTTTGCCGACTCAATGGGCGAAGGGAAAAGTAAGACTCGGCCAGGAAATGGTCGTGGTTAGTAATGGTGAGCTGCGCATTTTTCCGCTTCATTTGAAGGTGTCTATACCAGAGAACAAGGATGAGAAAACGGAAAGTGCCTAACAACACTGAAAAGACCGTGAAACAGCCTACGGTCACCGTCCAGATAGTGCCGGGCGAAGTAAGCGAGCACCAGAAAAAACTTTTCCGAGCCTTCTGGACACGCCTAATCGCTGAGTGCCAGGATGAGTTGAAGGCTCAGAAGGAGGCCAAAGGTGACTAGCCGTACATGGGTTAAGCTCTACTGCGACAGGTGGTTAAGTGGCTCACTTCGCCAGGAAACACCAGAACTCCGGGGGATTTGGGCTGATTTACTGGCGCTTGCTGGGAGCGGAAAATATGGGGATACCGGCAGGATAAGTCTACAAAATGACGTGGGTTTAAGCGATTCTCAGTTGGGAAAATTGCTCAAAATCACAAAATATCGGTGGCAAGAGGTTAATGGATTAGGGCGGAAGCGGTTACACCCTGCTGGCAATAAAGTTCTTGCCAGCCTTCAGACTAGCGGTAGAGTAACACTGACAGCTCAAGAGCATGGTGTCAGTCGTGGCAGTATCCGTAATGCTTTGAAAGCCATTGGGGTGACACCGGCGGATGTAATCAAAAAAATCGCAACAAAAGATACAAGATTGTTGCATAACGGGGGATTGAATGACTAACGGTAGGAACGAGACGGCCTTGACGGTAAGGGCGGACAACACCACTCTACGCAACAAAACTTCTCAGGTGTCCGCAATTCAACGGGCGGAAGCCGGGGCCACCAGGGCCACTGACTATGTGCCGCACGTCACGGCGGGCCAGGTTAAGCTAATGGCTCTGGCGGCCGGACAGAATAAGCGGCATGGTGAGCGTAACGCCTTACTAACCAAGTTCCTGTTTGACGGCTGCCTCCGGGTAAGTGAGGCGCTAGGCGTCCGTCCGGTTGACTTACAGCGAACACCGGACGGCTGGACGGTGCGGGTGTTGGGTAAGGATAGCAAGCCGGGTGTGGTGGCCATATCCGCCAGCATAGCGGCTGAACTGCAATCTTATTGCTACCGCGCCAAGATAGGTGAAAGTGAGCGCATATTCCCGGTGTCCAGGTCACAGGCTTTCAGGATAGTAACTCAGGCTTTTGACAAGGCGGGTATACCCAGGCCGTCAAAGGAACGTGACCACGTAGGCGCTGTCCACATCCTGCGGCACGCTGGGGCGATTGAACGTCTGCGGCAAACGGGGAATCCGAAAGCCCTGCAGGACCAGTTGAGGCATAAATCAGCGCAAATGACCCTGCGTTACCTAAAGACCGTCAGTGCAGATGAATCACTACGGATTCAACAGGGGGTAGATTTTAAGTGGTAAACAAACCATCGAGCGAAATTCTGCCTTTTCCGAATTCTGAAAATGGGCAATAAACAAGTGAACGATTTTAGGATGGTAAAATCTTGAGAAAATAGGTGAAAATGATATTGACATTATATTGACTAGTCCATACAATGAGGGCATGATTGACGAAATAAAGTTACCAATGCTGAAGTGCCTTCGTTGTGGGTATGAGTGGATACCGAGACAGCCAAAGAAGCCCAAGTATTGCGCCAGATGCAATTCACCCTATTGGAATAAGCCCAAATGGAAGGGACTAAAGGATTCTAAAACATGAAAACAGGCAAAGAATTTGAAGAACTTATATCATACCTTCATTCTTGTATGGCTGACAAAGCAAAGGTTGAGTCCAATGTTTTTTTAATTGATAAAGACACTGGCAAAAAACGCCAGATAGACATTTTAATCACAATTACAGATGGGTTCTATACACTTCGTATCATTGTGGAAGTTAGAGACCATAAACGACCTGTCGGGGTTGAATATGTAGGTGCAGTAGATAATAAGAAACATAGTGTTAGGGCAAACATGGCTGTAATAGTTTCTAAGTCAGGTTTTTATAAACCAGCTTTGGAGAAAGCCCAATCTTTGGGGATTAGGGCTTTAACATATCAGGAGGCTATCACTTCATCATGGGCAGATTGGATGCTATCCAAATCGATTGTGCTAAAGAACAACAGATACTTATTAACGCATTTATCTCCAAAAGTTGCACCAGAAATATACTCTTTACACAAAGAAAAATTAGATAAGCTACCTGAAAAAATTAATCCAAAGGATATTATCTTTGCTTTAGGAGAACAGAAAAGCCCGGCAAGTTTTGATTCCATTCTGAAAGGTTGTTCTTTACATGATT
>CAYGYD010000174.1:0-3428 GCA_964354005.1 uncultured Dehalococcoidales bacterium | reverse complement strand
CAATATAGCGGCGTCTGGGGGCCGGTTGGTTTTATCTCCCAGAGCGGCACCCACGCCATTTTCTTCAGCACGATGGCTTATCTTGAAGGCTTGTACCTCGGCAAGTCGGTCAGCTTTGGCAATGGAACGGTGCTGGACTCCGCCGATTACCTGGCCCATTTTGGTCAGGACCCGGAGATTAAGGTCATCGGTATGTATCTGGAAGGGGTGAAGGCAGGGCAAAAGTTCCTCCAGACATTGAGGGAGGTGTCCTCCAAGAAGCCGGTAGTCGTGTGGAAGGGCGGGCGGACGGAAGCCGGCGGACGGGCCATCGCCTCACACACCGGGTCGCTGGCGGTGTCGCCGGTAATCTGGGATGCCGCAGTCAAACAGTACGGCGCAATTAAAGCTGACAGCATAGAGGAAATGGTTGACACGCTGAAGGCTCTTCTCTACCTGCCACCGGTACGGGGTAATCGGGTGGCAGTAACGGGTGGTTCCGGGGGGCAATCGGTGGCCATCGCTGATGTCTTTTCTGAGGCAGGACTGAGATTACCATCGCTGTCTCAGGAGTCCTATAACGAACTGATAACCTTCTACAGTGTTATCGGTGGGGGCTATCGTAACCCGATAGACACCGGCAATCAGAACCGGATGCAGATGAGGCGGATTCTGGAAATTATTGGTCGTGACGCTAACATTGACAATGTGGTACTATTGTCAATGGCCCGCTGGGCGGCCTTTGAAGAGTTAAAGATACAAATTGACCCACTGGTGGACATTCGAGAGAAAACCGGGAAGCCAGTGCTGGCCATTGTCTCCTACTCCACACCCAACGAGATGGAGAGGGCGGCTGAAGTGACCAAGCGATTCCAGAAGCAAGATATTCCTACCTTCCCCACAATTGAACGGGGGGCCAAGGCACTGAAGAATGCTCTGGACTACTATCGTCGCCGGAGCGAGGGTAGCGCTTAAGAGGAAATAATTGGGTAACCCATCCCACTGACCCCCCTTCCCTTACAAAGGGCTTTGCCCCAAAAGACCGGCATCCATGTCACCATGAGCATAGCGAAGGGTCTGGGTGGGTGGGGACTATCTGTGCACCGCCAGCCCCACCCACAGATTCTTCGTCACTCCGTTCCTCAGAATGACATTTGAGGCAAGACCCTTACAAAGGGAAGGGGGAGTAAAGGAAAGAGGGGGGCATTGTCCTCTCTTTAACTCCAGGTGGGTGTCTAGGAGGGCTAAGCCCTCTTTTAATTTTCTCCCCCGATAATAATCGGGGGGGGGATTAAGGGGGTGAGGTTGATAAACAGCCTCTATGGAAAGGGTTACCAGGGGAGCGTTGCTCCAGCTCCGGCCTGGCGTTTCTGCCACTGGTGGCGGACTATTTCCATCCGTAGGAAATGGTGCCCGTCCTTCAATAGATGCCCGCAGGGGGCAAAACCGCTCTTCCGAAAGCACTGGTGCGCCCGGATGTTCGTTTCCAGTGTCTTGAGGTAAACCCGGTTGAAGGTGGTCTGACTGAAGATGTGGTTGAGCAGGGTGGCCACAGCATCCGTGCCATAGCCCTGGTTCCAGTAGTCACGATTACCAATCATGATGCCCAGTTCGGCTTCGCCGTTGGTCTCATTGATATTGTAGTAAGCGCAATTGCCAATATGTTTCCCGTCCAGGGTCTCAATGGCGAACCTTCGACTGGTTGGCGGGGGGTAGCGTAATTCGCTGGCGTAGTCGGCTAAGTATTGTGAAAAAGCAGCATTCACCGGTATAGCCGCATCCAGTTCCGCCAGCTCGGGGTCAGTCTCCCAACTGTAGTCGTTCCGGGCATCGGCTAACCTTTTTTCACGGAGTGTAACCTTATTACCAAAAATCATTGGGCGTGGCTCGGTGCTTTAGAATCGGAAAGACAGCCGGTCCTCAATAGCCATCAGTTCTTTCAGAGCTTGCCGGGCAGTCTCGCGGATAGCCTCGCTGGTGTTATTGGAACAGCGCTGCAAGCATTCTTTGGCTTTAGCGCCGCCGACCTTGCCTAATGCCTGAATAGCCACCATCCGGACATCAATATCCGGGTCACTGACCAGCCCGATGAGAGCCGGCACCGCCGCCTCGTCTCCCAGCTGACCGCAAGCACCCGCGGCTTCATAGCGCACTTCAGCGTCAGTATTATCCAGTTCAATGAGCAAGATGGGCAGCCAACCCGGCTCGCAGTTCTTGCCCATGGCGTAAATTGAACTGACCTTAAGTTTGGAGTGATGGCTTTCATAGGCAGCCATAATGGCACTCTTAACCTCGGGCCGGCTCAGCGGGGCGACTGCCTCAAGGGCGCGACACTGGACTTCTACCGGCTTGTCCCTGTCGCTAGTTGCCGCCAATAAAGCCTTCTCTATTCTCAGGGCGTAGTCGGGGCGCACTCTTCTGTGCTCAGCGAGCAAGGCAAACTTGCCCAGCGCCGTGGCCGCGGCCGCCTGCACTTTCTCCGAGCTGTCTTGCTCCAGTAGATGGATAAGCGGGGCAATCAGAGAGGACCCTTCGTTTTCCCAGAGACCTTCAATCGCCTGCCGGCGCACTTCAGCATCCGGGTCTTTAAGGCAATGCTTGAAAATGCCGTCAAAGTTCAGTTCAAGGTTATCTTCCGCCAGCGCCACTAGTCGCTGGACAATCTGGCGCCGTCGCCCGGTGTCAATCCCAGGCCAGGCCTGTTTTAGAGCGCCCAGCTCTTTGGCCGTCAGATTAGATAGCCTGACCAGTCTGGCGTTAAGCAGCGGCTTCTGGCTATCGGACAGTTCGGCCAGGGTCTCCTCAACCGGGGGTGGTTCGGTAGGGTACATAAGTTACTCCTCTTCCTCCTCTTCTTCCCCTTGTTCCCAGATAGGCTCGGTAAAGAGGTCAATATATTCACCCATAGCCTCTGCGGCCAGTTGCTTTAGTCTTTCCTTGGTCTCTTCGGCCAGTTCCGCCAGCTCCGCCGTATCGACCTTAATATCCAGCATTTTGGCCAGGACCTCAATGATGGCCAGAGCCGCCATCGGGTTCTGTATCCGGGTAGCGTAGGCCGGCACTTCGCCCAGGAGGCAAATGCCATCAATGCTTCTTTCTTTGGCCACGCCGAGCAGAAGTCCGTTCAATCCGGCGATTTGGAGATTGCCCCGCTGTATCAAATCATACTTTTTCAAATCATTCATTAGTCGCTGGTTGGTGGCCACACCCCAGACTTTGGGCTGTTCTGAGTGGTGGATACGGGTGACGGCGGCGGCACAGGTATAGACTCTCCTGGCCTTGAAATTGCCCGCCAGGTCAAGGACACAGTTAGCCAGTTCATAGCCTTTGACCGGGGGCTGGTCTTCGCCGATAAAGAGAATCAAATCACTGTGCCCGGGCGTATTCTTCCAGTAGAAGAACTGGCTCAGCGGGAACTGTGGCTCTTCAACTACATTATCCCGGGCCAT
>CAYGYD010000173.1:0-3442 GCA_964354005.1 uncultured Dehalococcoidales bacterium | reverse complement strand
TACCACTTGCTACCATTGTCTATCACAAATCCCCTTTTGTCAATACCTTTACCCACCATTTTTGAAAAATTTTTTTATTTTGCACCACGCTGGCCATGTGATAGAATAAAACCTGTGCGAATTGACATCTTCACCCTCTTCCCTCAGATGTTCCAGAGCGTGTTCAGCGCTGGCCTCTTCAGGCGAGCCACTGACCAGAATCTGGTCAGGATTAATATCCACAACATCCGGGACTACACACACGACCGGCACCATACGGTTGATGATTATCCCTACGGTGGCGGGGCTGGCATGGTGCTCAAGCCGGAGCCGATTTTTGAGGCCGTGGCAGCAATAGAGTCAGACATCCAGCAGAAGGAAGGCGTTGATAAGATACCAGTCATTCTGCTCACGCCGCAGGGGCGCCTTTTCTCGCAGGCAATCGCCCAGGAGCTGGCTCAGCAGAGTCACCTGATTCTCATTTGCGGGCATTATGAAGGAGTTGATGAGCGGGTGGCCGGGTATCTGGCCACCGACCAGATTAGCATTGGCGACTATGTGCTCAGCGGCGGTGAGCTCGCCGCCATGATAGTGGCTGAGGCTGTCATTAGACTGGTGCCGGGTGTTCTCGGCTCAGCGGAGTCAACCATTGATGACTCTCACACTACTGGCCTGCTGGAATATCCCCAGTACACCCGGCCGGACACATTCCAGGGCTGGGCCGTGCCGGAAGTCCTGCTCTCCGGCAACCATGCCCAGATTGCCAAGTGGCACCGCGAACAGGCCATCGCCCGGACTCTAAAACGCCGCCCGGACTTGCTGGATAAGGCTAAACTCAGCCCGGAAGAAAGAAGGCTAGTGGACCGGTTGCAACAATCCGGATAAATGGTATAATGGAGTGTTATTATGAACATGGCTTCTTTAATCCAAGTCAAACCAAATCCCAATCTGCCGTCCCTTAACCCCGGGGACACCGTCAAGGTCAGTATCAAGATTGTTGAGGGTGATAAAGAGCGCACCCAGGTCTTCCAGGGTGTTGTTATCAAAGTGAAACAGGGCGGCGCTGGCCCCATCCTCACGGTGCGGCGGGTTACCTACGGCGTAGGCGTGGAGCGCACCTTCCCGCTTAGCTCACCACGCGTCGAGAAAGTGGAAATCGTCCGCCATGGGAAAACACGCCGGGCTAGGCTTTACTACCTGCGTGGACTGAGCGCCCGGGCGTCTCGCATCAAGGAAAAGCGGGTACAAGAGAAAGCCGAAGAGCCGGTTGAAGAGAAGGTTGAAGAGAAGATAGAGGCCGAGCCAAAGTCGGAATAGTCCACCTCGCGGGAGTCCGGGATGGGGTATGCTGAGGTTTCTGTGAATTCGCCGGCGGCGCAGCGCCGGACCTTCAGTTACACCGTTCCCCCCGATTTAAGCGTGGCCATCGGGCAGGCTGTCTGGGTTCCCTTCGGTGACAAGCTCCTGCAGGGTATTGTTTTAGAGCTAACCGAGCAACCGGCGGTTGAAGAGACCAAGGAAATCGCCGGTGTCATTGAGCCCCGCCCACTGCTCTCCCCAGCCTATGTCTCAGTGGCCCGCTGGATAAGCAATTACTACCTGTCACCACTTTTCGAGGCCGCGGCCCTGATGCTCCCGCCCGGCTTCGAGCGGAAGACGTTGACCTTTATTTCTCGGAGCCAGGTGCCCGACGACTTCGACCCAGCTTCGCTGACGCGGGAGCACAGGCAGGTTTTCGACCAGCTTCAAAAAGAGGGCAGACTGAGCCAGAAGCACCTAGAAAAAGTCCTCGGCAAAAAGAAAGCCCAGACGGTTGTCGCGCAATTGGTCAAACGCGGGCTGGCCGTCAGAAACTACGAACTGGAGCCAATTAAGACCAGGCCAAAAGTCGAGCCTTATCTTAGCCTGGTCAGCCGCAGCCACCTCCAACCGGAAGCAGCCACACTTCTTAAGAAGGGAGCTAAAAAACAGGCAGCGCTCCTTGATTTTCTGGCTCAGCAGTCCCAACCAGTGCCCTGGACGCAAGTACGGCAGAAGGTCAGGTGTGATAGAGCGGTGGTTGATACACTGACCAAGAAGGGGCTGGTTAGCATCCAGCGGCTTGAGGTTAGGCGCGACCCCCTCTCCCGCCAGATAATCACCCCCTCTCAGCCACTGGCGCTTATCCCCGCCCAGGAGTCAGCCGTAAACTCAATCAAGTCCAGCCTGCTGACCGCCAAAGCTGGCGCTCGTCCGACCGTTTTCCTCTTGCATGGAGTTACCGGCAGTGGCAAGACCGAAATCTACCTGCAGGCACTGGCGGAGGCTGTCAGGCTCGGGAAGCGGGGCATTGTTCTGGTGCCAGAGATTTCTCTCACGCCACAAACTATAGAGAGATTTGCCGCCCGCTTCCCCAACAGGGTGGCTGTCCTGCACAGTCAGCTCTCCCTCGGCGAGCAATTTGATGAGTGGCAGGGGATAAGAAATGGAGAATTTGATGTCGTCGTTGGTGCCCGGAGCGCCATTTTTGCCCCGCAACCCGACCTGGGCCTCATCATCATTGACGAAGAGCACGAATGGACTTACAAGCAACACGAGAAGTCGCCACACTATCACACCCGTGCTGTGGCGATTAAGTTGGCTGAGCTGACCGGAGCCGTAATCGTTCTGGGCAGCGCCACACCAGACGTGGAGACTTTCTACCATGCCCAAAAGGGAGACTATCATCTACTTCAGCTTCCAGAACGAGTCACGCCTACCCAGCCCGCCCCCCTCCCCCGGGTTGAGGTGGTCGATTTACGGGAGGAGCTTAAGGCCGGCAATCGCAGCCTGTTTAGTGGCCCTCTATCTCAAGCCATCACCAAAGCCGTGGCGGCTAGCGAGCAGGTGATTCTGTTCCTCAATCGCCGGGGGGCGGCTACCTTTGTCCAGTGCCGTAGATGTGGTTTCGTCCTGCGCTGTCGGCGCTGCGAAGTGGCTTTGACTTACCACTCGGCCAGCAATGCACTAGTCTGTCATCAGTGCAACTATCAGATATCCGTCCCCCAGGTCTGCCCCCGCTGTTGGAGTCGACAAATCAAGTTCCTTGGTCTCGGTACTCAAAAACTGGAACAGGAAACCGTCCAGGCTTTCGCCCCGGTCAGAGTCCTGCGCTGGGATAGTGATGCCACCACCGGCAAATATTCCCACCAGGCGATACTGAACAAGTTCCGGGCTCATCAAGCGGACATCCTGATTGGTACCCAGATGGTGGCCAAAGGGCTGGATTTACCCCAGGTCACCGTGGTGGGTGTGGTTAACGCTGATATCGGTTTGAACCTGCCCGATTTCCGCGCCGGCGAGCGGACTTTTCAATTGCTGAGCCAGGTGGCCGGAAGGGCCGGGCGCGGCCCACTGGGAGGGCAGGTCATTATCCAGACCTATTCGCCGGAGCACTATGCCATTCAAGCCGCCGCCAAACATGACTATGCTCTCTTTTACAATC
>CAYGYD010000172.1:1264-3451 GCA_964354005.1 uncultured Dehalococcoidales bacterium | reverse complement strand
GAAGATGTCGGCCACCGCCGCGACATTTACAAAATGAAGTAACATCGGTCAAGTTCAGGAGGCTCTCATGCCACAGGCTAACATCGGGGTGATTGGGGGGACGGGGCTGTATGATATCGAGGGGATGCGGGATATTCAGGAAGTTAATATTGAGACGCCCTTTGGTAAGCCGAGTGATACCATTGTTGTCGGCAAGCTGGAGGGGGTGGGGATTGCCTTCCTGCCCCGCCACGGTAAGGGGCACCGCATCCTGCCCGGCGAACTCCCGTCAAGGGCCAATATCTATGCCCTTAAGTCCCTGGGGGTGGAGCATATCATTGCCATCTGCTCGGCGGGCAGCTTCAAGGAAGAAATCAAGCCCGGCGACCTGCTTATCCCCGACCAGCTTATCGACCGCACCCGGGGTCGGGTCAGCACCTTCTTCGGCGAGGGCATCGTGGCCCACATTCCCTTCGCCGAGCCTTTCTGCCCAAAATTGAGCCAGGTGCTATATCAATCGGCGAGGGAAGTCGGCGCCGCCGTCCATCCCAGGGGCACCTTCGTCATCATGGAAGGCCCGGCTTTCTCCACGAGGGCGGAGTCGCGACTCTACCGCTCGTGGGGGGCGGATATTATCGGTATGACCGCCCTGCCGGAAGCCAAGCTTGCCCGTGAGGCCGAGATATGCTATGCTGTCATCGGCTGTGTCACCGACTATGACAGTTGGCACGAAAGACATGAGCCGGTGACCGTGGAAGTTATCCTCGGTATCCTGCGTAAGAATGCTGATACCGCCAGGCAGATTATCAAGCTGGCGGTCGGCCGTATAGCCAAGTCGCGCGATTGTGAGTGTGCCACCGCTCTGAGAACAGCCATTGTTACCACTCCGGAACTGATACCACCAGCGCAGAAAAAGAAGCTGGATTTGCTTATTGGGAAATATATTAGATAAAACCTCACCCCCTGACCCCCTCTCCGGTAGAGGGAGATGTAGTCTTTGCATGAGGGGGAGATAGATAGAAAAGAGGGGCGTACGCCCCTCTTAGACACCCCCTGGGAAGGGTTATTGAAAGAGGTTTCTCCCTCTCTTAAGCGCTCCAGTGAAGGGGGGAGAGGGAGTCTGAGAGGGACTTCGTCCCTCTCTAAAAACTTCTTTCCCCCTTCCCTTTGTAAGGGAAGGGGGGTTAGGGGGATGGATTTACAAACTAGAGGTCAGGTCTTATGCCCTATATGGAGTTTGGTTGTCGCACTACAATGATTGGCAGTATGCCGCATACTGACCCGGCCGAGGCGTGCTCACTGGTCACCCGCTACCTGAAAGACATCCCGGCCTGGCCCCAACTGCCCAATCGCTCCTTTCTGGAGAATATGTATGTCCAGTACAGTGAGGGCTTCCCGGGAGTGGTCATCAAGGATAACCGCATCTATGTTGACCGCTCTCAGGACCTCAACCAGCCCCTGGAACAACTATATGCCGCCTATCTGGAGAATAATATTGATAAATATCCGATTAGTCGGGAATATGCCGCCGGCCTCCATTTCTTTTTTTCCCTGACCGGCCTCTCGCCTCTGGTGGTCAAGGGGCAGGTAACCGGCCCGATTAGCTGGGGGCTGACCATTACCGACGAGAACCGCCGCTCTATTCTCTATGACGACACGCTGGCCGATGCTGCGGCTAAGTTGCTCCGACTCAAGGCTAGCTGGCAGGAAAGGGAGCTAAGGAAAATCGCCAAAGATACCATCATCTTTGTTGACGAGCCTTATATGTCGTCCTTCGGCTCCGCCTTTGTCTCGCTTTCCCGGGAGAAGGTAGTTACTCTGCTGGAAGAGGTCTTCGGCGGCATCAGCGGGCTGAAGGGAGTGCACTGCTGTGGCAATACCGACTGGTCAGTCTTGCTCGGCACGAGCCTGGATATTGTGAGCTTTGACGCCTACAACTATGCGCAGTCGCTCAGCCTCTACCCCGCAGAGGTCAAGAAATTCCTGGATAAACAGGGAACGATTGCCTGGGGCATCGTGCCCAACGAAGCCGCGACACTGGCCAAGGAGACGGCAGCCAGCCTCAAAGACCGACTTGAGGAGGCGATGGCACCTTTCACGAGGAGCGGTATTCGCTTCAGACAACTGATTGAGCAGGGATTGCTAACACCCATCTGCACGCTGGCTCCCGCAGGTAACGAAGGCGCCGCCCGTGCCCTGGAACTCCTG
>CAYGYD010000172.1:0-1164 GCA_964354005.1 uncultured Dehalococcoidales bacterium | reverse complement strand
GAGCCCTGTTCCCGCAAGGGCAAATGCTGTGAGTGCATTTCATATCACCTTGAATCTGGCGAGCTTCCCGGCTGCGTCTTCCCGGCGGAAGTAGAGAGAACCTACGACCGCTCCTTTGCCCGGTTTGTCCGGGTCGTCGGTGAGAAGGGCCGGGGTAGCCGAAAAAGTCAGGTTGGGTTATAGTATTTATTACGATGAATAAGACCAAGAGAGTGGCATTAATTAAACACAGACGCCAGGCGAAGAAACTGAGAGAGAAAAGGCGGGCTGCAAAAGCCAAGGCCTGACGCGCCGAGGCGGGGCCGGACTTATGAAGCAGGTTTATCTACTCACCGGCCGACCCGGCAGCGGCAAGACCAGCCTTATCAAGCAGGTGGCTGCCCGGATGCCGGGCCAAGCTGGCGGTTTCTACACCGAGGAAATCCGGAGCCAGGGAATCAGAGAGGGCTTCCGTCTGGTCATTCTGGATGGTGAGACAATCATACTGGCGCATGCCACGATTCGCAGCCAGCACCGCGTGGGCAAGTATGGGGTTGATATTGAGGCTTTGGACCGGGTGGGCGTTCCCGCCCTTGAGCGGGCGGCAGAGCACTGCGATTTGGTCGTCGTTGACGAGATTGGTAAGATGGAGCTTTTTTCGCCTCGCTTCCGGGAGGCGGTTTCTCAGATTATTAGCCGTGGGAAGAAGGTATTGGGCACGATTATGCTCAACCCGAATCCCTTTGCCGACGCCATCAAGCGCCAGCCCAATGTGAACCTGCTCACGGTGACCCGGCAGAACCATGAAACGGTGCTGGCCGAGTTATTGAGGTGGATGAAAGCCTAGGTGTGTCTAAGAGAGGGCGAAATCCCCAGGAATTTAGTCCTGTTACTGGGAGTGTCAAAGAGAGGCTTCGCCTCTCTTACAAATTTTTCCCCCTCTCCTTTTCAAGGAGAGGGGGATTATAGGGGGTGAGGTTGACCATCAATCATGAGGGGGAGTGCTGAGATGTCCCAGCTACCTGAGCTGGTTCAGGCTCTGCTTGACCCCAAGACCTACCCCGAAGGTCCGGAACGGGTGCAGTTAATGCAGACCCAGATGTCCTTTGTTTTCATTGCCGGTGACTATGTTTACAAGGTAAAGAAACCGGCCAATCTGGGCTACCTGGACTACACCACCCTGGA
>CAYGYD010000171.1:0-3451 GCA_964354005.1 uncultured Dehalococcoidales bacterium | reverse complement strand
CACGGTATGGCACCTATCGTCTGCCATCTTTACAAGCTTGGCTTAATTGAGGCCAAGGCGGTGCATCAGGTGACTACGTTTGAGGCTGGTGTTCAGTTTGCCCGGACTGAGGGCATTATTAGTGCCCCAGAGCCATGCCATGACCTCAGGGTAGCTATTGACGAAGCCCTGAAGTGCAAAGAGGAGGGCGTATCAAAAACCATTCTCATCGCCCACAGTGGTCACGGACATTTTGACCTGTCCGCCTATGATGAGTACCTAACGGGCAAGCTACAGGATTACGAATATCCCGAGGAAAAGGTGAAAGAAGCCCTGGCTTCCTTGCCGCAGGTAACCGAGTGATAGAAGGAACCATTGGCACACCGAGGGGGGCTGGGATTAACCAGCCCCCCTCCCCTTTTCTTAACTGTTCCTTAACATTTGGTGTGTTAGAATAAAATTTGTGAAAAGGATACTGAACTCGGCTCTTGCTTTCATTCTGGTTCTTGGTCTCATCCTTAACATTGGCTGCACTCTGTTACCTAACACGTCCACTCCGCCAACATCAACCTCATCACCCACACCTACCGAGACCACTCCCATTGAGCCGACCTGGACAATACCGCCTTCCAACAACCAGTCAGCGGTGCTGCCCAGCATTGCTGATGTTGTGGCCAGGGTAAAACCATCGGTGGTGGCGATTAACACTGAATTGGTAACCACTGATATTTTTGGCCGGACTGTAAGGCAGCAAGCGGCTGGCTCCGGCTGGATTATTGACAAGAGCGGCATTATCGTGACCAATAACCATGTTGTTGAGGGTGCCCAGAGTGTCACGGCAACCCTTGATGACGGCCGTACATTCGCCGCTGATGTTAATATCATCGCCACCGACTCCCTGGCTGACCTGGCCGTACTCAGGATTAAAGCCGGGAATCTGCCGGCGGCTACCGTGGGTGACTCGAACAAATTGAGGGTTGGCGATTGGGTTGTGGCCATCGGCAACTCACTTGGACAGGGAATCAGAGCCACCGTGGGCATAGTCAGCCAGCAGTCGGTCTCGCTGGATGTCGACCAGGGACAGACTCTGTACGGGCTGATTGAAACCGATGCCGCTATCAATCCGGGAAATAGCGGTGGGCCGCTGGTAAATATGGCCGGTGAGGTTATTGGCATCACCAGTGTCAAGATTGCGGAGGTGGGAGTCGAGGGCGTGGGTTATGCCATCAGCACCAATGAGGCCACGCCCATCATCCAGCAATTAATCAACACCGGGTATGTCATTCGCCCCTGGCTTGGGGTGAGTTACACCAGCGTCAACCAGTACACAATTCTCAGGTATAACCTCGCTGTTGATAAAGGAGTATTGATACTCAACGTCGCTTCCGGCAGCCCAGCAGCCCAGGCGGGACTTAAAATCGGTGATGTTATTACCAGGTTTGCCGGTAAGGATATTACCGAGATGAAAGAGCTAACCCGGGCTATCCACCAGGGTCAAATCGGCCAGAAAATAGAGATAGTCTACTGGCGGGGTCAGAATCAAAGCACCGCCTCCGCTGCCCTAATCGAAAGCCCCGCCCCGCGCTAAGCCAGGTAATTCAGTTTCCCTGAAGGTAAGACCCCTTGCTCCTGTATCTGATGAACCGGGCTAACTTCCTGTGAACCGCCTCTTAATCTCAGCGTACTTAAGCAAAGTCCAGATTGCTTTGACGGCCGCCTCCGGAGTCGAGTAGGAAGTGATGCCCGCACTATCCAGAATCTTCTTCATCAGGTCGCTGATGAAAGCGGCGTCGCCGAAACCAAAACCCACCGTAACCAGCGGCTTACCATATTTCTGGGGTATCTCGGTGAGAAGCTCGCCAGCTCGGGTGAGCAACTTTTCCTGCTCAGCCGCGGAGACCCTGGTTGTGTCATAGTAGGAGATGGGCGTATTGCAGATGAGGCAGTCGATATAGTCGAGCTGGGCCATCCTGTTTAGAACACTGGCTTCCATCAGTGCCGTACGGTTAGCGCCGGCGAAGTCTACCGGATTCCGGGGAGCGGGGGCGTGAGGCGGGAATTCCACATCGGAGATTATGAAGGGTATATCCTCACTCTTCAGTTCCGGAACCTGAAGGCCCATTGACACGCAGGTATCCGCCAGAACAACGCACTGGCCGCCCGTTCCGAGGATGCCCACCCCATTCGCCCGGGGGAGGGGTTGGCGTGTCAGAATCGCCGCCATGTCCAGCGATGCAAGGAGTTCCTCGCTGCGGATGAAGCCCACCTGTCGGCACATGGCATCGAAGACCCTATCTTCCCCGGCGATAGAGGCCGTATGGGACATGGCCACCCGGGCGACCGACTGGTTCTTGCCAGCCTTGTAGACAATTACCGGTTTCTTCCCGGCCGTTTTTTGGGCGGCGTGGAAGAGTTTCCGCCCGTCCCGGAAGCCCTCAACATACATGACTATAGACTTGGTCTCAGGGTCATCGGCCAGAAACTCCAAATAATCGGCCACATCCAGGTCAGCCTGGTTACCCGCGCTGACGAATTTGCTCAGACCGTAACCACGGTCAAGGGCAAGACGGGCAAAAATGCCGCCAAAGGTGCCGCTCTGCGAAATAAAGCCGATTGACCCTTTGGGGGTATTGTTGGGCAGGCAGAGATTCAGATTACTGGCTGAACTCAGTATCCCCATGCAGTTGGGGCCGACGAAGCGGATGCTACCCTGCCGGGCGATGGCGGTGACTTCTTCCTGCAGGGCTTGCCCTTCCTGGCCGACCTCGGCAAAGCCAGCGGTTATGATTACGGCGCCCTTTACGCCCTTCTGGACGCATTCCCGCATGGCCTGGGGCACCAGGGCGGCACGAATGACAAGCACAGCCAGGTCAATCTCTCCGGGGACATCCAAGACATTGCGATAGACCGGAAGACCCAGTATCTGGCTCTCTCTGGGATTGATGGGATAAATCGCTCCTTTGTAGCCGGTCTGCTGTAAGGAAGAGATAGTATCGTAGCCCCACTTGAAGGGGACACTGGACGCCCCGATAACGGCCACCGACTTCGGGGCGAAGATTGGCTGGAGTTGTTCCACAATGCTCTTTGTGATGGCTCCTCCTTTCAATACAATCCAATTTCTACTCAATCAAGCCCAAAAGGCACCATTGGTAAATATATCTTTGCGTTTCATCGTTTGTCAAACGAAACTATGAAGGCTGTCTAGCAACCCCATCCCCTCAAGGGAAGGGGGGAGACAAAATCCCCCTTAATCCCCCTTTACAAAGGGGGAGACGTAATAAGAGGGCAACTTCTCCCTTTTGTAAAGGGAGAGCGAGAGGGATTTAGTCATGGAATCTGAGAGAGGGCAAAGCCCTCTCTTGAACTCTCTCGGTGTGGCCAGAACGCTTACTGGGGCGTCCAAGAGGGGCTAAGCCTAAAATGGAATTGAAAAGGGCGTCAAGAGGGACAGAGTCCCTCTTATATAAACCTC
>CAYGYD010000170.1:0-3460 GCA_964354005.1 uncultured Dehalococcoidales bacterium | reverse complement strand
CCCCTACACTGAATTTCCCCTGATAGAAGTTCTCTATTTTAACTCTCTCAGTGGCTTAGTGTCCACAGTTGAGCGCAGTAGCGGCTCATCAGCTAATGGGCACTAGATACATTCCGCTGCGCTCACCACGCTCCTTAACTAGTTCCACGTGCATGAGAGTAAGTAGCTGCGCCTTCAAGTCAGCCTCCGATAGGCCGAAATTCTTCATCACTTCCTCGCGGGTGACCTTACCTTTAGCCTTGACGAAGTCGTAGACCTTTGCTTCCATCTCAGTCAGCCCGGCCGTGCCTGTGAGCCCGTGGCGTTTTCTGGCGCTGGTATCAACATAAGTAGCCCAGGGGTCACACTCCTTAAGGGACAACCCAACATCCATCAGGCAATCTTCGCACATTACTTTGCCCTGGTAGACATAACTCTGGTTTTCAGTCAATTCTTTACTGCATCGACTGCACTTCATTGTTTACCTCCTCCGGGAAAATTCCTTAGCCGCCGTCAGTTTGGGGGAAAGCCACCTCAGTTAAGAGAAACTCGACCCTCTGTTTATGCTCCAGCTCCTGAGCCGCCAAGTCTTCCAGCAATGCTCTCACCCGGCCGGCTGGGTGCAGAGCGGCAAAACTGATATAAAAAGTATGGGCAGCTTTTTCCCGATTGGCGGCCAGCAGAAAGACATCCTTAAGCCTCATATCCGGAGATACGGCCGGCTGGTCGAGGTATTCCGCAACCCGGTAATCGACGACCTGCCCTCGACTCAGCGCTCCGCTCCTCAACTCACCGCGCCGATATTGCTCGAGTCGTTTCTGATGCCCTTGCTCCTGTCGGTACAGGCGCCGAAAGGCGTCCTTAGCCGCATCATCAGTCATCTTCCGACTCAATTCGCGGTACAGGTTCTGCGATTCTATCTCTCTCTGGATTGCTCTCTCTAAGACTTCCCCAACCGTCAGTTCGCTGGCCATACTCTTCCTCCATTATTGGCGGAGCAAAGTTGGGGGTTGAGAACCATGAACACCTTGGCGACCTTATCTTTCACCATTTCTCTGCCTCCCCCTGGCATAACGGGCTATTTTACCGGACTATTCGAAATCGCCGTCCGAATAGATGCGCTGGTTACGGAAGACTTTTATCAAGCTTATTGTGCGCATTGTCTCCTTGCTCAGGACATCGACAAAGGCTGAGGAAAGGCCCAGTCCGGCAAACATAGCCAAGAAGGTATTGTTTATGGCCGGGCGCAAGTGCTTGGCCGCGCCCGCCGAAACATTGTTGACCCAGCAGGTCGTTCGCACCGGTGGCTCAAAGGTCTCCGTGAGAGCTGGCAGGAGTTCGGTCAATGTTTTGATGCGACGCTGACCGGGCTCGCTGGTAACATGCAGAACACCAGGGTCAATGATAATGCGGTCGTTGGAGATGCCGGCTTCATTGGCGGCACCGGCCAGCACGGCGGCCAATTTCAAGGTATCCTCAACGCTGGCCGGGGCAATTGGGTCAGCGAGATACAGAATTACCTCGGCGCCATACTGGGCGGCCAGAGGCAGAGTCTCCTCCAACCGTTTCTTGTCCAGAGAAACATAGTTGACGATGGGTGGGTGCTGGCAGGCCTGCAGTCCACGCTGCAAGGTGTCAGGTCGATTTGAACTGAGACAAAGCTGGCAGTTGACCGCCTCTTGGATAGTCTTGACAGCGAACTCCATTACTTCCGGCCGGTCATATCGCTGTTGCAGGTTGATATTGATAATATCGGCCCCGGCAGCAACACACTGTCTGGCCAAGGCCTCCAAGAATTTGGCGCTCTTTTTTCGGGCGCTCTCCACTACTCTAGCCCCCGCAGATGCATCGTAAAGCGGTTTCAGTGCTTCGGCGACTTTCCGGCTCCGTGTGGTAATATTATCGCTAATGACAATCACAATTACCTCCTCTATCAGGAATTTCTCAGGTCAAGCCATGCTCTTTATGCTTGGCGGCAATGCTACTCGCCAGATTGTCCAGAGCCGTGAAATCCGCCGGTCGGGGCAGGCCCCGGCAGATTACCGGCGGCAGTATTTCCACTTTGAGATTGGGAATCAGGGCAGACAATTGTTCCACAGCCTTGCCACCCCAACCATAAGAGCCAATGATAGAGGCGAATTTCAGCTTCGGCCGCAAGGCATTCGCCAAAAAAGCGGCATAAGCTACATTGGGATGCGGGCCCACCAGAACCGTGGGTGTTCCGAGAACCACGGTGGCGGCATCCACCAGCGACATGGCCAGCTTTCCGATATCGGTCGCCGCAAGGTCAAATTGCTTCACCGTCACTCCTTTTTGAGCTAGGGCAGATACGAAATACCTGACCATCTTCCTGGTACTGCCATGCATAGAAATATAAGGCAAAACAACAATATTGCGTGGCTCATCAAATACCCAGCTGGTGTAGGCTTTGGTGATAAACTCCGGCTTATCGTAAATCGGGCCGTGGCTGGTGGCAATCAGGTCAAGAGCGTAGTCTTTGAGCCGCTTGAGGTGGCCCTGGATGCTGGCGCGGAAGGGCATCATAATCTCGGCGTAATATCTTTTGGCCGCTTCATAGACCTGTCCTTCATCAGTGACATACAGGTCGCTGGTCGCCAGATGAGAGCCAAAGAAATCGCAGGGGAACAATATTCTATCTTCCCGGAGATAGGTGAGCATTGTCTCCGGCCAGTGTACCCACGGGGCATGAATAAATTCCAGGGTCTTATCACCTAACGAAATAGTCTCCTTATCTTTGACCGTGATGAATCTATCTTCCGGAATCATCAGCAAGTCCATGAGCATATCCTTGCACTTGGGTGTCGTCACGACCTTTGCCTGCGGGTATCTTTCCAGGACCCTGGGGAGAGAACCGGAATGGTCTTGCTCAGCGTGATTGGCCACCACATAGTCGATGTTCTTCACCGCCAGCTCATCAAGGTTGTTTTCCAGGACTTCCTTCATGGTTGGGTCCACTGTGTCAATCAGGGCTGTCTTCTGGCTACCAAAAATGAGATAAGAGTTGTAGCTGGTGCCATCAGGCAGTGGTATGAGAGAATCGAAAAGGCGCCTATCCCAATCAATTGCCCCCACCCAGTAAATCCTCGGTCTGATTTCTCTTGGCTTCATCTTACCTCCCTCTATCTTTTATTTGCCCTAGTTATGGGCAAAGCCTACCCTTTTATTACGCCAATAGGCCTGGTTCTGGCCACGATTCGGGAAATACCGGCGTGGTGGGCTACATTGACCACATCCGTCACATCCTTGTAGGCCTCCGAAGCTTCCTCCGCCAGTCCCGGCAGGCTTTCTGCCCGAACCGTAATACCGCGAGCTTCCAGCTCCCTCAAGACATCCGAGCCTCTGAGATGGCGCTTGGCCGCCGTCCGACTCTGCACCCGGCCCGCCCCGTGGCAGGTAGAACCAAAGGTCTCCTGCATCGCCCGCTCTGTCCCGACCAGGACATAGGACACGCGCCCCATAT
>CAYGYD010000169.1:0-3472 GCA_964354005.1 uncultured Dehalococcoidales bacterium | reverse complement strand
TGACGAATTGTGCAGAGTGAGGACACGGAGTCTGCGGACGGGGAGGCTGAGGAGAGTCGAACTGCGGCTGAAACAACGCTTACTTGGCTGAACTCCATAATCATGTCATGCCGGGGAGTCAATGCCCTCGCCACGTAGTTCGAATTCCCCCAAGTGGAACTGAGAGGACGACACAGATAGTGAAACTGGTTATGCGACGTTGTGTTCTTGGTATACAAACTTTGTTAAACAGCTACCGTTTGCTTATAGTTTTTATCATTTTTTAATCTGGCTGTTTCCCGGATTTCAACCATTAGCAAACGAAGCCGAAATCTTCTCTAGAATCAGAATTCCAGAATTGCTCGGCCGTTGATAAGTCCTTTCTCGAGGGCTGCAACCGCCTCATTGATCTGATCTATTTTGAACCGTCGGGTTACGAGGGCGTTCAAATCAAGCTGTCCCTTCTTATACCACTCCAGAAACACGGGAAAATCCCGGTCCGGGACGCAGGAGCCACCAATACTTCCGATATATTTCTTTTCATTGACCAGTATATCGCTGGCATTCAATTCAACCTTAGTCTGAGGAACTCCCACTAGCACTGCGGTTCCTCCAGAGGATACACCGTATGTACCTGTCCTTACAGCTCGTAAGATCTGTTCCATAGTCTCTTTTCGCCCGATACAGTCGAAGGCATAGTCAACTCCACTGACAGGACGCTGCCTGATGTCATAAACTCCATTACGTTGGGTGAGTGCTCTGATGGCTTTTATCGGATCTTCTTTCGAAGCGTTTACTGTTGCATTTGCCCCAAACTGACGGGCGAATCTCAATTTCTCATCATCTAAATCCACGGCTATAATCGGGTCCGCACCCACTACCTTGGCGGCAACGACCGCTGATAGACCTACTCCTCCGACACCAATAATGGCAACGCTCTCCCCTTTTTTAACACCAGCGGTGTATAGAACTGCCCCTGCTCCAGTCATTACCGCACATCCGATGATGGCTGTCACGTCCTTAACAGTATCCTTTGGAGTCCAAACCACATATTGTTCATCAGCAATCGTGTAGTCAGCCCAAGTGTAGACGTTTTGACTGACTGCTAGACTACCATCGGGTAGTTTAAGAGTCCCCGCTACGGCGAGCCTTGGCGTTAATGCTTTATTCCTCGGTACCCATGTCACCATCACATGGTCTCCTTCTTTGACATGGGTTACCTCATTTCCCTTAGCGATAACCACACCTGTGGATTCATGACCGAGAAGTACCGGAATAAGCCTATCATTGTGGATTTGGTGAAGCTGACTGTGGCATATGCCACTGGCGAATTGTTTGATTACTACCTCATAGGGACCTGGGTCAGGAAGATTCATTTCAAGGACAGCGAGAGGTCCCTTTTCTTTTGGCACAACAACAACCCTTGCACGTGTAGGCATAATGTGGCTAACCTCCTTCTAGTGTCATTGTTATGCCATTTTAACAGACCGTTAATTGTCTCACAAGCTGAGGCGGATGGCGAAAGCCTACGTGGACGGGTTATTCCCGGACGGAGAATACCAGCGGCAGAAGAAGCTGCTCGAGATGGAGCTTGAATCCACTGGTGGTCCGCCGGCGGGAAATGATAGGCATGCCAATCAGATACAGAATGCGGTTAGAATGGTTCTAAGGTCAGTTAACTTGTCGGAGCTCACTCGTCAGCCTTGTCATCACACAATACAGTCTTTTGTGACATGGGTGAACAATTGCCTCAATTGGTTAATCTGATAACCGTGCTAGATAATAGTCTCCCTCTTGGGGAAGGAAGATTGGTTAAAAAAAGAAATGCCCTCTACCGTTAGTGGAGGGCATGAACACTTGCTATCCAGAGGCAATCCTTAAGGCAGAATTCCCATTCTAGATAGACTCATAACTTATGCACTGAGCGACCGAACATAAGACGTTACCTATTTAATAGAGCAAGCTTTTGCGCAATATTGAACAATTTGGACTAGGGCAAGTTTGCTTCAAAATCCTCCCAGGCATCGAGCTCCTCGCGATACGGGTCTATCGCTACTTGGCACGGAACATCGAAGAGCATCGTCGCACGGTTCTTAGCAGTATAGGGCGCCCATTTCGGAATTCCCGGGTGGTTGGGGTCTCCATTGCGGGCGAAGGCACTCCACGCCTCACTCATCGCTGCCGCCAGCTCGTATCTATCAGGGCGAGAGCCAGTCATGGGCACATCGTCAACATGGTCGAATGCGAACGGAATCTCGACGCCGTGGCCCGCCTTAAAGAGACCTCCCAGGAAATCAGATTGATAGGTGAACAGGTACATAAAGACGGGAGCCAGTCCACCCACTGCCTTTCGCTCAGCGAGTTTGATAGATGATAACCGGAACCCTTCACTACCAATCCCGATTAACAGGTCCCAGGGTGTGGCCTCGGGTCGTGTTCTCTTGTAGACGCTCAGTATTTTATCCAGCCGTTCGCCTAATATTGGAGTCAGACGTTCGCGCAACTCTGGCTCGGTAAGCCGGCGGCGCCGTGGGTCTGGCGCCAGGAAAGTTGCCGATTCGTCTCTGGTAGTCCCAATCATGAGTGGTACATCTGCCGACGTTGGCGCAGCTACAGGGTCAAATGGATGGCAGGGAAGGTAATGCCCATCCACTACCGGAGCAAAACTCATAATAGCTCCAGTAGGCGTACCTATCATGCCAGCGGGGCGCCGTATGGATGGTAGCCTATTAACGGCATCCAGCAATTGCTGCGCCGGTAATTGCTGGAGTTTGTCAATCTGATTTACCTTGAGCCCCACCTCTGCCAGCAGGCGTTCAGCCATGTCCGTGGCATCCTTACGCTCTACACCCCGCAATCCCGGACCACTCTGGATAATAGCCCGATGGAACAAACCCTTTGCAGAAGGCGTAGCCAGCATCTTGGATACTTTGCTGCCACCGCCGGACTCGCCAAAAATCATCACCCGGCTCGCATCACCGCCGAAGGTTTCGATGTTGTCGCGGACCCACTTGAGGGCTAATACCATATCTAACAACCCGGCCACGCCAGAGCCAGCCCACTCTTCACCAGCGATATCTGCCAGATGTAGATAACCAAAGACATTTAGGCGGTGGTTAATAGTGACTACAACGTTACCACGCTTGGCCAGCGCGGCGCCGTTATACTGTGTCTCCGAACCAGCTCCCTGCGCAAAGCCGCGGCCGTGCAGCCACACCATAACCGGCCGCTTTCCGCCGTCCTTTACGGCTGGAGTCCAGACATTCAGTACTAGGCAGGTTTCGCTTTGAGGCAGAAATCTGAGGTGTCCTTCGGTACGGGCAATTGAGTAAGGCCGAGCTTCATCAACCAGCGTTCCTGTCTGCGGGCAGATTGGCCCAAAGTCGCCGGCATATCGCACGCCAGCCCACGGCTCAACTGGTTGCGGTGGCAGGAAACGACGTTTGCCACCGGTTGGCGCCCCGTATGGGACACCTTTGAAGACCAGAATATC
>CAYGYD010000168.1:0-3487 GCA_964354005.1 uncultured Dehalococcoidales bacterium | reverse complement strand
AGATAAGGTTGTACACACAAAAGGGTACCGGGTAAACAAATACGGGCTGTGGTCACGAAAAACCGAAGTGAGTACAATAACCAGAAGGATGAGGACGAAAGACGATGGCGAGCGCCAGTCAAACAGAAGGGCACTATACTGATTCTGCATTAAACTAATGCAAGCTAACGTGCAATGATGTAAAGTCCCACTCACGCCCCATATGTCGCCAAAATTACTGCGCAACAACTTAGGAGCGCCTTATGGCTGATCGTTAAACAATTGTTTTTGGCATAATCATTCACGCCGCTTGCCAGCGGCACCACGAAGTACGAAAATAATTGAGCGCTGGCTGGCAGAAAGGAGTTCGTCTTTTATTGGTGCTGCGAGCCCGAGGCATAATCTGAACCGGCGACCTGAAGGCACCACAAAGTGTTGCCTCGCTTAGTCGAGAGCACGTGAAGTAATATCTTTATAATTAGCAGGCCGCCCTCTGGCCAGTGACTTTGGACTAAGGAGTATTGAATGGAAATGCTTTATCCTCGATGCTGCGGGCTGGATATTCACAAGAAAGTGGTAGCCGCCTGTACCATCACACCGGAGGGACGTGAGACTCGTACCTTCTCTACCATGACCGATGATCTCCTTAAGCTTAAAGAATGGTTGCTTGAATGCAAAGTCACCCACGTAGCCATGGAGAGCACTGGAGTATTCTGGAAGCCAATCTACAATCTTCTAGAGGACAGTCTCATCTTGCTCCTGGTCAACGCACAGCATATCAAGGCTTTGCCTGGTCGCAAGACGGATGTGCGAGATGCCGAATGGGTAGCTGACCTATTGCGGCATGGCCTGGTACGGGGAAGCTTTGTTCCCGATCGAGAACAGAGGGAACTGCGGGAATTGACACGTTACCGACGAAGCATCATTCAAGAGCGTGTGCGGGTGGTGGAACGTATCCAGAAAGTGCTTGAGGGGGCTAATATTAAATTGAGCAGCGTTGCTACTGATATCACTGGCGTATCGGGCAGAGCCATGCTAGAGGCCATGGTTAGCGGAGTCAGTGATCCGAAAGAACTGGCAGAGATGGCCAGAGGACGCATGCGCAAGAAGAAGAGTATTCTTGAAGAAGCTTTAAATGGACTGATGGGCGAGCATCAGAAGATGATGTTGACGAGCCAACTGCGGCATCTCAATTTCCTTGACGGGGAGATTGCTCAACTGGACGATGAAATTGGTAGGCGTATGCATCCGTTTGATGAGGTGATAGAACGTCTTGATGAGATTCCGGGAGTGGACCGTCGGGTGGCCGAAGAGTACATGTCAGAAGTGGGGAAAGGCAACGAATGCTTTACTACAGGCGAGCATCTGGCATCCTGGATAGGACTGTGTCCGGGTAACAATGAAAGTGCGGGTAAACGCAAGGGCGGTCGAACCAGGCACGGCAATCGGTGGCTTTGTAGCGCAATTGTTCAGGCGGCTCGAGGGGCGGCGAGAAGTAAAGGAAATTACCTTTCGGCTCAATACCATAGATTGGCACCAAGACGGGGTGACAAACGGGCCATCGTCGCCGTAGCACATAGTATCGCTGTAATCATGCATAGCATGGTGAGCAAGGGGACGAATTACCAGGACTTGGGAAAGCTTTACTTCGATAATCGTGACCGCGAACATGTCCTACAACGAGCGATGAAACGCATTGAAGCCCTTGGCTACAAATTAAGCCTTCAGGTCGCCTAGGAGTTATTTTCGAAGTAATAAAAGGGGACCACTTTTAATGTTGTTGCTATACAATTATGTCAGTAGCTAACTGTTAAGGGATAATGTCAGTCATGGGAGAACTGACATTGACAGAACAAGAACAGGGAAGGTTGCACGTAATGAATCTGGTACTGGAAGGGCGAATGGGGGTAGAGGAGGCGGCGAGCGTCATCGGGCTCGGTGAACGTCAAGCGTGGCGAATTCTCAAGGCGTATAGGGAGCAAGGCGCCTTAGCACTGGCCCACGGAAACCGCGGCCGCCAACCGTCCAATGCCATTCCAGAGGAACTAAGGCAAAGAGTGATCAATCTGGCGCGTACGACATACGCAGGACTAAACCATACCCACTTTTCGGAGATGCTGGCGGAACGGGAAGGAATAATGCTTTCGAGGTCTACTGTACGCAATATGCTGGCGGACGAGGGGCTGACGAGCCAGCGCCGCAGAAGGCCTCCGCGGTTTCGTTACCGCCGCGCCCGGACGCCGCAGGAAGGTATGATAATTCAGATGGATGGCAGCCATCACGACTGGTTGGAAGGTCGGGGACCATGGCTTACACTCCTGCTGGCCGTGGATGACGCGACGGGTACCGTTCCGTACGCGCTCTTCCGCGAACAGGAAGACACGCAGGGCTATTTCCTGCTCATTGAAGGAATAATCCGGCGTCGGGGGGTGCCACTGGCTATTTATACGGACCGCCATTCCGTTTTCAAACATACCCGACCGGTCTTTCGTCCCAGAGATGGTGCGGGGAGTAGACGACAGACGCAGTTTTCTCGGGCCATGAAACAATTGGGCATATCGATGATCCTGGCTAGGAGCCCCCAGGGCAAAGGTCGAGTTGAGAAAATGGCAGGGACTTTTCAGGACAGATTGGTCTCCGAACTGCGGTTAGCCGGCGTCAGCAACATGAATGAAGCCAACCGTCTTCTTGGGGATTTCTTACCACGCTTCAATATGCGCTTCGGGGTGTCACCGTCGCAACTCGAATCTGCCTACAGGCGGGCTAGTCCTGAGCTTGACCTAGCTACTATCCTCTGCTGTCATCACATCCGAAAGGTGTCGCGAGACAACACGGTGAGATACGGATGGCGTACCCTCCAGCTGCTTCCAGACTCTAGGCGTCAGAGCTACGCGGGGATACGCGTTCTATTAAGGGAGTATCATGACGGCAAACTGGAGGTGGTGTCCGATGCAGGGATAATAGACGCGGAAGAAGCCCCGCACAAACCGCGGTACTTCGCTGCTTCCAGCCAGAAGCCTGATGACGACCCTGGCAGTATCCCTCAATGGCTTGAGAGTATCTTACGGCAGAAAAGCGATTTCAAGGAATCCTCGATTCCGCCCGGGGCAACTACGATTCGACGCCCGACGATTCGTCAGCAGGCCCGCTGGGATGCCGTCCAAGAAGCCAGAGGCCGTAGCCTCTCCGAGCGCGCTACAGCCAGACTGCTCGGTATGAGTCGGAAGACTGTGAGGAGGTACAGATCCACCGTCAGCCCGCCGGTTAACCGTCCCAGACGCAGCGCAAAGACGCCGGCTTTAACGACTTAAACAGGAGTCCGTTAAAATAATGCCACTGACAAAATCGCTAATCAATAAACCTGACATTTTCCCTTGACAACAACACCGTTGGTGGGTCCCTTTATACTTGCCAAAAACAACTCCCGCCGACCACAGAAAGGACACCAGAACACGATAGCCCCGCCGTCATCTTCTAACCTTTGCCATACGTGGTATTTGCGTCCAGG
>CAYGYD010000167.1:0-3494 GCA_964354005.1 uncultured Dehalococcoidales bacterium | reverse complement strand
AGGCCAAGAACTACGCCATGGTGACCGCCCTTGATTTTAGTGAGACGATGCTGGCCGTAGCCGCCCGGAAAGCCGAGACGCTGCTCGGCAAGGGCCGGATTACCTTTACTCATGGTGAGGCGGGCAGTTTGCCTTTCCCCAACGAACACTTCGACTGCGTGGGCATTTCCTTCGCTTTCCGCAATCTGACCTATAAGAATCCGGTAGCCAGATTGCATATCGCCGAGATATTCCGGGTGTTGAGCCCGGGCGGGAGATGCGTGATTGTGGAGACCAGCCAGCCAAAATCAAAAATAGTGCGCGGGCTCTTTCACCTGTACCTGCGCTGGGTTGTTTCCTGGGCTGGCCACCGGCTCTCCGGCAACCGTGGTGCTTATCAGTATCTGGCGGAATCAGCGGCACGCTTCTACACCGCCGAGGAAATCAAAGAAATGCTGATGGCGGCTGGCTTCCGCCAGGTTTCCTTCCGGCCCCTGCTTTTTGGGGTGGCCGGTATTCATGTGGCTGTCAAGTGACGACGATATTAGGTCGTCTTAAACCTCACCCCCCTAACCCCCTCTCCTAAAAGGAGAGGGGGAGATAATTAGAAAGAGGGGCTGACGCCCCTCTTAAACCCTGCCCCGTCCATCCCTACTGAAGAAAAGGAAATTTCTCGGACGGGACTTGTCTCAACAAGATTAGCGTAGTAATATATCAATAAATAGTGAAGCGGTGAGGCGGTACAGGCAATACCAATGGTAACGGTTCAACAGTATCCACGACAAGCGAATAATTTGCTCGACGACAGTGAGTTGGTACCTCACATATATAGAATTCCGGTGAAGCACTTGAAGGCAATCATCGTAGCTGCTATCGAGACGGCTGGTCGTAAATCGAGTAGGGCAATAGTGAATTTGCCAGACAACGCCTCGGCCGAAGAAGTGATGAAGACTTACACAAAAGAGGGACGGGAACTGTTTAGATACTTTGTAAAATACTGCGGTGATGCTGCCACAACGGCTCTGCAATGTACAGGAAGAAAGTGCTCAGAAGTTGCCAGAGAACAATTCCGAAACAGAACTCTACAGAAAGAGAGAATGAATTCTGCTTGGAGATACCAATACATTGCCAAAGATGCGGCGGCTGCCTCAAAGCGATTTGAGACTGTTTCTGATATTGGACTCGCAGAAGCTGATTTCAATGTAGTCATCAGATATAGGAAAAGGAGGTCAAAGCTTACAGTGTATGTTTCCGTAAAGAATAGGTCAAATACTATGGGAGGGCAAGACTGGCCGAAGGCGATTGCCGCTCTAGAGAGAGTGGCTAGTGGAGACAAGAATCGAGATGGCGCCTATATTTGCGTGTTCGGCCTCAGTGTTGAACGGGGTATGAGGTTAATGAAAGGTAACAAGTCGAGAGTGCCGTTTTCGTACAACACTGAGTTATGGTTTGCTGACTATTTTTGGCCGTTTTTTTCGAACTACTCTTATGAGGAGATCGCAAAGCTTGTGCTAGATGTTCTCATTGCCTCCGAGGCGCCACACACGAGTAGTGAAGATGTACCTCAAGAGCTGCTCGATTCTTTCCAAAAGTGCTGCGAAGAGAAGAATTTGCTTGATGAAAACGGATGCTTTGTTGACCCATACAAGCTGGTAGAATTCTTTTGCGGCAAAAACCAGTAGGAGGTAGAATATTAAGTAAACGGGGTAACAAATAGAGGGCATAGGAATGTATAGGACTGAAGTTTATTTGGGCGATAGCCGAGAGATTCTCAAGATATACCCCGACAAATATTTCAATCTCATAGTTACTTCCCCTCCCTATGCTGACGCGCGGCATAAGCACTATGATAGCATTAGTCCTGATGAGTATGTTAGCTTCATACTGAGTTTTCATGACCAATTCTGGCGGGTGCTTTCTGACGAAGGGTCATTCGTATTAAATGTAAAAGATAGGGTTGTAAAGGGCGTCAGGCATAGGTTTGTCTGGCATTCAATAGAGGCACTAGCAGCAAAGGGTTGGCTTTGCGTTGACGATTACATCTGGGTTAAGCCTAACGCGATGCCTGGATATTGGCCAAACAGACTCAGGGACGAATGGGAGTATTGCTTTCATATGACGAAACAGACTAAGTTCGCCATGTATCAAGGTGCAGTAAGACAGTGTATCGGTGACTGGGCAGGTAAAAGACTGGCGAAGCTAACAGGTAAAAGCAATGGTAGGCATAACAGTGAGAATAATAGCGGGTTCGGACGTGACTTAAGGAAATGGGTAGGTAAGGAATTCGTTCTTCCTGGAAATACCGTAAAAGTCCCTCTGGTGGGGAAGAACATGGGGCATCCGGCAGCTTTTCCTGTTGGGCTTCCTGAGTTCTTTATTAAGCTACTGACGAAGCCAGGAGACAATGTATTGGACCCGTTTGCTGGAAGCGGGTCAACCGGATTGGCAGCGGAGCAATTAGACCGAAACGTCGTTTTGATAGACAACAATGAGGATTACTTTCGAGTAATGGAACGTCGCTTAAAAAGAACGAGGTCGGACAGAGAACGTTCGTTCATCGCGCCAGACCGTGGAGTTCAAATATGTTCTTATGCCATGCCTAGGTTATTAGAGTCCCGCGAGGAGTATGCCATAATAGAACACTCTCAGGAACATTTTAAGACGGGGTAAACTGCCGATCATGAAGGCGTTAAGTTTTTAAGAGGGGCGAAAAGCCCCTCTTTCTTTTCTTCCCCCTTCCCTCAGGGAAGGGGGTCAGGGGGATAGGTTATTGAACAATTGCGGCTAAATCTGCCGCTCAATACAGTATTCCCGCAGGCTGTTGAGCGCGGTAAAGAACTCCCGCATCATAATATTTACCGGGAACATGCCTTTCGGCGTTACCTCAATCCTATCCTCACCCGCAATAAGGCCAAACAGCTTGAGGAACCGGAGCTCGGTCCCCAGTTTATGATGAATATCCGTCTTGAAGCGCTCGCGGAACTTTTCCCTGTCCACGGTCAGGCCAAAGAGCCTGGTCAGCAGGTAGTAGCGGAGGTTCTCCCGGTCGGTTAGCTTCCGCCAGCCGATGATGGGCAATTTATTCTGGCTGATGGACTCGTCATACCTTGTCAGCGAAAAGGTATTGACATAGAAGTTCCCGTTAACGATGCTCACTGACCCGGCACCAATGCCAACATAGTCATCGTAATCAATAATATACTCGTCAATCATGCGGTCGCCGCGGGAAAAGCACCAGGCGGTGGAGGCCTGGTAGCCGTCGTTATAGACGGACTTGAGAATAATATCGTAGAACTGCTTCTCGCGGGAGGTATCTATCCGGTTGAACCGCCTTTCCATAGCACTCTTTTTATGCGGCGAAGCCATCAGGGGATAAAAAGTAGCCTGGTCAATCCGCAGGCTCTTGAAGGTCTCAATATCAGTCGCAAACTGCTCTAGCGACTGGAAGGGGAAATTGAAGATGAGGTCGATATTGACGGTGGCAAAATTGCCCTCAGCCATCAGCACCTTTTCCC
>CAYGYD010000166.1:0-3510 GCA_964354005.1 uncultured Dehalococcoidales bacterium | reverse complement strand
CTCACGGCCTCTCTTATTGGCCGCTGCTGCACCTCTTCCCGAATACGCGAGACGAGGAAGATATTGTAATCGGCTCCCAGAGCGACCAGAACGACAAAGATGAATATGGGTATCATATAAATCATACCGCTCTGATTCATGACATCGAGGAAGAGCCAGGTGGCGATACCCAGTGTGGCTCCATAGTTAAGGAGCACAGTCGCCACCATGTAGAGAGGCGCCAGCAGGCTGCGAAGCAGAATAATTATCACTATAAGTATGCTGGCAATAGCCAGCCCGACCACCCGACCAAAGTCGGCATCATTGGTAAGCATAATGTCAGCGCGCGTCGCACTCTCGCCGCCGACGTAGTGAGGACTTCCCTTCAGGCTGGATGTACTGATGCTCTTATCCACTGCCTCCCTGAGCCGGGCAACCGTATTGATAGTTTCTGATGAGTAGGGGTCACTGCTGAGTACGATATTGACCCTGGTGGTTGTTCTATCCTTGGAGAAATAGGTGGTGAGCAGGTAAGCAGTAAATGGGCTGTTAGCTGTAAGCCTGAACTCACTGACCAACGCATCCAGGTCGTCAGCCAGTTTATAGGTGACCGTCTGTAGCTGAGCTAACAGTGCTGGCAGGTTTTCAGGCTTGGTGGTAGAGATTTGGCTGGCGATGACCGAAACTTCGGTCAGGTTCACCCCCACTTGCTGGAAATTTTGGCTCTGTACAATGCCAGGGTACTGTAGCGCCAGCTTTTGCAGCAACTGGCCATACGCTTGGAGTGAAGTTATCTTGTCAAGCCCGCTGCCCCTACCCAGTTCATCACCAATGCTGCGGACCTGTGTTGCCAACCCTGAGAGTTGGCTACTCGGGGCCGAATAGTAGTCTACTCGGGAAACACCGGAGACATTTTGCAGTGACTGAGCTATCCCATCGATTGCTTGCAGCGAACCGGGGTCGGTGATGCTTCCCCCGGGAGACTCTATCAGGAGATATAGTGGTGAAAATTCGCCCATCGGAAAATGCTCACTCATCACTTCGAAGCCCTGCACTGACTGCACACCCTTGGGCATCTGGCTGACTATGTCGGCTGACCGGGTGAGATGGAATAGTGCTGTATATGGCAATACGAGCACAACGATGATAGGTAAGGCTACTACAACGGGGTGCCGGGTTACCCAGTTCCCGATATTACCCCAGCCAAAGCCGTCTTTTCGGCGAGTGCTGGGGGTCTTGGCTGGCCAGAAAAGGTATTTGCCGAATAGTGACATTAGCGCTGGGATTAGAGTCAAGCCAGCCACGAGGGTGAGGGCAACGCCAAGTGCCAGCGCGTATCCGGTAGTCTTGGTCATACCAAAACGCGAGATACTTAGGGAGAGGAAAGCGACGATGACGGTCACGGCACTGGCGGTTATAACCGGGCCAATGTGCCTCATGGCATAATTGTGGGCTTCATTCCGCTCTCTTTGCCTAAGCTCCTCACGGAAACGAGACACGATGAAAAGGCAATAGTCAGTCCCTACACCAAAGATGATAACCACCAGGTATGCATCTGCCAGTGTGGAGATATCAACACCAGCCGCACCCATGTAGCCAAGTATCCCTCGTGCCACGGCAAAACTGCAACCGATGGCAATCAGGGGTAGAAGTGCGGCAATTGGCGACCGATAGATGATAAGCAGCAGAACCGCTACCAGTATGACGGTGACAATGGTAGTCCGGTCAATGGTCTGCTGAACGGACGCGAATAGGTCTTGGAAAAAGCCAATTTCGCCGGTTAGGTATATACTGACATTCGGGTGGTAGTGCTGGAGGTAGTCTCGTATTTGCCCGACGGCCGCTTTGGCAGCATCAGACAGAGGAGGAACCGAGAAGTCCACCGGCATCAGCATGGCCGTTTGATCGGCACTTATCAGTGTTGAACGCAATGCCTCGCTGTCAAAGATAGAGGTGATACGTTTGACTTCTTTCGGTGCTGCATCGGAGACCAGCCAATCACGAATGGCTCTTGCCTCCTGCATATCCTTCTCGGTAAGCCCGTCTGCATTGTAGAGGACGATGAGTCCGCTAGTAGACGGGGCCTCGGTGGTAGTGGCAAACTTATCTTTAAGCAGTCTGCTGGCCAAGGCAGACTGGGTGTCTTGTGGCAGGAACTGGCTTTCGTCGGTGACACCTACCTCAGACAGTGTTGGGGCAACCAGGAATAAGGCGATGGCTGCCGCCAACCAGAGGACGGTGATTACCACTTTGTACCTATTTGTGAATCTAGCTAGTAGCGAAAACATAGTTTTTTCTTTGACCTCCTCCGGCACCCCCTTTTTTCTCCATGCCCTCAGGCAGGACCGTCACTCTTCGACATCACATTAGAGAGAAGAAACTCGGCAACTTCGGCTGCCTTCTTGAGCTGTTCTAATGATAGACCTTGCAGAAGTTTCTCAATCTGAAACTGGCCCAGTGCCCACAGGCGGTTGATAGTCTCCTGTCCTTGAGAAGATAACCTACAGATAACCAAGCGGCGGTCTTCCGGGTCAGCCCCCCGCATGACCAGACCTTTTTTGACCAGGTTTTCTACGATACCAGTGGCGGTTGATATTGTAATTCCAATGGAAGAGGCGATGGAACTCATCCGTGTTGGACCCTCGGTATACAGCACTAACAAGACCCGCAGTTGGGCCACCGTCAGGTCGGAGGTTAGCCACTCGGGTGGGACACTGGGCTTAATCACCCGATAAATGTCATCGGCTAATTTCAGGATGTGCCGGACCAGGGTTTCACTATCTTGTCTCATGGCTCTATTCGGTTTCATAATAATATTTGGTAATACCACATATTATGGTCAAACCTAACTAATTATGATAAACCTTGAGCCGAAGTTTTGTCAAATGTTTGTCAAGGGCAGTTGCGGGAGAACGGCCTTGCCGATTATGGTGCCACAGGCTAGGGTTCCCGAACTGTTCGACGAGAGGAAGGAGTCAGGTTGCCCTTGCAATGGTGAGCCTTACTGGACAATTCTCGAAGCTAAGTCTTTCTACCAGTTTGCTTTTCCGGTCTTAGCAACACAGTCGAGGAAGTCGAGAAGCTCGTTGGCCGTCCATATCGGTGCTTCGATAGCCGTCATGTGCCCAAGTCCCTTCATGACGACATGTCGCACATCTGGAATCTCTCTGGCCATTAGTTCACTTGGCTTTAGGAAGACGTAGTCGAATTCACCAACAAGCACCAGCGTCGGGCATTTGATTTGTCTAAGACCCTCGACCCTCGGGTCAGGGTCGGTATAAAAGCTGCGCATGAACTCAATTATCGCCCGCCGATTCTGTCGGCGAAGGAATCCTTCGTAGACCGGCCATAGCCGGTCGCTGTAGGGATGCTCGGCCATTTTGAACAGGAAGACCCCTGGGTTGGCGTGTACATTGGCAATTGTCTGCTTCACTGGTGGCATCTCTGTCGGGATGGGTGCCTCGGTGATAGCTCGGATTGCTTCCTCCTGTTCCCGTCCTTGCGCGTCATACATATGGGGTCGGGTCTCCG
>CAYGYD010000165.1:1310-3561 GCA_964354005.1 uncultured Dehalococcoidales bacterium | reverse complement strand
ACAAGGTCAAGATTTATCCCGGCGCTTATGATAATATAAAGATAACCACGCCGGATGACCTGGCACTGGCCGAAATATTGTGGCAGAAGCATGGGCGGTAAACAGCGCACTGGTATTGGTTATGATGTCCATCAGTTTGCGTCCGGGCGCCGACTGGTATTGGGTGGGGTAGAGATACCCTATGAGAAGGGGCTTGACGGCTGGAGTGATGCGGATGCCTTGATTCATGCTATAATTGATGCCCTGCTGGGGGCGGCCGGTCTGGGAGATATTGGCCAGCATTTTCCGCCCGGTGCACCGGAATACAAGGACATTTCCAGTCTGGTCTTGCTGAAGAGAGTGGGGACGAAGCTCAATGAAAACGGCTGGCAGGTAGGCAATATCGATGCTACCATCGTCGCCGAGCAGCCCAGACTCAGCGGCTTCTTTGAGCGGATGCGACAGCAACTCAGCCACGCGCTGGGCATTACTCCCGGTCAGGTGAATGTCAAGGCCGGCACCTCCGAAGGGCTGGGTTTTGTTGGGCGGAAGGAAGGGGTGGCGGTCTGGGCAGTGGCCCTGCTGGAAGCGGCCAATTAGTCTGTTTGAGGGACGAATTTGAAAACGCTGACTCTGGTTAAAGAAAACAACACCTCCTATCCCGGGGTGCTCACCTGCATGTGTCATCGGCCCCGGTTCCGGGGCGGCAGGGCAGGCGAGTTCAGTTTGGGAAGGAGGTTAGCATTATGGCACTCGTTTCTAGTCTTAAAAAAGATATTAAAACTGTTTTTGAGCACGACCCGGCGGCGGTTAATACCCTGGAGGTGCTGCTGGCTTACCCCGGGTTTCATGCCCGGCAGTTCCACCGCTTAGCCCACACCCTCTACCGGTGGGGTATCCCCTTTTTCCCCCGTCTCATTTCTCACATTGGTCGGTTTTGCACTGGCATTGAAATCCACCCTGGTGCTAAAATTGGCGAGGGGTTCTTTATCGACCACGGTATGGGCGTGGTCATTGGTGAGACCGCCGAGATTGGCGAGAATGTTGTCCTGTATCAAGGCGTAACCCTCGGCGGCACCAGCCGGCAGAAGGTAAAACGCCATCCCACACTGGGTAACAATGTGGTGGTGGGCGTCGGCGCCAAGTTAATTGGCGATATTACCATCGGGGATAACTCCAAGATTGGTGCCGGCTCGGTGGTGGTGACCTCAGTGCCGGCCAATGCCACGGTAGTCGGGGTGCCGGGACGGGTGGTGGCTATCCGCAACCCGGATACGGACACCGTTGAAAGGTTGCCCGACCCGGTGGGGGAGAGGCTGGAGGCCCTGGATATGAAGGTGGCGGAGCTGGAAAAGCGTCTGGACATCGCCGAGGGCGATAGAAGATTAATCCGCTAGCTGAAAAGGGGAAGGCGCGAGATGAAAGTGTACAACACTCTTTCCCGGCAAAAGGAGGAGTTCCTACCATCCGGCAGCGAAGTGAGGATGTATGTCTGCGGGGTCACCCCCTACGACGAGAGCCATATTGGCCACGCCATGAGCTACATCATCTTTGATGTCATCCGCCGCTATCTGAAGTACCAGGGCTATAAGGTCAAGTCTGTCCAGAATGTCACCGATATTGATGACAAGATTATCGACCGGGCGAACCGATTGAGCATTCCGGCGCGGGAGCTGGCGGAGCAGCACGCTGCCAGTTTTCAGGAAGACATGAAAGCTCTGAATGTCATGCCGCCGGACGAATCGCCGCGGGCGACTGATACAATACCGGAGATTATTGAATTTGTGAAGGGGCTCGTGAAGAAAGGCTATGCTTATCCGGCCCAGGGTAGCGTCTATTTCCGGGTGAGGCAAGTGCCCGATTACGGCAAGCTTTCTCACCGGACCCTGGAGCAGATGAAAGCCGGTGCCCGCATTGACCCGGGTGAAGCAAAAGAGCACCCGATGGACTTTGTCCTGTGGAAGGCAGCTAAGCCCGGGGAGCCAGCCTGGGATAGCCCCTGGGGGCAGGGCAGACCGGGCTGGCATATTGAGTGTAGTGCCATGTCCCTGAAATACCTGGGACAGACTCTGGACATCCATGGCGGCGGGCAGGACTTGATTTTCCCCCACCACGAGAATGAGATTGCGCAGTCGGAAAGCTACACCGGGGTGAAGCCCTTCGTCCGCTACTGGATGCACAACGGTCTTCTACAACTTGGTGCCGAGAAGATGAGCAAGTCGCTGGGCAATTTGATAACCATCAAGGATGCCCTCCAGAAATACAGCGCCGA
>CAYGYD010000165.1:0-1210 GCA_964354005.1 uncultured Dehalococcoidales bacterium | reverse complement strand
GTTGAGGGCTGCACCTCGCCGCCGGTGTGCCCGGGTTACTGGAACTCACCGATGCCGGCCCAGCTCCATAACGGGCACAGCCAGTGCGAGGGCGTCTGGACATTCAATATAAAGCAGGGCTATTACGGAGATGTAAGTCTGGCTGGCTTGCTGGTGGCCTACGGTTTCAATTCGCCCTCCCCCTTCCCCCAGCCCCAGGCTCCCTGGAAAACCATTATCTATATTGATGAGAAAGCCGATAAACGGCAGGCTGAGGTTTTAGAGAAGATTTTCGCATTGTGCTGGCAGGTGATGGGACAGGTAATTACAGTGAAAAGGGCCAGGATAGGATTTGAGAAAGAGGCGGTGGATAGTGGTCCAGCCGCCAAATACCGTGTGCAGATTGAGGGAGTCTACAGTTTTGCCGCCCGACCTTTCCGAACGACGGACAAGAAACCGAGGTACATCAATAGCTACTGGGGTGGGCATGTTTACCTTGGCGTTTCTGAGGTAAACGAGTTCAACGACCCGGATTTGCCCCGAGGCAAGTGGAATGCGCCGGGGATGAGCGTGACCTATTACGACTTCGTTCTTAACCCAGATAAACACCACTGGCTGCCCTAATCGGGGTGACCGGACGACGAGGTACGATTGAGCAAATGATTTCCAACCTGTTGAGCTATATCACCCGGCGAGAGGGCAAGAAATTCCTCAGGCTCCGCGACCAGATTGATGATTCATTTATTAATGCCTCGATGGCGGACCGGGGACAGCCGATTGCCCTCTATGTTCACATTCCTTTCTGCCGGACTCTCTGCCCCTTCTGCTGTTTCAACCGCTACCTTTTCAAGGAAGACAAGGCTCGCCAGTATTTCCAGAGCCTGAAAGGGGAGCTTGACCTCTACCTCCAGCGTGGCTTCAAGTTCTCCAGCGTCTACTTTGGCGGGGGCACGCCAACAGTCATGATGGATGAGCTATTAGGCTTCATCGACTACCTCAAAGCCAGGTTTGAGGCTAAGGAAATTTCACTGGAGACAACCCCCGCCGAACTTAACTGGCGGAACATTGAATTGTTGAAGGGGGCGGGCATTAAGCGACTCTCCATCGGCGTGCAGAGCTTTGACAACGATGTGCTGAAGGCGATGGGTCGCGTGCTGAGCTCCGGGGAAGAAGCCCGGGAAAAGGTGCTGATGGCTGAGGGCAATTTTGCCACCGTCAATATCGACCTCAT
>CAYGYD010000164.1:0-3628 GCA_964354005.1 uncultured Dehalococcoidales bacterium | reverse complement strand
AGAGTAACTGAAGCCAGAGGACTTGATATGGGAAGGCAGGTCTCTAAGGTAATCATTGAGCCCGTCGGCGCTGACCTGCGGGAGAAGGTAGAGGTACTCATGGCATCGCTGGCTCCCAGGACCTTCGCCGGCGCCAATGTACTGCTAAAGCCAAATATGGTTGGGCCATCAAACCCAGAGTTGGGCCATACCACCCACCCGGAACTGATTCGCGCTCTTGTTCATGCCTGCCTTGACCGAAACGCCAGGGTGATGGTAGGTGATAATCCCGGCGGCATAAACCGTAACTCCCACCATGTAGCGGCTATTACCGGGATCCTGGATGCTTCAGACGGGCACTTTGCCTCCATATCAGAGCGTGTCGTAGAGAGGATTGGAGCCGAGACAGGCTTCACTCTGATTGTTTCCAGGGCAGTGCTTGAGGCGGACTACATTATCAACCTGCCTGTATTCAAGACTCATATGGGCATGATGGTCAGCGGTGCCCTGAAGAATACATTTGGCTATATCGCCGGGGCCTGCAAAGCCCGGCTGCACCTCTTGGCTCGAGATACAGAGACCTTTGCCCGGGTCATCTGCGATGTTCACCAGATACGACCCCCCGACCTCCATATCATGGATGCCATTACCGCAATAGAGGGCAACGGACCATGCCATGGTGGGCACCTGCGGCAGGTGGGCAAACTCATGGCAAGCACTGACCCCCTGGCTCTGGACGCAGCTATGGCGTGGATGATGGGTATAGACCCCGGCCGACTCCCGGTCCAGGAACGAGCTCAGCTTCGGGGGCTCGGAACCCTGTCGAAGGTGGAGATAGATATACAGGGCGAGCTGGTGCCGATACCCAACTTCAAGATGCCGGTGACTTTCGCTCCACAACCTGACAAGGAGAATACGGCTGAGATAACGAGGCTGTATCCTACCGGAATGATGCGCCGTCGTCTTACTATCAAGCCCTCATACCGCGAGGACCGTTGTATTCAATGCGGGGACTGCGCTCTGAACTGTCCGGCTCAGGCGCTCACGCTAGAACCGGAATTTAGCATAGCTGATAGCTGTATCGCCTGTTACTGCTGCGTAGAACTGTGTCCAGAAGGTGCACTGGAAGTGCCGGATGTCGAAGCCTTCCGGCACTACTAGATATGCATTTCATTACCGAATCATTTGCTGAAGCAAGCCAGTGAGGCCATATTGACGAGTACATCCAGAAAGTAGCATGTAACAGACTCTTTTAGAAAACTGCTCTGATTCCCAGCTAATATTGTCTTTATCTTATGTCTAGGCTTTGTCTTTATAGACTGGGTATATAGAGAACTGCGGGCGAGAGACGTGAGGACGCTGGCCGGGACGGTGATAACCCGTTCCACGGCGGCCGTTGTCCTCCGTAACGCCAGACGGTATGCCGGGATATGGGACTGGAGCCGTTACGAGCTCCGGAACCTGATTCCTCCCCGGATATCCGAAGAACAAGCCGGGCGTATCCTGGCCAACCTGAAACGTAACCGTGAAAACAGCTACGGCTTCGGCAAGAGGAAATGGCTGACCTCGCGAGTCATCTGCGGGATACGCGGGCGCAGGTACCACCTGAGAAAGAAACACGGGGGCGCCTGCCTCCGCTCTGACCCTATGCGGGCCTGCCCGCCATGCCCCAACGTGAGGGTCCCGTGGCGCAGACTCAGCTACGATGTGTGGGATACCTTCGTACAGTGCATAACCGGGCTCAACGCCCTGGAGCTGGCCGTAAAGGATAAACGGCGGGCCTGGAAAGCTCAAAGAGCGAACATAGAGCGACAGGTCAGAGGCCTGCAGGAGCAGGTCAGCCGGCTGCAGCAGAAAAGGCGGCAGTACTCCTGGCAGCAGGCTGAGGGCATAATAACCGAGGAAGAACTGTTGGCGGCACATAGACAAATCAGGTCCGAAGAGAGTATATTAAATGCACAGCTGCGCAGACTGGAGGAGTTTAGAGGCGAGCCGGCGCCGCCGGACAGGGCGACGTTCAAGAAGCTGGCCGAATACTGGACAGGGGCAATAGCCTATAGCTTAGAAGCCGCCCCAGATGATGTGAGAGCTAGATTCGCCGAGCTTTTGGACCTGTATGCGACCATCCACCCTGATAGCTACGGAGATGGTTATCACTTTGATTTGTCGGCCAATATCCCTCTCGAAATGGAGGGCGATAAGCCTGGCGCATATGACATGGTGTTTAGTCCATCGAGAGGGGGATTAAGGGGGTGAGGTTGAACACTAACTTGACTATCCACGAAGCCAATAAACTGCTGAAGGCCAAACAACTGTCTTCGGTGGAATTGACCAGAGCCTACCTGGAGCGCATCCATCAGATAGAACCCAAGGTTCACGCTTTGGTTACCATTACCGAAAAGCTGGCACTGGAACAAGCCGAGCGCGCAGATAAGCTACTGGCGGCAGGCAACGCCACCCCCCTCACCGGCATCCCGGCGCTTATCAAGGACAATATGTGTACCAGAGGTGTGCGCACCACCTGCTCCTCCAAGATGCTGGAAAACTTTGTGCCACCTTATGATGCCACGGTAGTGGAAAAACTGAACGAGGCTGGTGCCATCATCATCGGCAAGTCCAACATGGACGAGTTCGCCATGGGCTCCTCTACGGAGAACTCCGCCCTGTTTATTACCCACAACCCCTGGGACCTGGCCCGAGTCCCCGGCGGGAGTAGCGGTGGTTCGGCCGCCGCCGTAGCCGCCGGCGAGACGGTCTATGCCCTCGGCTCGGATACGGGGGGTAGTATCCGCCAGCCGGCTGGCTTTTGCAGCGTTACCGGTTTGAAGCCGACCTATGGTCGGGTCAGCCGGTACGGGCTGGTGGCCTTCGCCAGCTCCCTTGACCAGATTGGGCCGCTGACGCAGGATGTAACCGACTGCGCCCTCGTGATGAATGCCATCGCCGGCTACGACTCCCGTGATTCAACTTCTGTCCCCCAGCCGGTCCCGGACTACATCAAATGCCTGACCACCGACCTCAAGGGACTGCGTCTGGGCGTGCCCAAAGAGTACTTTGTTGAGGGGATGCAGGCAGAAGTCGCCTCCGCCATCCGCGCCGCCATCAGCAAGCTGGAAGAGCTGGGGGCGAGGGGGGAATGGGAAGTATCCCTGCCCCACACCCGCCACGCCCTGGCCGTCTACTATATTATTGCCCCCTCTGAGGCTTCGGCTAACCTGGCACGCTATGACGGCGTAAAATACGGCTTCGCCTACCGTAAAGGGGATGATATGTGGGACGATATGGAGAAGACACGCCAGTACGGCTTCGGCCCGGAGGTCAAGCGGCGCATCATGCTCGGCACCTATGCCCTCTCCGCCGGCTACTATGACGCCTACTACCTCAAGGCGCAGAAGGTGCGCACCATCATCCGGCGGGAATTCGACCGGGCTTTTGAGAAGTTTGATGCCCTCATAACCCCCACCTCCCCCACCGTCCCCTTCAAGATTGGCGAGAAGGTGGACAACCCGGTGCAGATGTATCTCTCTGATGTCTGCACTCTGCCCATCAATATTGCCGGCCTGCCCGCCATCTCCATTCCCGCCGGCTTTGCCAATGGCCTGCCCGCCGCTCCTTCTGAGCTACGGCAGGCGGGCCTGCCCATCGGGAT
>CAYGYD010000163.1:0-3652 GCA_964354005.1 uncultured Dehalococcoidales bacterium | reverse complement strand
CACGCCGGGGCAAAGCTGGGCGATGTCTCCGCCGCCATACAACAGTATGCCGAATTGCGTGGCTTCTCGGTGATAAAGGAGTATACCGGGCACGCCATTGGTCGGGAGATGCATGAGGAACCGCAGGTGCCCAATTTCGGTATCCCGGGACAGGGGCCGGTTTTGCGGAAAGGGATGACCTTTGCTCTGGAGCCGATGGTGAGCACCGGTGACTGGCATACCAGGCTGGGTAGCAACCAGTGGACGGTTTATACCAGTGACGGCAGCTTGGCGGCGCATTTTGAGCATACCATCGCCATCACCGATGGTAAGGCTGAGGTGCTGACGGCTTTATGAAAAAAGTCTATGCCTAAGAAAGAAACTATCGAAGTTGAGGGGGTGGTCACTGAGTCATTGCCTAATGCCATGTTTCGTGTTGACTTGCCTACTGGGCATAAGGTACTGGCTCATATTTCGGGCAAAATCAGATTGCACTATATCAAAATCCTACCCGGTGACCGGGTGCTGGTTGAGCTTTCACCCTACGACCTGAATCGGGGCCGGATTACCTACCGGTTTAAATAAAGGTGGTTATGATTTACTATGAAAGTCAAGGCTTCAGTTAAAGCTAGATGTGAAAAGTGTAAGGTTATCAAGCGGCGCGGGGTAGTCAGGGTTATCTGCACTAATCCCAAGCACAAACAGAGACAGGGCTGATGAGGCTATCCAGAGAGCCGATAGCTCTTGGGTGGTCGCATTCGGCTGTGGCAGGAGGGAACAGATGGCACGTATCGCTGGGGTAGATATACCGCGAAACAAACACATCGGGGTGTCACTCCGATATATCTATGGTATTGGCCCAACGCTGAGCCAGAAGATTCTAACTCAGGCTGGCATTAACCCCGATGTCAAGACGGATGAACTCACCGAGGCCGAGGTTGGCCGTATCCGTGAGCTTATTGACCATGGCTACAAGGTTGAAGGCGAGCTGAGACGAGAAGTCAACCTGAATATTAAACGATTAATTGAGATTGGTTCTTATCGTGGTTCCCGACATCGCCACAACTTGCCGTCCCGGGGGCAGCGGACACGCACCAACGCCCGCACCCAACGCGGCTCACGCAAGACGGTCGCCGGACGCGGTCGGAAGCGCGGCACGTCCAAGAAGTAACCACAGCATTTGCTTGATAGGAGAACAATATGCCAGAGAGGAAGCGACCCAAGTCCAGAAGACGAGAAAAAAAGGTTATTACGACAGGGAAAGCCTATATCCAGTCGACCTTTAATAATACCATGGTGACTCTCACCGACGCCCAGGGAAATGTTATTGCCTGGGGCAGTTCGGGAACGGCGGGATTTAAGGGCTCGCGCAAGGGTACTCCCTATGCCGCGCAACTGGCGGCGCGCGATGCGGCCAAGAAGGCGATGGAGCATGGCCTGCGCCAGGTGGAGATTTTTGTTAAGGGCCCGGGCAGCGGGCGTGAGGCCGCCATCCGTTCCCTGCAGAGCTCAGGGCTTTACATCACCAGTATTGCGGATGTGACGCCCATTCCGCATAATGGTTGCCGCCCACCGAAGAGAAGAAGGGTCTAAAGGAAAGTATTTATGGCCAGATATATAGAAGCAGCCTGCCGGGTATGCCGCCGAAGCGGTGATAAGCTGTTCCTTAAGGGTGCCAAATGCTACACCAAGTGCACTTTGGACCGGCGGCCGAGACCGCCGGGACAGCACGGCCAGCGGCGGACTAGGGTGTCCGACCGGGGCTTACAACTGCGGGAAAAGCAGAAGGCGCGCTATTCCTACGGGCTTCTGGAGAGACAGTTCCGACGCTTTTTCGGAATAGCGGCCAGACAGCAAGGTATTACTGCGGAAAATCTCCTGGTGTTGCTGGAGAGGCGTCTGGATAATGTCGTCTACCGCCTAGGCTTTGCCGAGTCGCGACCCCAGGCACGCCAGTTAGTCCAGCACGGCCTCATTCTTCTTAATGGGCGCCCGACCAATGTCCCCTCAGCCCTGGTCAAGGAGGGTGATACCATTAGCTGGAAAGAGAACAAAACCAGGACCGAGTATTACAAACAGTTGGTTGAGAGTATTAAAGCCAAAGTGGTACCCGGCTGGTTAAGCCTGGACCGGCAGAAACTGGAGGGGCGCGTAGTATCACTGCCTACGCCCGATGTAATTGGTGCCAAGTTTGACGCCCAGGCTATTGTTGAGTATTACTCCCGATAAGGAGGTTGGTCTTGTCTTATCTGGTAGTGCCTAAGATTGAGTGCGTGGAGAGCCGGGACAACTTCGGCCGGTTCGCCGTCGAGCCGCTGGAGAAGGGGGTTGGTGTCACCCTCGGCAATGCCATGCGACGCGTGCTGCTGGGCCACCTTCAGGGCGCCGCGGTTACCCGGGTCAAAATCGAGGGCATTCAACACGAATTCTCGACCATCCCTCATGTCAAAGAGGATACCATTGAATTTCTCCTCAATGTCAAAGCCCTGCGGCTGAAGTCCGTCACCGGTCAGCCCGGCAAGCTGACACTGGAGGTGGACGGCGAGCGAAGAGTCACTGCCGCTGATATCAAGCCTTCCGCCGAGTTTGAGATTGCCAACCCTGAACTTTATCTGGTCTCTCTGGATTCGGCCGAAGCCAGGCTTTATGTTGAGTTCGATGTGGAGATGGCCAAGGGCTATAAGGAGGCTGAGTCCAGCGATAATATGCCAGTCGGGGTGATTCCAGTGGATGCTATTTTCACCCCGACACGCAAGGTCAATTTCACTGTCGAGCCTATCCATATCGGCGAAGAGACCAGTCTTGAGCGGCTTTACCTTGAGGTCTGGACGGATGGCACCGTGACACCCGCGGAGGCCGTCAGCCGCACGGCCGAGATTCTGATTGAGCAACTGACTCCCTTCACCGGCCTGACTAAGGTGCCTGAGCTTGAGGGCGAGGTGGAGGCGGCTCAACCTGCCATCGCGCCGGAACTGGCCAATATGCCGGTGGAACAGCTCAATCTCTCAGTGCGTACTCTTAATTGTCTGAGACGCGGCAACATCAACACGGTGGGTGAAGTGGTCAGCAAAACGGAGAAAGAACTGATGTCACTGCGTAACTTCGGGTTGAAGTCGAAACAGGAGCTTGAGGAGCGCCTCAGGTCATTGGGGCTATCCCTGGCTGAATAGCTAAAAGAGGACTGGATAACTATGGGTCGCAGAACTGATACTAGGCGGAAAGGGCAGACATCCAGTTACAACCGGGCGATGTACCGTAACCTGGTGACTGACCTTTTGGGTTACGAAAAGATTATCACCACGGAATCCAAGGCCAAGAGAATCCGCAGTCTGGCTGAGGAGATGATTACACTGGGCAAGAAGGGTGACTTACATCACCGCCGCCAGGCGCTGGCCGTTATTTTTGATAAAGATGTGACCGATAAAGTCTTTTCGGAATTGTCGCAGAGGTACGCCAGCCGCACCGGCGGCTACACCCGGATTGTGAAACTCGGACCACGATTGGGTGACGCCGCACCCATGGTTCAGATTGAGTTAGTGAAGTAATGTTAGCTACTTTTATCAACTCTGACCGGGAGAAAGCCATTAGCGACACAACCACCAAGATTGTGCTGGTTGTGGAGTATGACGGCACGCATTACTATGGCTTCCAGCTTCAAGCCAGCCAGCCGACT
>CAYGYD010000162.1:0-3692 GCA_964354005.1 uncultured Dehalococcoidales bacterium | reverse complement strand
TATATAGTGGAAGCACCGATTATGCCAGCGGGTTGCGGGTAGTCGGTAGCCCGCCTGCCAAAGTGTACGGCGGGCAGGCTTACTACTAGGCGAAGCCGATAGCCTTGCCCGACTATCGGATAGCCCAAAGGGGGTTGAGTGGAACAATTGAATATTGAGGGCAAGCGTTCGGGGGAAGGCTTAATGCAATCGCTTCTCTGGAAATTTCTTTGGGGATATTGAAATCTACTTCAATTCTTGCGTCTGCGGTAACGATTACCCGTGTCTTAAGTGCTTCCAGAACATATCGGCGATCGGCGAACTCGTTGGAAGTAAGTCTCTTCCCCAGATTTACCCGGAGCTGCTTTAGTCCCACTATAGACACGGCAGATTCTTCGAGCTTCCGGAGTTCCCGGCTCACCTCTTCTTTCCGGTCGGTAATGTGGCTCCTTTCAGTGTGTAGCCTGTCCAGGGCACGCTTGAAGGCTTCTTCCGAGATATCGCCGCCATAGTGGTTCTTGTCCAGGAGTAGCTGAGTTTCGGCATTGGTATTGGCATTCTCCCGGCGCTCCCGGCTGTGGAGCTCGTTCTGAAGGTTAGTAATGCTCTGCCTGATGGTCCCGTCAGTCCGGTCGAGTTCGTTACCTAGTACGGCATCATTGGCAAGAAGTCTCCTTACCATTGCTTCAACTGCCGTCTCCAGCCGGCGCCCGTTGATGTATGGCCTGGGATGGTTCTTGCCGCAGTATCCGTTGTCCGGATACTCGTATGCCCAGATATTATCCCTGATGTGCCGACCGTGGTAGCGGCGACCGTCGAGTTCATATTGAATCATGCCTTTGAGTAGGAAGTCATGTTTGCCATTGCGTTTGGCATTAGCCTTATTCTGAGCCATGCGGGCGAGGATCCAGTCGTGCTCTTCCTTGCTGATAATGGGGTTTTCCACGATTATATTCGGGAGTGGAATGCCAGTGAGTCTCCTTGACGAGGTCTTGCCAGAGGTGGGCATACCATTATCCTTGCCGCGGCGGACCTTTGGCTCAATGTCCTCGCGCCTGAGTGCCCGGTACTCACCGTGGTTGACCGTATCTACCAGGATTCCCCATATTGTGGGATCCGGCCACCACTCAAGGCCTTTCGGGCTGGGAACGGCACGCTCGTGGAGATCCCGTCGGATTCCATGAATGGGTGCTCCCTCAAGGAACATCCGGAGCATCAGACGACGGTTCTCCCAGTCTGTGGTAGTACAAAGCCTGGTTCGGGATTCATCCCACCGGTAGCCGTAAGGTCGCTGGCAACTGGTCGGCAGTCCTCTCAAGGTAGCCCGTTTATGCAGTCCGTCTTTGGAGCCTTCGTCGGCCCGCTCCACCTGAAAGGCCTTAGCTATAGTTATGACCATGGCCATCGCCTCACCAAGCAGGCCTCCTTGTAAAGGTGAGTTCTTGGCTAGAATTTCAGTTTCACCTTCCCGGAAGGCGTCAAGTATCTGTGCCATCTGGCCCATACGGCAGGCGAACCGGTCGAGATGGAGGAGTCCCGCAGCTCCAATTTCACGGTTTCGGATCCAACCGAGCAACTTCTGCATATCGGGGCAGGCAAGGATATTCTTTGATGTCCAGTGGGTGGTGATAATCCGCGAAGACGGGACGGTCCAGCCCTGAGCTTCAAGCCATGACTTAACGTCGGCAACCTGGCTCTCAAGCGAGGGCTCCTGCTTGTCTTCGGTGCTCACCCGCGCCCATACGGCCGCAATCTTGTCAGTCATCAGTACCTCCTTTAATGATATTTCCCCAGAGGGCGTCCCACTGGGGAGTTCGTTCGCCAAAATGGATACGAAATATGGGATAATCAAGCCCAAGATATCGCCTTGCTTCCTGCAGGCGGTTAGCTACCCAGTACCCATACTCGCCGCGAAGCGCATTAGCAATGCCGTTCAGCCTCGTCTCGTCAGCACTATTAAGTGTCTGTTCATAGGCAGAAAGCAGGTGCTCGGGATACGAAGAGCTGTCGAGAATAGACGATGCCTCTGCCACAAATTCTCCGCTGAGGGGTGTGCACCCTACCAGGGCCAAAGCGGCAACGCTCTGCTCTACTTTGTCTGCCTCAATGGGCAACTTCCTTAGTCTCACCAGCGTAAGCACCGTTGTCACCAGCCGACGCAAAGACCGTACCGTCGGGACAACGTGGCGGGCTTCTATGTAATCCCGCACCAGCTCCCTACCGGCCTCGCTCTCAAGTTGCTGAGGAAGCTCCGGCGCTAATGTATGAGCGGTGGCGAAATCGACACCGGTGACGCGAGCCCAAGTCTCCACAAGCCAGTCCGGGATGTGGCAAGCGAAGCTGATTGCTCTCTTCCGCAGCCAACCCGATACGGCAGCACTATTAAAGGCGCTTACGAGCACCTGGCGCAGCCAATCTAAACTTTTGCTATCATTGTCTAATATAGCTACCTTGCTCATTCCGACCTCCTCATCCAACAATTTGCAATTTTGTGTACTCGCCCATAAAATTGAAAAAGGGACAGTCAAATACAGGTCGCTTGGCCGGCGATTGCAGGTTTGGCTGTTCCAGAGGCGGTGACGTGGGCAATAGGCACCGCCTTTTCTCTTTTTTCCTATTTCTAAGACCCATTAGATACATCTTGGCCTCTCCTTTCTCTCCTAGCTGGCGGTCCTCCCCGAAAAAAGACCAACTCATTTCTTATTTAGTCTTTTCTACTGACTCAGCGAAGCCTAAATCAGCAAGGCTTATTCCAAACTTTTTTGTGAGGTCGGCCATCGTGCTTGTAAAGTCATGGTTTACTCTAGAAACTTGCTGAAGCTCCTTCATTAGCCCGCCCAGTTTGAGTAGTGCATCTTCTTTGCTTATCACCCCGGTATCGAATTGTTCCCTTATTTCTCCTGCCCCGGCGTATGCCTTAACTATCGAACCCAAAAGCGCGTATCCCTTTATGTGGGAGCGCTCGCAAAATTTGTGGAAGTTCTTTACTACATTCTCATTCAGTCGCAGATTTATTTGTGCCATAGATACCTCCTGTGCTCCTACCAGAGCGATACTATTAATGTAGCATAATTATACTAGGTAGTCAAGAGGTACAAAAGGTCTCGAGCACTTTTCGCGGCGGCTGGCGGTTTTAGTTTCTTGCTGGTTAATCCTCAGATTGCCAGGTCAACCTGAGGCGGCGTTGAAGTAAAGGTAAGTGAATGGCTAGTTGTCCCACTCCGGCCTTTAGTTGCGCCTGAGACCCCCGGTATGGCTTACCTCTAAGTAGGGTGGACTCAGACAAAATTACCGATTTGCCTGCGCCTCCAGTTACTCACCCGAGGGCAAATTGGGAGAGCCGCCTTTTTGCCACAAGACTGCATACCAGCTGTACGGTCACCCTTATGAACCGGAAGTTGGTCATGCTGGTTCCTGCATTTCCTAACATTTCCTAGGCATGCGTGCAGGCGGTTTATGGAGTGTATACCATAGGGGCTAGGGTCACCCACCCCCTCCCACCTAATTAGCTTGGTACTTCGCCATCTTTGTCAGCGTCATCACCACCCGACCAGGAGTTGCATGGCTGCCAGCCTGCATGAAATATCTGAGGATAATAATAGTCTCGGCGAGAATATGCCTGATAATAGAGACTCTTCGGTTTTCATACAACCCAATCAGATGAAAAGTTCAATCTGAGTCCAGCGTAACAGAAGACATCAATGAGCCAACTA
>CAYGYD010000161.1:0-3754 GCA_964354005.1 uncultured Dehalococcoidales bacterium | reverse complement strand
GGCAACCGCGTGGAGCCCCTCAGGCTGATGGATATTAAGGTCAGACGCAACGCCTTCGGCCGGCAGCGAGAAAGTTTTGAGGCCGACCTCTCAATACCCGCTCTCGGGGAAAAGCCCTTTCACGCCATCTTCATCCGCGCCCCGCTCATTGAGCAGGTAAACACCGGGGTTAAGGTGCTGGCGAGATTGGATGATGGCACCATCGTGGCCGTGAGGGAGGGGAAGCTACTGGCTTCGGCCTTTCACCCGGAGCTGACTGACGACCTGAGATTTCACCAGTATTTCCTAGATATTGTCACTGGCAAATAAAGGTTCCAGAGGAGACTTTTTGCAGAAGGTAATCACTGACGACCTCAACGCTTTACTGGAAGTATTCCCGCCGCATATCTGCCAGCCCTTATGCCAGCAAACGGACATCAGTGAACTCATCGAGGTTCTCATGGATTTGGGCCGGCCACCAGAGGCCCGTTTCCCCCAACGGGAAATCGCTCTCAGCCCCAGAGAAGTCACCGAAGAAGACATTGAGTATGTTACCGCACGCATTGGCAACTTCGGCGACGATAACCGGGCCGGCATTGAGCGAACCCTGCACCGCATCTCGGCCATCCGCAATCGGCAGGGCCGGATTGTTGGCCTGACCCTTCGGGTGGGGCGGGCCGTTTTTGGCACCATCAAGGTCATTGAAGAACTCATTGAGTCGGGCAATAGTGTCCTTCTGCTGGGTCGCCCCGGAATTGGCAAGACCACCATGCTCCGCGAGGTCGCCCGTGTCCTGGCCGACAACATGAAGAAGCGCGTCATTGTGGTGGATACCTCAAACGAGATTGCCGGCGATGGTGATATTCCCCACCCGGCCATCGGTCACGCCCGGCGGATGCAGGTCACCACACCCACGAAACAACACGCCGTGATGATTGAAGCAGTGGAAAACCACATGCCGGAGGTCATCATCATTGACGAAATCGGCACCGAGCTGGAGGCCCAGGCCGCCCGGACAATTGCCGAGCGTGGCGTCCAGCTGGTGGGCACCGCCCACGGCAACACCCTGGATAATCTGATGATGAACCCCACGCTCGCCGACCTCGTTGGCGGTATTCAGAGCGTGACCCTCGGCGACGAAGAAGCCAAGCGCCGCGGCACCCAGAAATCCATACTGGAACGCAAATCACCGCCCACCTTTGACATTGTCGTGGAAATCCAGGAACGGGATAGAGTCGCCATTCATCCGGATGTTGGCCAGGCCGTCGACGCCATCCTGCGTGGTCAGCCTTTAGCCACGGAAATCCGGTGGCTGGATGAGAACGGGGAAGTCCATGTTGAAAAACAGTCTCCGTTTCCGGCCATTCCCAAGAGAGCCAAAGAAAAACTGCCCATCGGTAAAGATAAACAGTATAAGCTCTACCTTTTCGGGGTAAACCGGGGCCGATTTGAGCAGGTGGGCAAGGAGACGGGGCTAGCCGTCAATATCGTTGAAAATCTGCGGGACGCTAACCTCTTCGTTACCTCCAAGCACCACTACCGGCACAAGCCGCAGAAGGTCAAGGAGGCGGAAGCAGCCAGTCTGCCCATCTTCGTTCTGCGCAGCAACACCCCCTCCCAAATCAAACAGTTCCTGAGCACCATCCATGGCACGGCGGAAACAGAACAAGCCGACCCCCTCAAGGTGGCCTTGCAGGAAGCGGAAGCGGCCGTGGACCAGGTAAAAACTGGCACGGAGGCGATAGAACTCGGCCCGCAGAGCGCCTATATCCGCCGCCTCCAGCACCTCATTGCCGAGCGCAACGACCTCTTGTCCAAGAGCTTCGGCCAGGAACCGGAGAGACGGGTAAGGATTTATCGAGAATCCGGATAGGAACTGCCGAGCCTCGGTGATTAGAGAGACAAAGCACACTCAAGAGACTATTCAACAAGGGAATCAAAAGGGGACGAAGCCTCTTAGGGAATATGTTCTCTTCCACATAAAACACGGGGCGTCAAAGAGGGGCTTACGCCCCTCTTAAAATCGTTCCCTCTCCCCTTCCTAAGGGGAGAGGGAACAAGGGTGAGGGGTTCTAAGAGGTTATGAGTCAGGCTAAGGTCAGGGAAGCTAGGTATCGTCTTTCCCATGAAGAAGGCACCATCTTTAAAGACTGGGGCGGGAAATTCCCTATCGCCCTCATCTACCCGAATTCCTACTACATCGGCATGTCCAACCTGGGCCTCCACGGCATCTACAGCCTCTTAAACCGGTACCCCGACATCGTTTGTGAAAGAGCCTTCTGGGAAAAAGAAGATTGGGCCAAGCCTCAACCCACCCTATCCTTGGAATCTCAACGCCCGCTTTCCGATTTCCCCATCCTGGCCTTCTCTGTCACCTATGAGCTGGACTATTTCAATATTGTCCCGATTCTCAAAGCCAGCGGCATACCTATCTATACCGCCGACCGGGATGAGAGCCATCCCCTGGTTATAGCCGGCGGGCCCTGTATTATCGCCAACCCCATGCCCCTGGCCCCCTTCTTTGACTGCCTGTGCATTGGCGAGGCTGAGGCCATCCTCCCCGGCATGCTTTCCGTACTGAACAAAGATATAAAAGACAAAAGGCAGGAACTTCTGGACGCACTGGCGGCACTGCCCGGTGTCTATGTGCCGCAAAGTAGCCCCAGGACTCGCATCGTCCGCCAGTGGGCCAGGAATCTGGATAACTTCCCTGTACACTCCATTGTGCTGACGCCCGATACTGAACTGGGCGACCTCTACCTCATTGAGATACAGCGCGGCTGCCAGTGGGGGTGTCGCTTCTGCCTGGTGAGCAACGCCTTTCATCCGGTGCGCTTTCGCTCTGTTGACCAGCTAGTGGCCCAGGCTGAAGTCGGACTGAAATATCGCAAACGCCTGGGGCTGGTGGGGCCGGCGGTTTCCGACCACCCTCAGTTTGAAGAGCTATTAACCAGACTCAAAGAAATGGGGGCGGAAACATCGGTCAGCTCGCTGCGGATAAAACCTCTCCATTCAATAGCCTTAAAAGAACTGGCTAAAGGCGGCACCCGCACGGTCGCCCTCGCCCCCGAGGCTGGCTCCGAGCGCCTGCGCCGGGTAATCAAAAAGGGCATCACCGAGGATGATATCCGGCAGGCCATGCGCCAGGTAGCCGAGGAGAAGATTAAGCAAATCAAGCTCTATTTTATGATTGGCTTACCCACTGAGACCGACCAGGATATAGCCGCCATCGCCGACCTGACCCTGAAATGTAAGGACATCCTTGACCGGCGACAGACTGGCACCCGCCTTATTCTCAGTGTTGCCCCATTCGTCCCCAAAGCCAGCACACCCTTTGAGTGGCTGCCAATGGCAGAACTACCGGTTTTGCAGCGCCGCCTGGCTTGGCTTAAAAGTAAGCTGCAACCCAAAGGAATCCAGATTAAGAGTGAGAGCCCCGACTGGAGTGAAGTCCAGGCTGTCCTCGCCCGGGGCGATGCCAGGTTAACCGAAGTGCTGGCTAATATTGAGGTAGTATCCCTTTCCGGCTGGCGCAAAGCAGTGAGAAAATACGATTTAGATATTAACCACTACGCCCACGAAAGATGGGGCACCATAGAGGAACTACCCTGGTCAATCCTCGACTCCGGCACCGAACCCAGCCGCCTTCGACTGGAACTGGACAGAGCACTAGGTCAGAAGCTCAATACAGGGGTTTAGAGAAAGTTCGGCAACCCATCCCCCCGCCTGCCGAAGCCTCGTGCGGCGGGCAGGCCTGACCCCCTTCCCTTTGTAA
>CAYGYD010000160.1:0-3808 GCA_964354005.1 uncultured Dehalococcoidales bacterium | reverse complement strand
CCCGAAGTCAGGCCTTGGTGGTCTCCCCCTCCAGCCGGTGGTGGATGGCAAGGTGTTGCCGCAGGTACCGATAGCTGCCATCGCCGGCGGTTCGGCGGACAATATCCCCATCCTGGTCGGTACGACCCTTGAGGAAGCGAGACTCTTCAACATCATGGACCAGAATATCTCCAAGATGGACGACGCCCGTCTACTCAGGCGTTGCCAGCGGCTGATTCCAACGGGGGATGTAGCGGGCTTGATAGAGACCTACCGGAGAGCACACGACAAGCGTGGCCTGCCAACCACTCCCGCCGAGCTCTTCATAGCCATTCAGACCGATAAAGCCTTTCGGATGCCGGCCATCCGCCTCGCTGAGAGCCACTCTCGCCGCCACCAGCCGACCTATGTCTACCTGTTCACCTGGAAGTCACCAGCACTGGGAGGCTCCCTCGGCGCTTGCCATGCACTAGAGCTGGGGTTCCTCTTCGGGACCTTCGAGGAGAACTTCTCCGGTTCCGGTCCGGAGGCCGATGCCCTGGCGAGGAACATTCAGGATGCCTGGCTGGCATTCGCCCGCACCGGCAACCCCAGTTGCGATAGCCTCGGGAAGTGGCCAGCCTACGGCGACCGCCGGGAAACGATGCTTCTCGGCCGGGAATGCACGGTAGTAGCGGCACCCTATGACGAGGAGCGCCGTGCCTGGGAAGCCATCCCGGATACAGTCCTCGGCGTGCTCTAGACCTGCTGACAATCTTTCAAGAAAGGAACCAGACCTAACTGTCGGATAATAGCTGTGACCGTGAGCAGTAGTTGTTGACGGCTGTGCCCGGTGTCACTGACTACTTCTTCCGGACCGGAAACCTGACTTCCGTCAGCAGCTCAGTGGGTGGCGTCTCCTGGGGGTTGCTGAGGTAGACCTCTTCACCGGGCCCAACAATATCATACCCGTTTTCGGCAATCCAGCGGCCCAGTTGCTCGTAGGTCTGGCCAACTCCGTCATATGGCCCCTTGTGCACGGTGGCCGCCACCCGCACTGCCTCGAGCCGCTTCACTCCCAGGCCTTGCTTGTCAGGGCCGGCGGGAGAGACGGTGCCCGCGATAGGGCTGCACAGCTCCCACAACAACTGGTCGTCCGGAACCTGCCCCGGGACATTATAGTAGAGGCCTGATGGCGGTCCGGCCGGCATATAGCCCTTCTGGCCAATCCAGGCATAAAGCTTACCGAAAGCCTCACCCATTTGACTGAATGGACCCATCATGCTGATGAAAGCCACTGTCGTCGGCGCGACTTCTTTTACTGTCACCTGGATGGAAGACGTCATCTTTGCCTCCTTGTACGCTGAGTGTCGCCACTTCGCTTAGACCATTATTGTATCAACACTCGCCGGAGCAAATCAATCTAATTCTTTTCATCATCGCCCGGGGCTGTCTAAGAGAGGGCTGAGCCCCCTCTCCTTGCAGGAGAGGGGATTACAGGAGCCTGAACGCGTGTGTTATATTGCCGATATTAAAAGGCGGGTGTTATAATTCCTCAATACGATAGACATCATCAGGAGAGGACCATGAAGCTGAGTCGTGAGGAAGTCCTGCACATCGCCCGTCTCGCCCGGCTGGGCTTGACCGAGGCGGAAGTCGACAAGATGCGGGAGCAGTTGTCTAACATCCTGGAGAATTTTGAAATCCTGCAGGAGGTGGATACCGCCAATGTACCCCCCACCGCCCAGTCCATCGCCCTCCAGAATGTCATGAGGGATGACGAGGTTGCCCCCTCGCTGCCCCCCGACCAGGTCCTGGCCAACGCCCCACGACCGGAGGGTGAGTTTTTCCGGGTCAAGGCCGTGCTGGAAGAGTAAGAGAGTAAAAGCGAGGCAAAGCCTTATCTGATTCTCTTCTGTTTGAAAAGGGAGTGGAAAGATTAAATCCTCTTCAATGAAGAACGGTGTCTTGCTGGATGGGAAACAAAAGGGAGTCTAAGAGGGACGAAGTCCCTCTTACATAATTCCTTCCCCCTCGCCTTTCAAGGAGAGGGGCTGAACACGATGGGAAGCTACATGTACTGATTAGCGCAGAAATCCACCAACACAAATTGGCTGGCCACACATTCTTCGTAGCATGAATTAGTTCGCGTGTCCGGCGCAGCAAGCTGCACAAGAAGGGATTCTATGTATCTGTGCACACGACTGGCGAATGTGTGGCAGACTATGGCTATAGTCGGCCGGCCGTATCAGGAGCATTTAGGGCCGACATTCAGCGGACTTATCTTGGGCGGCATCGAAAGAGGTGAAAGAAACCCGGCATTGAAGAATAGCGCCTATGTCAGCTAGCACCGGAACACCCATCCGCTTTGCTCCCCAACTTCCTTAATGTAATCGAATATCCAGTCTTTTATTTCTGGAGATAAATAGAAAGTTGGGGACAGGAGGTCGCTATGGACATCGAGAATACCATCGTCTCTTGCTATTCGAGCAAGTTCAGTATTGGGATATACACGAATGCCTACTGTTATGGAAACAGAGCTGGGTCTTAATCTTTCCATCAGAGATACGGTTTCCTCAACCGTTTCCCTATTTTCCCCGGGTCCTCCAAGTAGTATGGAGCAATTGTGATTTATGCTTAGCTTGTGACAGTATATGCAAGACTGCCTCACCTGCTCAACAGTGAAATTCTTATGCAAGTTCCTGATTATCTGTGGACTACCGCTCTCAATTCCAAGAGTGAATCCGTGGCATCCTGCTTCCTTCATGAGTTGCAGCAGTTCTTTTGATAGCGTGCAAGGATTGACTATGCATTGCCACTTTATGTCTAAACCTCTAGAAATAATTTCTCTGCATATAGATTCCGCGTGCTCGGCGGGATAGTTGAATATGTTGTCAGTGAAATAGAATTCATCTGCCCCATAGTCTTTCTTCAACATTTCTAGCTCATCCACAACTTTTCGGGGTGTGACAATCCTCATTCTGTGTCCCTCAATCTGGGGAGTGGTGCAATAGATACACTTGAAGGGGCATCCCCTTTTTGTTCGGACATTAAGCACAGCCCCCTCTTGAATATACTTTTTCGGCTCAAAAATTCCCCGGCTAGGTAGCTCGAGGCTATCCAGGTCTTCTATTTGGCAAGGCTTCACCATCTCTGTCTTTCCCTGGCACCGCATTACAACTCCGGGAATGTTACCAAAGCCACTTCCCTCGTCGATTGATTGCAGGAGATGAACAAGAGCTTCTTCTCCTTCCCCGGCTATTCCTAAATCTAGCCCTAGGTAATCCAGCAGTTGCTCAGGCGCGATGCTAAATCCTGAACCGCCAACGATTATTTTTGCCTTTGACGATTCTTGACAGATTTTGACCACCCCCCTCGCCTCCGGCAAGAAGGAAACAGGAGCGGAATATCGCTGATTGTCTAAGTTGCGAAGCGAAACACCAATGACATCGGGACAGAACTCTGCAATAGCCTTGTTCAATCCCTGTTTGTAATCCCTCTGAAAGGGCAAAACGAAGCTCCTTATCTCATGTCCCATTTTGTGCAAGCTTCCTGCCAAATAAGCCAATCCTAGCGGGAAAACAGGTACCATCCCCTCTGACTTATTGGCCTGGACTAACAAAATCTTCATCTCTTGCTAAACCTCATAAGGGACACTTTCGAAGTCAAGCTGGTTCGTGCTTCCACCCAATCATTCTCCAGCATAACCATTATGCCTTGCTGACGCAAGTGGTGCACCAGTCGACTGCACATCTTGACGAAGTGTCAAAAGAACCTGTGAGTAGCTCCTGACCGTGCTCTATACCCAGAAGACATAGACACAATATACTAGTCCATATGAAGCTACCAG
>CAYGYD010000159.1:0-3814 GCA_964354005.1 uncultured Dehalococcoidales bacterium | reverse complement strand
AAGGGTGCCCCGGACCACTGGGTGGCTGTGGTCAGGCCGGGCCGGATTCTCTTTGAAATGGCGGGGGTGGATGAGTCGGTGGCTAAAGAGGCCATGCGCCTGGCCTCCCATAAGCTGCCCATCGACACCAAGTTTGTGGCCAAGGAAATGGCCGTGGCGGCCGGCAATTAGAGTAGAGGAGTTGTTGCCAGTTGAAGGTTAGCGATATTCGAGTGCTGAGTTCTGAGGAGTTGGCCAAGCAACTGGAGGCGGCTCACAAAGAGCTGTTCGACCTCCGTTTACGCCGGGCCACCAAGCAGTTGGTCAACCACCGCCAGGTGAGGATGGTCAGAAAGAAGATTGCCCAGTTGCAGACGATAATGCGGGAAAAGGAGCTAGGTATCAGGTAGCGGGCCAACCGCTGCCGAAGAATAAGTTTCAGCCTTCACCATTGTGTGGTTCGTAAACTAAGCTATATCAGGTTGAAAAAAGATGGAAACGAAGCGTAAAACCAGGATTGGTCGGGTAATCAGTAATAAGATGGATAAAACGGTGGTGGTCGCCGTTGAGACTCTCAAGCGTCATCCTTTATATAAGAAGAGCATAAAGAGGACGGTCAAATACAAGGCCCACGATGAGAAGAAACAGTGCGGCGAGGGGGACATCGTCCGGATTGTGGAAACCCGGCCCATCTCCAAAGAGAAGCACTGGCGGGTGGCCGAGATTATCAACAAAGGTGAGGTAGTCGAGGTCAAGCCGAAAGAGATAACCTAAACCGGATGGAGCAACATGATTCAACCCTATAGTCGACTCAAGGTGGCGGATAACACTGGTGCCCGACAGATAATGTGTATTGGCCTGCTCGGTGGCACGGGACGGAAGTATGCCCGGGTGGGTGACATTGTTGTCGCTTCCGTAAAACGGGCTATTCCCGGTGGTATGGTCAAGAAGGGTGATGTGGTCCGGGCTGTCATTATTCGCACTGCCCATCCCCACCGGCGCCCCGATGGTTCTTACATCAAGTTTGACGAGAATGCCGCGGTGATTGTCACCGAGCGAAACAACCCCAAGGGGACACGCATTTTCGGGCCAGTGGCCAGAGAACTAAGGGAGAAGGAATTCACCAAGATTATATCGCTGGCGCCAGAGGTCTTATAGCTATGAAAATCAGAAAGAACGATACCATACTGGTAATTGCTGGCAAGGACCGGGGGAAGAAAGGTAAAGTGCGCTTTGCTCACCCCAAGGACGAGCGGGTAATCGTCGAGGGCATCAACATGATTAAAAAGCACATGAGAGCCGTCCGGCAGGTGAGGCAGGCCGGCATAATTGAGCGAGAGGCACCCCTCCATGTCTCCAATGTGATGTTGCTGTGCGGTAAGTGCAACCACCCGACCCGGGTTGGCTTCCGATTTTTGGAAGGTGGCAAGAAGGTGCGGGTCTGCTCTGTTTGTCACGAGGTGATTGATTAGATGTCACGGCTTAATGACAGGTACAAGAAGGAAGTTGTCCCGGCGCTGATGGAGCGCCACGGTTATAAGAATATCATGCAGGTACCCCGTATCGTGAAGGTGGTGCTCAACATTGGCTTGGGTGAGGCCATTCAGAACGCCAAGGCCCTGGAAGCCGCTGAGCGTGACCTGGCCACTATTTCCGGTCAACACCCGATAACCACCCGCTCCAAGCGGTCCATCGCCGCCTTCCGTCTAAGAACGGGGATGGCCATCGGGCTGAAGGTAACCCTGCGCGGGGAACGCATGTATGAATTCCTTGACAAGCTGGTTAATGTTGTGGTATGCCGTATTCGCGAATTTCAGGGAGTCCCGAGAAACTCCTTTGATGGCCGGGGAAATTACACTTTAGCCTTCCGAGAACAGACGGCTTTTCCGGAGATTGAGTACGACAAAATAGATAAGCTGCGGGGGCTGGAGATTTCCATTGTCACCACCGCCAAAAGCGATGAAGAAGGCCGAAGCCTGCTGGAGTTAATGGGGGTGCCTTTTGCCTCCGAATAAGTGGAGTTATCATGGCTAAGAAATCAGAAATCGCCAAGTGGGCGCGTCCCGCCAAATACAGGGTTCAGCAACACAACCGGTGCCACCGGTGTGGCCGACCACGCGCTTATATCCGCAAGTTCGGCCTGTGTCGCATCTGTTTTCGGGAACTGGCTCTTACCGGGCGGATTCCCGGGGTAAGGAAAGCTAGCTGGTAGTGAGATTGTGAGGGAAGAAGTGACTATCTCAGACCCAATTGCTGACATGCTCAACCGAATACGCAATGCCTCCATGGTACGGCATGACTCGGTGCTGGTACCCGCCTCCCAATTGAAGGCAGGCATTGCCAAAATCCTCAAGGACGAAGGCTTCATCACTGATTTTGAAATGGTGAAGGGGCAACCCCACCGGGTAATTAAGATTCACCTCAAGTATTATACCGATAGGAACCAGCCGGCCATATCGTCAATGCGGCGGGTAAGCAAACCCGGGCTGAGAGTCTATGTTGACCGGAAGGAAATCCCACGAGTCAGTGGTGGTCTGGGTATTGCTATTCTATCAACCCCCAAGGGAGTGATGACGGGGCAACAGGCCTGGCGCCAGGGGGTGGGTGGAGAACTGCTGTGTTATGTCTCATAATGAGGTCAGGGAGCAACACTTATGTCTAGAATCGGGAAGATGCCGATAACCGTGCCACCGGGTGTGGCTGTAACGATAAAGGATAACGAGGTCAAGATAACCGGACCCAAAGGGGAGCTGACGCGCCGTTTCCATCCTGATATGTCCATCGTTCTGGAAAACGGCACCCTGAAAGTAGTGCGACCCACCGATAACCGACTTCACCGGAGCATCCACGGGCTGACCCGGACCCTGCTGGCCAATATGGTTGAAGGGGTGACCAAAGGCTTTGACAAGGGGCTGGAGATAACAGGGGTTGGCTACCGTGCGGAAAAGTCAGGGGATAAGCTGGTGATGCGGATGGGCTTTTCCCACTTGGTAGAGGTGGTGCCGATGCCGGGCGTGTCCCTGAATGTCGAGGGCGGCACGCGTATTAAAGTAAGTGGTGTTGATAAAGAAGTAGTCGGCCAGATGGCAGCAACGATTCGAGCGATTCGTTCGCCCGATTCCTACAAGGGTAAAGGCATTAAATATGTTGGCGAGAGAGTCCGCCATAAGGCTGGCAAGGCCGGTAAGGCGGTAGGGGGTAAGGTATAAATGGCCACGATTACTCCGCAAAAAGCCCGCGTCAGACGGCACCGCCGGGTCAGGGCTAAGGTCAGGGGCACCACCGGCCGGCCTCGGCTGTCGGTTTTCCGCAGCCTGAACCATATCTACATTCAGGTGGTTGATGACACCCAGAGCCATACGCTGGTTTCCGCCTCAACCCTTGACCCGGAGATAAAAGGTTCAATCGATAGTCAAAAGAAAACGGAGCAGGCTAAACTGGTCGGCTCTCTGGTGGCCAAGCGGGCCTTGAGTCAGGGTATAAAGCAGGTCGTTTTTGACCGCGGTGGATATAAGTACCATGGTCGAGTCAAAGCCCTGGCTGAAGCGGCCCGCGAGGCGGGACTGAAATTCTAAACTTCGTCCTCTCCCTGAGGGAGGGGTAAACTAAAGGGAGGCAGTTTGGTAAGTACTGTCAAAATCGACCCAACCGAGCTGGCGCTGAGTGATAAGCTCATCAATATCAACCGGGTGGCCAAGGTAATGAAGGGCGGTAAACGACTGCGCTTCAGTGCCCTGGTGGTCACCGGCGATGGCAAGGGGCATGTCGGCCTTGGCTTGGCTAAGGCTCTTGAGGTGCCTGTGGCCATCAGTAAAGCCAGCGCCGCCGCCAAGAA
>CAYGYD010000158.1:0-3858 GCA_964354005.1 uncultured Dehalococcoidales bacterium | reverse complement strand
TAAACAATCTCGGCATGTTGAGGAGGCTTATTTCTGAGGCCCCTTTCCAGCCATGTCACCAGCCAATGCGGCAGAAGCAACTGGCTACACTCGAATCAACCAAGAAATACGCTTAGCGGGCGCCGGGCATGCCCTGGAGTCCTTTAACGTACTTAATCTCTCCCAGATGCCACCAGCCGTGCGCCAGCAGGAAATTACGCAGGAGTGCCCCGATTGTCCGGCGGGGACGGGAGGGGTCGGGGGCAAAGTCCAGCTTGGCGTCATCAAGAGTCTTCAGATATTCCTGGGTATTCCGGGACACGTGCTCGGCATAGGCCACGAGGTCAGTCAAAGACAGAGCAGCTATCTTATCCACATCGGGCTCTTTGAAGCCGGTGCCCTGCGCTTTGGCATCCAGACCCATCTTCTCATACCATTTTTCGGCTTCCCAGATAGCGGGCTTGCCCTGCAGGCCAGTTACCAGATTGTCCTCAGTGCGCATGTAGTGCCAGAATAGAAAACCAATGGGATTGGCTTGAGACGCCGGCTTCCATTTGAGATTCTGTGGAGTCAGTGTTTTCACATCTTCCATCAGCGCGCCGTGAAACTCAGTGAGCATAGTCGTCAGGAACTCAATACCCGTCATAATACCCTCCTCGTTCAATATTGGGCTATGTTAACACCCTAGTTTGTTGACTGTCAAAGCGCAGTGTAGCCTGAGTCAGCCAACCAGCTACATGATGACTTCCTGCTTTCGCAGCTCGGCGATTTCTTTCCCGCTCAGCCCAAGAAGCTTTCGTAACACATAGTCATTGTGCTCACCCAGCAAGGGCGCGCGGTTGAGCACTGCCTCACTATTGCTCATTTTCCACGGAACACCCACCAGCTCCAGGGGACCAATCTCTGGGTGGTCAATAGTAACGAAGGCACTACGCGCCCTGAGATGAGGGTCAGCATAAAGGTCCCGGCCATCCCGCGACGGTGCCGCCGCCAGTCCGGCCTTGCAGAACTCGTTTACCATCCAATCACGGTCCCTTAGCCGAACCCACCGGCTGATGATACTATCTAGCTTCGCCTCATTCTTCTTGCGAGCGGCCATTGTGGCAAAGCGCGGGTCTTGAGCCAGCTTAGGTCGGCCAATGACTTTGGCTAGTATGGCGAATTCCTCATCAGAATGTATCTCCAGCGCCAGCCAGCGGTCCACGCCCCAGCACCGGTAAACACTGTGGGGAGCATAAACGGGATGGGCATTACCCATGCGCTCCGGCACCTGAGAGGTCATCTCGTAGCCCAGCAGTACATCGCCGTTTAGAGAAGTCACCCCCTCGCACTGCGAGTAGTCAATGAACTGACCTTCTCCCGTTTGTGCGCGGTGATACAGGGCGGCCAGAACGGCAAAAGCCATGCCGGTGGCATTTATCAGGTCAACATCACCACCGCTGTGGCTGGGGGCATCATCAGGATAACCAGTAATATAGGCCCCACCGCCGATGGCATGGTGGATAGTAGCATAGCCACCGTAGTCCCACTGTGGGCCTTTTTGCCCCCGACTGGAGGAGGAAAGTACAATTATGTCTGGCCGCTCTTTCCGCAGTTTTTCATAACCCAGTCCCAGCCTGACCATGGCTCCCGGCCGCAGATTATCCGCCACCACATCGCTGATTAAAGCGATTCGCTTGGCCAACTTAACCCCTTCGGGCTTGGTCAGGTCAAGAGTCACACTCTTTTTGCTCATGTTGACAGAGTTAAAGGACATGCCCTGATTGGGCAGGACAGCCGTTGGTGCCGGGTCAGGCAATGCCCAGACGACACTGTGGCGGGTGAGGTCGGTCCGCTTGTGACCCTCCACCTTGATTACTTCCGCGCCGAGTGTGGCCAGAAGCATGGTGCTATAGGGCCCAGCCCACACCCAGCTAAAATCAGCCACTCGCACACCTTCCAGCGGCAACATATCATTTCTCTCCCTTTCGGCTTTTTAGTCCTTCCCCCGAAAGGGGAAGGATAGCCCCCGAGCGCTGGAGACGCCGTAACTCTACTGGTGAGTACCCAAGAACATCACAGAAAACCTCCTGGTTGTGCTGCCCCCGCAGTGGGGCTGGGCGACAGGCACACGGCGGGGAAGCTGTCATCTGGTAGGGCCAGCCGGCGTATTTATACTTACCGGCCTCAGGGTGTCCCACCTCCACGAAATAACCCCGAGCGGCATATTGCTCATTCTCCATTACCTCTTTGGCCGAGTTAATTGGCCCCATGGGAATGCCCTTTTTGGCTCCCTTGTGATGGATATCCTCCTTCTTCTGCTTTAGCGCCCACTCGTCAATCAAGGGTGCTATTTCCATCAGGTGAAAAGTCCGGTAGTACAGTGACTCCCACTCTGGTCCGGCCGCCCACTCCGGGGTACCCATCAATTCCCGGAAAGCCCGCCAGTGATGGTCTTCGACAGCACCTACCACGATATAGCCGTCGCTAGCTTTCAATCGACCCATGGCCGGGGGACGGTCAGGGACACGGTTCCAACGGGTGCGATGGTAACGGTTGCCGGTGACATTCACACGCATCAACGCCAATATTACTTCCTGAAGCGAGATGTCAATTAACTGTCCCCGCCCAGTCTTCAGTCGCCCCAGTATTGCCCCCAGAGTAGCAAAGGCAGCGGTGAGTCCACCATGGTAGCCGACAGCATAGCCCCCCATCTTCACCGGGGCACGGTCAACATCGAAGACGCGGACCGGCATCAGATTACCCAGACCCCCGGCGTGGGTGATAGTCAACTCGTCCCCTTTGACATCCGCTCGTGGGCCGGTACGACCATACGGAGTGATGGAAGTATAAACCAGCCCTGGATTCATCTGTTTCATCACATCCCAGGTCAGTCCCAGGCTTTCCAGTCGCTGTGGTGGATGATTGTCAATCAGAATGTCGGCCCATTTAATGAGTCTCTTGAAGGTACCCAGGCCGGCCGGCACATCCAGATTAAGCGTGATTCCCCGTTTGCTGGTGTTATTATAGAGGAATAGGGCACTCCGCTCCGGATGGGGCTTGCTTTTCGGGAAAGGCCCACACTGGCGGGCCGGGTCGCCACCCGGTGGCTCTACCTTGATGACATCGGCGCCCAGGTCAGCCAGCAGCTTACCACAGTACGGGCCGGAGACCATTGTGGCCAACTCAACAACCTTGATACCGTTGAGAGCGCCTCCCTTCATTATGTTCACCTCGCACATATTCTCATGAGTTTTTACCAATGATAGGCTAATCACATGTGTCCGTCAAGCCCGCCCCTGATGTTGAATTAGGGGGTCTTTTGGTGATAAACTACTAAGTGAGTTGAGCAGTTCCACTTTAAGAACGGTTCTGTGCAATACGGCGTATTATTACCCCGGTGCCCCCACACCGGGGTATATATTGAGCGAGCCCTGACTGGAGAGGAGACATTGACCGAGACAGAGTCAGATTGGCGACTGCCAAAGTCAATAGACTGAGCATCCGGAGGTGCAGATAGTTGTATAAGATTCTATTGCGGCAAGACCTGGTAGCCAACATCCACCTGTTCAAGCTCGATGCACCCGCTATTGCCAAGAAGGCCCAACCGGGACAGTTTGTCATGGTCCGGATTGACGAAAAAGGCGAGCGTATTCCGCTGACCATCGCTGACTGGAACCGGGAAGAGGGCAGCGTTACCATCGTCTTTATGGAGGTCGGGGCCACCACCCACCGACTGGCCACACTGAACGCCGGTGACTCTATCGCCAATTTCGTCGGCCCTCTGGGCGTACCCACCCATATTGAGAAATTTGGGACGGTTGTCTGTATTGCCGGCGGTTTTGCCGTGGCCGTCATCATGCCCATCGCCCGGGCAATGAAAGAGAAAGGGAACAAGGT
>CAYGYD010000157.1:0-3916 GCA_964354005.1 uncultured Dehalococcoidales bacterium | reverse complement strand
TTTTGTTTTTCAGCGCGGCATCTCAACCGCCGCTGCTGTTCCTGAGCCGATAGTAGTCCAGCATTTGACATAGCCATTCAATGAGAGTTAGCATTCATAGTAACGCCCAGTAGTAAGCGACTCTAGAAAAGAAGGTTATGAAGTCAAGACCCTACGAGATCAGATGGCACGGGCGGGGCGGGCAGGGGGCAATCACCGCCGCCAAGATAGTGGCCCAGGCGGCCTACCTGAAGGGCTACCGAGGAGTAACCGCCGCCCCTTCCTTTGGAGCGGAGCGCCGGGGTGCACCGGTCAGTGCCTCAACCAGAATCTCGCCGGAACCAGTGATGGTCGTGTCACAGGTGGAAAACCCCGATGTTGTCGTGGTTCTCGACCACACCCTTCTGAAATACTCCGAAGTAACCAGCGGACTCAACAGCAACGGGTGGCTCGTGGTGAATTTCCGCTATCAGCCCAAAGACCTTAATCTCAATGGTAATTTCAATATCGCCACAGCCGATGCCACCAAGGTTTGCCAGCAGCTGGGGCTGGTCATCGCCGGACTCCCCGTAGTCAATACCGCCATTCTCGGCGCCTTAGTACAAGCAACCGATGTGGTCGACCTGGACAGCATAGAAAAAGTGATAAGAGAACGATTTTCTAATAAGGCGATAGAGATTAACCTCGCCGCCATTGAAAAGACCCACGAAATAACCAGGCTTCAGAGAGCAAACTAAGAATGGGAACCAGGGATTGCCAACATATCTGTGACGAGTCCTCGCCAGGCATTGGTGAAGCCGGCCGCACCGGCGAGTGGCGCAATGCCCGACCGGTAATTGACCACACCAGGTGCACACCGGCCCGACAAAACAAGCCGGTCTGCTTTCTCTGCTGGCTCTATTGCCCGGACGCTGTCATCAGCAAGACCATTCCCGTTCAGATAAACCTGGAGTACTGTAAAGGGTGCGGCGTCTGCACCACCGTCTGTCCGGTGCAGGCCATAACCCTGGTCAGTGAAGAGGAGTTCGCTTCTGGTTAGAGCAAGCAAAAAGGCTGATATTCAAATACTGGACGGCAACCAAGCGGCGGCGCGGGGCGCTAGGCTGGCCCGTGTCCAAGTAATCGCCGCCTATCCCATTACCCCCCAGACACCGCTCACTGAAGCGCTCTCGGAGTTCGTGGAGGGAGGGGAGCTGAAAGCCGAGTATGTTGCGGTCGAGAGCGAGCACAGTGCCCTCACCGTGTGCGTCTCAGCCTCCATGGCTGGCGCCCGGACCTTCACCGGCACCAGTTCTCACGGTCTGGCTTACATGCACGAGATGTTGCACTGGACAGCCGGAGCTCGTCTGCCCGTGGTGCTCGCGTGCGTCAACCGTGCTTTGGGGGCACCATGGAACATACTCAATGACCAACAGGATTCCATCTCCCAAAGAGACACCGGCTGGATACAGATATATGCCCGGAATAACCAGGAAATCCTGGACTCAATCATTCAGGCTTACAAGATTGCCGAGACCGTTTATGTCCCGGTGATAGTCTGCTACGATGGCTACGTCCTGTCCCATGCCGATATGCCAGTGAGTATCCCATCGCAAGAAGATGTGGACAGATTCTTGCCGCCATACCAGCCTCACACCATCCTTGACCCGGCCAATCCCAAGAACTACAACTTGGTAACCCTAGCCAACCCCAGGGTGAATGTTGAGGGTGTGCTCTGCCACGGATATATGGAACTAAGGTATCTCCTGCAGGAGGCTCTACAGAACTCACGGGCTACGATAATCAAGGTAGGTCAGGAGTTTGGCGAACGGTTTGGTCGAGATTACGCCAATATGCTCTGGGGCGATAGGCTGGATAACGCCGATATTGTTATAGTGGCGATGGGCAGTCTGGCCATGGAAGCTATCGTCGCCGCCGATATGCTGCGGGAAAAGGGGCATAAGGTTGGCGTCCTGGGCCTGCGCGTCTTCCGACCTTTTCCCAAAGCCGATATTTTGCAGGCGCTGAAAAAAGCCCGCCTGGTCATTGTCTTTGACAAGAATATCAGTTATGGCTCCGAAGGAGCCACCTGTGCCGAAATCAAGGCGGCTCTTTACGGCAGTGATATTAAGGCCGTCGTCAGAAACTTAATCGTCGGGCTGGGGGGACGGGATGTCAAAGCCCGCGAGCTGGCTGATGCTATCATGAAATCCTTGCCGTTAATGGGAAAAGGTGCTTTGAACGCTGAGTACCCCGAGTGGATATGCTACATCTGAAAGGTCGCTGAGTGAAAACCAATGCCGTCAATCTCAGTGAAAAAGAATATATTTTGCCGGGCAACCGGGCCTGTCCCGGCTGTGCCCTGTCTCTCGCTTACCGTCATATCCTGAAGGCGCTGGAGGGGCAGACCATTGTCACGGTGCCCGCCAGTTGCCTCACCGTACTGCATGGCATGTACCCTATCACCTCGGTTACCGTGCCCTGCGTCAATACCCCCTTCGCCTCCACCGCCGCCTCAGCCACCGGTCTGGTCGCCGGACTGAGGGCGTTAGGCAAGAAAGGAATGACAGTGCTGGCCATCGCCGGCGATGGTGGCACCCACGATATCGGCATCCAGGCACTGAGTGGTGCCGCGGAAAGAGGGGCTGATTTCATCTATGTATGCTACGATAACGAAGGCTATATGAACACCGGTAATCAGCGCTCCGGCTCAACACCGCGGGGCGCTCTTTCCGGAACAACACCAATTTTGGGCAAACAGCAAGTCCAGAAAGACATCACCGCTATCATGGAAGCCCACGGCATCCCCTATGTGGCCGCCGCCAACGCCGCCTACCCACTCGACTTATACGAAAAGGTCAGGAAAGCCAGAGCCATAACCGGCACCAGGTTTATCCATGTCTTCACCCCTTGTCCGCCAGGGTGGGGCTTCCCCTTCAGCGATACCATCAAAATCGGTGAGTTGGCTGTCACCACCGGACTGAATGTGCTGTACGAGGTGGAGAACGGCGTCTTCCACCTGACTTCCGCGAGCGAATCTCTGGCGCGCAAGGGAACACTCAAGCCAGTGCGGGAGTACATCCGGAAGCAGAGCCGGTTCCGCAACATGACCAAGACAGAAATCAACGAGCTACAGCAACGAGTTGAAGCGCGCTGGCGCCACTATCTGGCTAGAGCCAGCAATCTCTAGCCTCAGCTAATTTGCTCACTCCGTCTGGTTCCCCTATAATGGGAGTTGGGGAATATTGCCATGACTTTTCTTTCGCGAATGGGTAGTCCGGGCAAAATTGATTTGACCAAACTCAAGCAGTATTCCTTTGAGATTGGCTCAATACGCCCGCCCAGCGAAGGTGGCAGTGCTTCACTTCTGCTCCGGGTTACCCGGAACTGCCCCTGGAACAAATGCGGCTTTTGCTACGGCTCACCGTACAACCATGAGCGTTTCCAGTTGAGGTCGGTTGATGAGATAAAGGCCGATATCAACTCGGTAAAGGCCATCGTCAACGAGATTAAGGCCCTATCCTGGAAGCTCGGTTACGGGGGTCGGGTAGAGCCACTTGGCACCGTTATCCAGAACAGTCTCCTCAATAGCCGGGACACCAGTAGACTGAATGAGAGTGAGCTTCGGAATTTCAATTCCGTGGTCACCGTCTTCAACTGGCTCTGCCTCGGCACCAGGACAGCCTTTTTGCAGGACGCTGACACGCTCATATTGTACACCGACCAACTGGTAGAGGTCATAAAATACTTGAAAGAGACCTTCCCCAGCCTGACCCGGATTACCGCCTACGCCCGCTCAAAGACCATTGTCAAGAAAAAGCCGGAGGAACTCAGCCAACTGTACCAGGCCGGCCTTTCCCGAATCCACATCGGACTGGAGACCGGTGATGACGAGCTATTACGTTATGTCAACAAAGGCGTGACCGCTGAGGAGCATATCCTGGCCGGCCAGAAAGCC
>CAYGYD010000156.1:0-3923 GCA_964354005.1 uncultured Dehalococcoidales bacterium | reverse complement strand
AGGATGCCGCCTACAGCCTCCACAAGGATTTACTGGCTAAGCTGAAATTCGCCCGCGTCTGGGGGTCGGGTAAACACGACGGCATGATGGTGAAGCGGGGTCACATCTTACAGGACGGTGATATTATTGAACTGCACATATAGGCAGGAGGTTGAAAGTGTCCGGGCGTCCCGGCTGGAATGAGGCCTACTGGAAAAGAATGGACAAGGAAACCGCGAAAAGGATAAGGACAGCCTGTCCTCGCTGCGGCAGTTCCGAGACATACTACAACGAGCAATTCCGGGTCTGGCGCTGTGGCCGGTGCGAACACTCCTTCGTTGTTGAGGGGTTCGGTGGTAAGAAACCGTGGTGGAAACGCCTGTTCCGGCGATAAATAAAGAGAAGTCGCCGGCTCGGCTGAAAGCTCTCAAAAAGAGCCGAGTCTGGTATCACATCAGTCGGGTTGCTTTCCGGAAGAAGTTCTGCGGGCTCCGTAGCGGGCTCGGCCCTCGTTAAAGAGCCTCTGCTCTTCCTCGGTGCTCAGGATAAGTGGCGGCACCTCAACTGGCTTGCCGTCGGCGCCCAGGGCGACCATCACAAAGTGGGCCGTCACCGCGGGCCGCTTTTGGCCGGAGAGAAGGTCTTCAGCCTCAACATCGATGCGCACTTCCATTGAGGAGCGGCTGGTGAAGGTGATTTTGCCTCGAACAACAGCCAGGTCGCCGACCCGCACCGCACTCTGAAATCTGATATCCTCTACCGTGGCGGTGACGATATTGGTTCGACAGTGCCGGACGGCCACCACACCGGCACAGTTGTCCATCAGTTTCATTAACTCCCCACCGTGGACAAACCCGGCCGGATTGGCCTGGTGGGGCAACATCACCTGAGCCATCTCAAGCGCCGAGTGTCCCACCGTCCGCCCCCGAAAAGTCCCGCCCTTCTCCAGTGCCTCCAGTATCTCGTGAAAATTCTTTTCGTGCCTCTCCTCAACCTGGCCCATGCGGCGGAAGAAGTCGTCAATCTCCGCAAAACCCTCCTCTTTAGCCCTATCGGCGGCTTCTGGATACAGCCTGGCGGCTTCCTCGTGCTCGCGGGCAATGGCCAGAATCAGATTAGCCTTTGTTTCCCCGGCAGCGCCCAGGAATTCAAACTCGTGGCGAGCGTGTTCTGCCTCATTCTGTGCTGTCGCCCAAAAAATATCGGCCACTTGTTCCAGGCCGGCTTCTCTGGCAGCCGCGGCGAAATATTCATAGCGCGCTTTGGCGTGCAGTTCCCAGGTGAACGCATTGAGCAGGTTTGCCTCAGTCTTGCTTCCTTTAAGCTCCATAACGTACCTCCCCCCACTTAGTTTAATATAGTGCTTGGATTGTCGGCAATGGGTTGCCCTAGACCCTTCACCCGAAAAACTTACTTTACAGCAGGAACCGTTTAATCGCTGCGGCCACACCGCTGTGGTCGACATCCCGGGTAACATAGTCGGCCACGGCCTTGACCTCATCGGGGGCATTGCCCATCGCCACCCCCAGACCAACTGAGGAAAGGATAGAAACATCGTTTGCCCCATCCCCAATGGCCATAATCTCAGTCATGGCTATCTCCAGATGCCGGGCCAGAGCTTCCAGGGCTTTCTTCTTGGAGACGCCGATGGTCAGCACATTGATAAAGTCTATCTCCGGGTAAGCCGGGGTCTTAGTCATGGAGAAGCTGAGGCGACGGCTAAAGTGCTGGCGGAATCTCTCCGCTTTGGCCTTTTCTTCCGGAGAACGTACCAGCAGCGTCCCTTTGATAATCCTCTCCTTCTGCCAGAGCTGATTGAAATCGACCATGACCGGCTGAAGACCGAAGAATTCACGACGGATATCAGTGGCCCAGGTCTCTCGCTCGACAAAGTAACGGGAGGACGAAAAGAGGTCCATGTTCATCTCGTGCCGATGGATGAACTCGACAATCTGCCGGGCCAGAGCGCTGCTGATTGGCTGAGCATAGACCTCATCGCCTGTGATGGGGTCGCTGACTATCGCGCCATCGGAGAACATGTGATAGCCGTCCAGCGATAACTGGTCAATGAGTTTCCGGCAGGCCTGACTGGCTCGACCGGTAGACAGAGAGACCCGGATACCGGAGTGGCTAACCTTGGCCAGCGCCTCTCTATCCTCAGCCGAGAGAGCTCCATTCTTGTCTAACAGCGTGCCGTCTACGTCCACGACCAGAAGCTTGTAGGGTATTTTTTTCAACTCCGCCCCCTTCAGACGCCGGTGTTACTTGTTTATCTTACGAAACCAAGAAATGTTATACTGGTACCGATGACGGCGGTTTCATCCCGGTCAGATATCCAGCGGCGGCTACAACAAAAGCCACCTCTGATAGAAGGGTATATTGACCTTGAGGCCCAGCTACAGCCCAATGGCATCGACCTTACCCTCCGTGATGTGGCCCTGCTTCAGACACCGGGCCGAATCGCCATCAACAACAGTGAAAGGGCGGTGTCTGGCCTGGCCCCGCTGGTGTTCGACGGGCTGGGTTTCCTCAATCTCATGCCCGGCGCTTATATCATCACCTACAATGAGGTTGTTCACCTGCCGACTAATGTTATGGCATTAGCCCGACCCCGGTCAAGCCTGCTCCGCTGTGGTGTCACCATTGAAACTGCCGTGTGGGACGCCGGCTACTCCGGGCGCTCTCAATCTCTAATGGTGGTATACAATCCACAAGGATTTCACCTGCAGAAAAATGCCCGAGTGGTGCAACTTATCTTTTTCCAGCTCACCGGCGCAACCAAAGGCTATCGTGGCGTATATCAAGGGGAGAACATGGATAAGGAGCGTGCTTAGACCATAATACTCAAAGCGGCCGGCATGAGGCGGAAAGAGACCGGGCCTTCGCCCAGCAGTTCGCCATCGGCGTGAACCAGAATCCGCTCGGGTGATTCCACCGTAACCTCGGCGGCCTTGCCCATTACAACCTTGGGGTGAGTCACATGGGTGCCCTTATACACCCTCGGAAACGCCCGCAGTAGCTCAAACTTGCCCATGTCTCTGACAATCATGACATCAAACAGGTAATCATTCAGGCTGGCGTCCGGGGCAACATGCATCCCGCCGCCGAAGTAACCGCCATTGGCCACCGCCACCGTGACGACACGAGTCTTTTCAACTTTATCACCGATGCGTACGACCACAGATTTGTTGTGGTAGCTGATGAGGGTACGCAACAGGCCAAAGACATAGGGCACAGTACCGCCAAAGAATTTGGGCAGGCGCTCCGTAGCCTGCACTACCGCAGCATCAAAACCAATGCCGGCCGCATTAACAAAGTAGCGCTGCTGGGTTTGACCTTTGTGCCGGTACTCAACGATGCCAACATCAATCAATGCCTTCCGCCCGTGAGTCAGAGCTGAGCAGGCGTTAACATAATGCCGCGGCAGACCCATCGAGCGGGCAAAATCACTCCCCGTACCGGTGCTGATGACCCCCAGAGAGGTCGTGCTGGCATTGGTGGAGCACAGGATGCCATTAGCCACCTCGTTTACCGTGCCGTCGCCACCCACCGCCACCAGGTAGGGATAACCGTCACTAACTGCCGCCCGGGCCAGCTCTATGGCGTGCCCAACACCTTCAGTATACTCATAATCGAAGGAAAGGCCAATGCCTTTCAGAAGACGACTGATTCGCGGCCATTTCCGTCGTGTGGAAGAAGCGCCGGCCACCGGGTTGATAATCACCTTAGCGTGTGGCATTGATGGCAATACTGACATGGCTTTTACTCGGCCACCTCGTTATCACCATCAATTTTAACACTAATGTCAAGACGCCAGTCATTTGGTTCTGTTTGGTTGCAGGTTATCGGCAATGAATGCGCCCTGTCATTGCGAGAGCACGTTAGTGCTCGTGGCAATCTCTGCCTTTCGCCTATGAGATTGCTTCGCTTCGCTCGCAATGACA
>CAYGYD010000155.1:0-3940 GCA_964354005.1 uncultured Dehalococcoidales bacterium | reverse complement strand
TCTGTTTTACCGCCTGCTCTTTTGATTCAAGCTCAAGGTCGACTTCCTGAAGCTGATAGAGCTGTTTGGCCATACTCATTTTGGTTCCTTTTATTCTATAACAGTGATACGGTAATATCAATTTGAGCCCGCTACATTTGATTTGCCTCAGACTTTCCGCACACCTGTAAAAATTAGTTCTAAACAACGCTTGATAATTTACCTAAACCCACCTGGCTTGTGTTACAATATAAATATGAGACTCGGGGCTTTTGAGCTGAATGAGCCGGTGCCGGAATTGAAGGAGCCGCACGCTCTGGCGATGCTGGACCCCTGGATTGATGTTGGCAGTGCCGGCACGCTGACTCTGGCCTGGCTGGAGAAGCATTTTCAGGCTAAGGAATTAGCCCGGATAGTCCGACCCGGTAATTTCTTTGACTTCACACGCTATCGTCCGACCAGCCTTTTCAAGGAAGGCCGCCGCGAGGTTATCGTCCCCAATACCTATATTACCTACGCCCAACAGCCCGCCGGGCACGACTTCCTTTTTCTCCATCTCCTGGAGCCACACAGCCACAGCGATGTCTATGTTGAATCAATCTCGCGACTCCTCGCCCGGTTTGGCGTCACCCGCTACTATCTCATCGGCAGTATGTACGACTATGTACCCCACACTCGTCCCTTGATTGTCACCGGCGGTGCCGTCGGCCGGCGAGTGACGCAGGAACTGGAACGACTGGGCGTGGAGTCCAGCAACTACCAGGGGCCGACGACCATTACCTACCTGGTTACTCAGCGTGCCCCGGAGATGGGGATGGAAACGATGAGCCTCATCGTGCACCTGCCGCAGTACACTCAACTCGATGAGGATTATTCTGGCGCAGCTCGGCTCATGGAAATGCTGAGCTTGCTGTACGGCATCCCCAAAGACGAGGCCTATTACGGCAAAGCAAAGGAACAACTGGACGAGATTAATCAGGCCTTAGACAAAAACCCGCAACTGAAAGCCATTGTCCGGGAAATAGAGGCCCACTACGAAGAGCGCCTCAGAACCAGACATGAAGAGCGACCACCCCACCTGTCCCCGGAAGTTGAGAGATTCCTTTCCGACTTGGAGAGAGGCTTCAAGGAAAATTAGCCGCTACACCCGTGCTTAGAGTTTCTTCCGCTTGTTACCGATGTAGTCTACCAGCAGGTATTCCCCCAGGCTGTCGGCGCTGGTGAAGAAGACCCGCCCCTTATTAAGGCGTGCCATCTGCGTCACGAAGGCACCGAGAAAACGCCCGCTCTCTAACATGAAGGTATTGATGACGATGCCCTTCTGCGTGCACTTTCTGACTTCCCTCAGCGTCAACTGCAGGGTACGCAGGCTGGGCGGATACTGGAAGTAGACTTCTTCGCCCTCAAAGTGGGCCGTTGGCTCGCCATCCGATATCAAGATTACCTGCTTATTACTGCACAGTTCCTTGGACAGGAGCTTCCGGGCCAGGTAGAAGCCGTGCTGCATGTTGGTGTAAGGGTCGAACTCGTCCCAGCTCATGTAGGACAGGCTTTCCTTCTTTATCTGCCGGGCATAGCTGGAGAAACCCACGATGTAGAGAGTGTCCTTGGGATACTGCGTCCGGATAAGATTATCCAGGGCAATGGCTACCTTCTTGGCCGCCTGGAAATTGCCCCGCATCGGCATGGATAGACTCAAGTCAAGCATCAAGACCGTCGCCGACCGCGTCACTGCCTCGGTCTTGAAGACCTCAAAGTCGTCCACCTTCATCTTCATGGGCGGTTTGTGCGGCTCCCGCTGTATGGCATTCATAATCGTTTTCTGGAGATGGAGCTGAAAATCATCGCCGAACTCAAACCGCTTGGTCTCCTCTATTCTGTCACCACCCTGCCCTCTCAAACTGAGCCTATGGGCACCGGCACGGTCTTTCCTCAGTTGGGCAAAAATATCCTCCAGAGCCTTCTGCCCGATTTTCCTCATCCCGCGCGGCGTCAATTCGTAACGGCCGTCCTTCCAGCGGATATAGCCCGCCTCTTCCAGAACTTTGGTGATGCTGCGCAGCCTATCCAGCTCTTCCGAGGCCTCGTTGCCCATCAGTTCCTTGACCAATTTCTCGTTAACCGAATCCAGCGAACGACTATATTGCGATTCCCGTAGCTGACCCTCCAGCTCCTCCATCTTCTGCAATTTTTCCATCAGCTTGAGGGCCTCGCTGTAGGAGAGAGACTCCTCGCCAGTGAAAGGATACTGCCGGCGCAGTTTCTCGCTCGGGAAGAGGGTTTCCAGGTTAGCCGCCATCTTGGCCAGCTCGTACTGGGTAGCTTCGTCCATCATTGATTGGAGTAGTTCTTCCAGCGCCTGCCGGTCTTTCGCCGACATACTGTCCAGCAAGGACTGTGCCTGGGCTATCTGGTTCTGCAGACGCTCAACCAGCTCATCCAGACTCTGCGGCGGCTCTGGTCCAAAGAAAGCGCCAAACTGCTCCATGAACTTCTGGAAATCCGGTTCCTCGCCTCTCAACCGTTGCTCCAGCATCTGGTTGATGGCCTCAACCAGGTGCCGGATGCTGGCCAGGGCATTGGGGTCCATATTCTTGAAGCTCTGGACAAGGTCGCGGGCGTATGACTGCATGGCGTGCCGCTTGAGCATGTCCATCAGCTCATCAAACTGGCGCCGGGCATCATCGTCCATGAAGTCATACTGGGAGAGTTCCTTTATCTGACCGCCAGTGTCCGGTGGCAGCTCGTCCAGCTTCTTCAGATGCTGGCTGGCCATATCTTCCATCGTCTTGAGCAACTTCTCCCGTATCTCCGGACTGACCGGACCGACCCCCGGCTCCTTAGCTTTCTGCCGGGTATCCTCTAGTCGGCGCTCAATTCCCTGTCGTTCCGTCTTCAGTATGTTGTCCAGCCGCTCCCGTATCTCCTTCATGACCGAGCCGAGATTATATCGGTCAAGTTGACTCTGCCGCCGCTGGCGAAGTCGCTGGAGCAAGTCCTGAATGCTGGGCAAACGCCGACCCTGACTATCCTGCAGACCGCCGCGCTGCATTAGGCGCAGAGCGTAAGAGAGGTCGCCATAGGACATCATATTGCGTCCCAGCTCCTCCATGAGCGCATCCGCGTCCAACTCAAAGATGTCCTGAGTCCCGTCCCACTCGGAATAACGAAATCTTCCCATAGCTACCGCCTCACCGCCGATAGACTGTTTTGCCTTCCAGCTTTGACTTGTTCAATCGCTTGTTGAGATGCAAGCCTTCCAGAACAAACTCCACGGCTGAAGCTATCGCCTCCGGCCTCTCCGAGTCGTCCACCCCTTTGACCACCTTGGCCAGGCCCATGACTTCCTTGACATTGCGTACATAGGACTTGGCTGGCATTGTGTCTGAGACTTCCACACTGAAGCCACTGTTAAACTGTGTGACCAACTCCTCCAGCCGGGGCAACTGGTAATAGCGATTGAACACCGTGAACACCGCTTTCTTGGTCAAATCGTCCAGAAGCTTCTCTTCCCGGGTATCTTCAAAACTCTCCAGCTCAACCTTGCCGGTGGTCGAAGCGAGAATGTAGGCCAGGTCGCTGATGCGCGGCACCGCCAGCTTCTCACCGAGGGTAATCGCTCGCCGGACAGCGTTGCTGATGATGGTCTCGTAGTTAGCGATTGACACGCGAACACTGACCCCGGAGCGCTGATTAATATCCGGGCTCTTCCGGGCGAAGTGAGTAAGTTCGGCGATAATCTCCTTCATATACTTTGGCACATAGCAGTCAAAGTCATCGCCGCTGAACTGCCGCCGCTCCTGCTCCACGATGGTGATTTCGTCTTCAATGCTCACCGGGTAGTGAGTCCGTATCTGAGCCCCGTACCTGTCTTTAAGGGGCGTGATAATCCGTCCACGACTGGTGTAGTCTTCCGGGTTAGCGCTGGCCACCAGGAAGATATCCAGGGGCAACCGCACAC
>CAYGYD010000154.1:0-3962 GCA_964354005.1 uncultured Dehalococcoidales bacterium | reverse complement strand
GCTGACGCCCCTCTTTCCATAATTTACTTCCCCCTCTCCTTCTTGAGGAGAGGGGGTTTAGGGGGTGAGGTTATTTCACCCCCAGTCTTTTCTTAGTATACTCAATCAGCCCGCCGGCGGAAATAATCCCGGCCATGAAGTCGGGGTAGGGCTTGGCGGTGAAGGTCTTCCCGTTACCCAGGTTCTTGATGGTGCCAGCGGCCAAATCGACCTCCACCACATCTCCCGCCTGGATATTGTCCGGCGCCTCCTCGCACTCAAGGAGGGGCAAGCCAATGTTGATGGCGTTGCGGAAGAAGATGCGGGCGAAGCTCTGGGCGATGACGCAGGAGATGCCCGAGGCTTTGATGGCCAGCGGGGCGTGCTCCCGCGACGAGCCACAGCCGAAGTTGGTGGTGGCTACGATAATATCCCCCGGCCTGACCCGCCTGACAAACTCGGCGTCAATATCCTCCATGCAATGGATGGCCAGCTCCGCCGGCTCCGAGAGATTCAGGTACCGCGCCGGAATAATCCCATCCGTATCAATATTAGCCCCGTATTTGTGGACTTTACCTTTGAGCATAGTAATCTCCTTATATGGTGAATCTGGGAGAAGGGGATGTTTCCATATTAAACTTCTATATACTCGGTAAAAGACGCCGGCTCAGGTAGAGGTAAACCGTCCTTCAGCAACCCCTCAATATGAAAGCTGATAGCTTCTTTGATATTCCTCTCCACTTCCTTGCGAGTGGCCCCGGTGGCAATACAGCCCGGCAGGTCAGGAGAATAGGCAGAGTAATTACCATTTGCCTTTTCAAAGATTACTAGATACTTTTGCATAGGGTCACCTCCTGAGTTGTGCCTGCTTCAGAATGCTATTCAGTGTCCCCGGTGCCAAATCGTGACCTAGATTGCCAGCAATGGTAACGCGTCCCGGCTTGGTGGGGTGTTTATACTGGCGATGACTGCCACGAGTGGCCACCAGATACCAGCCGTCCTCCTCAATCATCCTGATTATATCACGGACTTTCATCTAGCTTGCGGTAACAAATACCTTGCCTCTCTATCCCATAGAATTTCACCAGTGTTCTTTCTATACTGAAGAACATTTCTGACATTCCGTTTCCATTTTGGTATATATGAAGTAGGAGACTGCGGATGAAAGTCTTCAGCATCCAAATTCCCATGCTTTTCTACCAGTTGATATATTTCCTCTAGCGGAACCCAGTGCCCTCTTGGAATTTTAGCTTGAATTATGTCCCAAATATCTTTACTATATATCATCTTTGATATCCTTATTCAGGTTATTGGGCACTTTTTCTATTTACCCCTCCACCAGTGCCTTTTCAAAGTCCTTCACTTTGCGAGGCTTGCCATCTTTGCCCAGCTCAATAGTGTGGCCTTCGGCTTTCAAATGGGCAGCCTGGGCTTCTACGCCGCCGGGGTATTTTTCGTTAAGTTGACCGCCCACCTTCAGGGTGCGCCAGTAGGGAGTAATGTCCTTCTTGCCTTCGGCGGCGTCTTCTTCGGCCGCACGGGCCGCAATCGCGGCAAATATGCCGGTCCCCATCGGTCAGCCAATCGTCGCGCCGTGCCTTCTGGCCACTATCTCCCGTATCTGGTTGACTGTAATCAGCTTGCCCTCCGGCACACTCCGCATAATCTCGTCTACTTCCAGAGGTGCCGGTACGCAGATGGTACCGGTGCCCCAGGTACGGGTCATTTTAGGCGGGATGGGCTCGACAAAAGGCAAGCCTTTACTTTCATGCAACTTTTCGCGCCAGCTTTTACGCGGTTTAGCCATGGAACCTCACCTCCTTAATTGTAGTTAAGCCCTATCCCCTTAATCCCCTTCCCCTTGTCAAGGGGAAGGGGATATGGTTTTTTGAGAGAGGCTTCGCCTCTCTGACTCTCCTTCTTGCTTAGAACCTCACCCCCTAGCCCCCTCTCCTAGAAGGAGAGGGGAAAATTTCATGAAAGAGAGACTGTATCCCTCTTAGACGCCCTTCTCAAGAGATGATTTGCTCTCTCAACTCTCCTATTCACGGGCTTCGCCCCTCTTAAACGCCCGCTTTAATTGCTTCCTCAGGACTGGAAATTCAGCCCAGCACTTAACCGTTCGCCGGGGCTTCTAATCTGAACCTCCTAGCCAGCGGGTCACGACTCTCCGTCGCCAGTGGTCGGCTAAGCTCGGACTGGTGTTTCACGGGGGTGCTACATCTGGCCAGTGAAGTAAACAAGCAGATTCCAGAACATGATTCCTGTGTACAAGGCCACAAACACAAGACTGCTAATGAGTGCCAGCCTGGGTCGCTTTCGGTATACATCCCACAGTATGAGTGCGGCCAAAAGCGCCCCGGCCACCTTCACTAGTAGGAAGCTTCCCTCGTTGACAAAGGTGCGCAGGAATGGGTTGCCTTCACGGCCCAGGCCGTACTTCGTTAGGAATTGGCTTATCAGACCGTCAGAGACCACTAACATGACCAGCGAAAGCAGGATATATTTCATCCGACGGCTTCCGGTAAAGTAAGTGCTGACACCCTTCACCTGGTCTCCTCGTACAGTTAAGTTCTAGGCAAACAATGTCCCCCCCGGCCGCAGGACGCTCGCATACAACCAGGAAATAAGAGCCATTCCAGACTCGAACCAGAGACCTAGTCCTATCAGGGCCGTGCTCTAACCAACTGAGCTAATGGCCCACAAATCGTAACTGATTGTAGAAGAAAGCTTGTGAAAAATCAAACTTAAGCTTAGAAAGACTTTTAAATAATCCATCCCTCTGCCCCCCTTCCATTAGCAAGGGAAGGGGGAGAAAAGAATAAAGAGGGGAAATTCCCCCTCTAATACTCTCGCCTGATTACTTGTTTATCTGCACGAACATCGGAATGTTTACATTTTCACGCTTATGTTTGTCACTAACTAGTGACTAATACCCAACAAGATCAATGTCAATTTGTGTATAGACTCGTGAGATTTCTTGATAAATTTGACCATATCGAAAGCGTCCCCGTTTACACTAACCTTCCCGTCTTTAACTAAACCATACTCGCTATCAATAACTGGAAAGTCAACAATGGTATCCTGAGGTAGTTTTTCCTTATCTCTAAACCGAATAAAAGCGACAATATCATCTCTTAATGGTTCCAATTCTGCTTTTATATCTAGAAACTTCTTGTCTCTTGCCCCCAGCTTCTGAAGAGTAGTCAATAAGAGATCAAACTTCTTTTCGTTTAAACCACCTATATCCTGACTCAATCCCAAAGTCGTTCTGGAGTGTAAACCCAAAAAATCAAGCAAAATTCTGCCGTGTAACAAATATTCTTTCCAGCATTTCCGCACGTCAATCGTATCCATCTGGAAAGACACCCCTTTGCCGCTGGGCGTCTGACAAGCCTTAAGCAACTGTTCAAATGATCGATAAAACAGCCCATAGGAATTTATGAACTTTTCGTGAAACCTTTCAGTCAATGTTGATTTGGCCACCAAGTCTTTGGCATACTCTCGGTGTTTATCTATAGCCTGACCTACAACAATGGCTGCAAACCTGACATTAGGAATAGGATGCCAAGTGTGTCCTCCATCATTACTTGTCATAGCCCCTTTGTAAAACAAAGGCTCCCCATCGGCTCCTTTTTTCTTATAACAACATTTTTCATACAAGTTTCCAGAACCGCATGGACACAAAGGTAGACCATTTTTAACCATTTTAAAAATACCCCATTTGTTGAGATAGTTCATCATTGCCATTATAGCAAAAATTCTGAGAGAAGCAGGAAAGTGGTGAATCTGAGCGGTAATAATTAGTATATGGGGTGTCTAAGAGGAGCTTGCGCCCCTCTTTCAATTTCTTCCCCTCGCCTTTTAAGGAGAGGGGGACTAATAAGGGGGTGAGGTAGTAAAAAAAATAAAAGCACCTTAACCGCTGGATAGCGAGAGGAAGGAGATGCACCGAATTAAATCGGTGACCGACCTAGGAGATA
>CAYGYD010000153.1:0-4018 GCA_964354005.1 uncultured Dehalococcoidales bacterium | reverse complement strand
GGCTTTGGCGAACTGGTCGGCATACTGCCACTGGTCGCCGTAGCGGTCATACTTCGCCCGCTTCTCCTTATCGGACAGTACCTCGTAGGCCTCGTTGATTTCCTTGAACCGGGGCTCGGCATTCTTGTTGCCGGGGTTAACATCCGGATGAAATTTTCGAGCCAGACGCCGGTAAGCCTGCTTTATCTCCTGTTCCGTGGCACTCCGCTTCACGCCCAGTATACTGTAATAGTCCTTACCTGCCATGCCTTATCCTACACATTCATAAATTACCTGCCGGTTGCGTCAATTCATATTATATTATAAAAAAAGTTAAGAAAGCAATATTAAACAATGCGACAAGCTTATTACATGGATTATAGATACAAAACAGGCTGGTTGCTTGGTTGACGCCGCAACCCCGACCAGATGAGAAGTAAACAATCTCTTTTCTTGTTATAATAGTGGCTAAAATTGAGGAAAGGGAGCTTACTGGACTCAGATGCACCGTTTCTTCATTCCGTCCGAGTGGATTAAACAGGAAAGGGTATTACTTACGGATGAGCCGGCACATCAAATCCTCCATGTGCTCCGGCTGAAGCCGAAAGACCATATCATTCTCCTGGATAACAGTGGCTGGGAATGTGAGGTTGAAATTGACCAGATGGGTCCGGGCCTGATTCAAGGCAAGGTGATAGGCAAGAGCTTGGGCGCAGCCGAACCCGGGGTTAAAGTGACTTTATACCAGGCGTTGCTCAAGGCCGAAAAATTTGAGTTTGTCCTGCAGAAGGGTGTTGAGCTCGGGGTAAGCGCTTTCGTTCCCTTCGTCTCGGAACGGTGCGTGGTGAGAAAGCCGGGAGGGAATAAGCTTGCCCGATGGCGGAAGATAATCCAGGAGGCCGCCGAGCAGTCAGGGCGAGCCCTGTTACCGGCTTTATACCCGGTGGTCTCTTTCCAGGAAGCCTGTGACTCAGCTCACGATGCCTCTATCCTGCTCTGGGAAGAGGAGAAGGGCCTGGGCTTATCCCGGATTCTTAAGGGAGCGCCTTTCCGAGCTTCGTCAACCTTCAATGTATTCGTCGGGCCGGAGGGTGGCTTTCCCCCGGCAGAGGTAGCCTACGCTGAGTCTCGTGGAATAGCCCCGGTGAGTCTGGGGCACCGGATTCTGCGCGCCGAGACCGCCGGGCTGGCGGTAGTCGTTGCCCTTCTCTACGAGAGGGGAGAATTCGGCTAGATGATGCCAGACAACCCCAACCTATCATTCCCTTCTTCTTTCACGGGTACACCAATGGCATCCCTCTTGACTGTTAATTTATTCCGATTATAATAAGAGACACTTGTGTTAACCTATGGTGCTTAATTTGCTAGGAACCTGGTTGAGGAAGGAGGTGATGCGGTATGTGGAAACTTAAAGGATGCGTTCGCTGCCGGGGAGATGTCTTCCTGGCTGAGGATGAGCATGGCCGGTACGAACAGTGTCTACAGTGCGGGTATCGCAATCAACTGGAAACCACATCGCAGTTAAAGACAGGGCTAACCGGGGGCAAGGCCGAACCTGCTGCTCGGGTCAACTGAACATTCCGGGAGGGGATGAAAGAGAAGTCGTCACATGAAGTTGTGTGCTAAGAAGACCTACTGCTCCCGTTGCCAGAAGCTGGTCACCTGTCACGAGCGGAAAACTGACAGTCAGGTCCAGGTTATCTGCTCCCGGTGCGGCCAGCTTCTGTGGGTCTGGAATGAGATAAACTGGCGTTATGTGCGGGAAAGCATTTGAATTGTTCATTGAGCGCCGTTGTGACTCAATTGACCAAGGCGCCAGTTTACTGCCATACTGTCAGACAGTCATATCTCGCCAACAGGCAAAAATAAGTAAGAGAAAGGAGAAAGGGTCATGGCTGTTGATGGAACCTACAATATCGAGATTAGCTCACCGATGGGCAAGAGGACTGCTAAAGCGACCCTGAAGGCTGAGGGCAACTCTCTCAGCGGCTCAATGGCTAGCGACCAGGGCACGCAGGCTTTTACTGGCGGCACGGTCAATGGCGACGCGGTTGCCTGGGCAATGGAGGTCAGCGGACCTATGGGAAAGATGAAGCTTGAGTATAATGGCAAGGTGACGGGCAACGAAATCTCCGGAACCGTCAAGCTGGGCAATTTCGGGAGCGCCCCGTTCAAAGGCACCCGAGTTTAAGCCCCATTTTTAGTTGTCGAACAATAGAGGAGGCGCAGACTTAAGTCTGCGCCTCCTCTGGTTTTCTTGGTAGCGCATACCGGATTCGAACCGGTGATCTCCTCCTTGAGAGGGAGGTGTCCTAAGCCTCTAGACGAATGCGCCTTCTGACAAGTGAACCGGCGGTCTATTTTAACGCCTTCATGGCTATTGAGGAGTGGGCTAGCGAAGCACCGGCGTTCATGGCTACGGCGACAAATATCGCCTCAGCGATTTCCTCGTCAGTCGCGCCGCACTCCTTAGCCCTACGCGTGTGCCCGGCGATACAGTAAGGGCACCGCGTTATATGGGCACAGGCCACGGCAATTAATTCCTTCGTCTTCTGGGACAGAGCCCCATCCTGGAAAACCTGGCTATTGAAAGCACCGAAACTCTCTAACAGTCCCTTCTTCAGACCGAAGAGAGTTTCCCGATGACGCTTGACATCCACATCATAGTAGTATTCTGTCACCTAAGGCCTCCTTTCACCCGGTCTATCATCAATGCCTTGCTATTATAGCAAACAAATCGGGGAAAGGACAACAGAAAACACGCTCAGCTACAGAGGAACGCAAAGAAGGTGGAATGTGAATTGGCTGGCCACTTTGGACAGTTCCCGAACTTTCATTCGAGAAGAAGCAGCTTATCCCGGCACTACAGGAACTACTGGCGTGTCATCCGTAGCCAAGTGATTAAGCTTAGTATACTTAGGCGAGTCAGTCAAATATTCGCTTAGATCGCCTTGACTAATTCGAATTAAAGTCTCTCGCTGAGTGACAGTGACGGAAACTTCTGTTTGAGAAGAAGGGGACTGAGTCCGACGATGCCGCAAATTGCCAATAACCAGTGATCGCTAATTGAAAATGACACAATTTCGTAACTATTTTCGCTCCGATTTTATGATTATTATATATTCATTGATTCATAATTGAGGTGTGTGTGAAAAATAGGGGCGCTTTTCACGTCAATTACGTATTCTTACGGATACCAATTGTTGGCCAAAAGGCACATACTAATAAGGTCGAGACTGGAAAATGATTCAGGTAAAGGGGGACAAAACATGGCAACTATCGAGAAAAAGAGTCTAAATCAGCCGGAGCAAACGCAAAAATATGGGAAGTTGAAAGTCGAGGTCATTAAAATGGGCGCTCTTAACATTCAGCGCGACACCGCAGAGCCTGGATGGCAATGGTCAAAAGACGTAAAACCTGTTGCGAAGACTGAAAGCTGTCAAGTGAACCATCTTATCTATGTCATTTCAGGCAGGCTTCATGTAAGGATGAATGACGGGAAAGAAGAGGAATTTAACCCTGGCGATACGGGCGCGATTCCCCCGGGACATGACGGTTGGACTGTTGGGGACAAACCGGCAGTTTGGCTTGAAATTCCACATTAAAAATACAAGTACAAAGAATAACGCTCTGGCACGTAGTGGCGGAAAGATATTGGGTGCGCCAGTTATATAACATTGATGCCCTCGCTCCATCTAGGGGATTAGAATCTTCCAGGTCCATTAAGCGTTTGCAGTAACTCGTCCACAGATATACGCATGGAATGGCAAATGTCCCCAATAACTACGTGGCTGTATCCTCTATCTTAAAACGCGAACGAAAAGATATTACCCGGCCACTCTCGTTTGGATTGCCGGGCAGTTCTAGGGATCTTCCCCTTGTGTCTTGGCATTGGAGCAAACTCTTTGCGAGCAGCCAGCTAAATTCTGCTATTATTTTGCAAGTAGTTGGCTGGGGAACTAGGATTCGAACCTAGCTTAACGGATCCAGAGTCTTCTGCCCAATCCCCGCTATTGCCTAGACTTTCTATGTGACCTAA
>CAYGYD010000152.1:0-4034 GCA_964354005.1 uncultured Dehalococcoidales bacterium | reverse complement strand
TATTCTGGACTGATTAATTCCACACCGCTCAAATTCTTAAGCAAATCTGCCTCCCTTGCCCGGTGGACCCGTACCACAATCCTGAGTTTCGGGTTCATCTGTAAAGCCGTCTTTACCGTCGTGACTACCGCAATGGGGTCGGGGAAGGTCACGACAAGCGTTCTGGCTTCGGCCAAATCGGCCTTGGCCAGAACATGAGGGTTGGAGGCGTCACCAAAGATGCGTGGCCTCCCACCGCTCCGGGCGGCAGAAATCCGCTCAGGGTCAATATCGACAATCAGGTAAGGAATCCCGGTGTCCTGTAGCACCTTGGCGATACTCTCCCCAATCCTTCCGTAGCCGGCAATCACGACGCGCTCTGGTTCCTCAGGTGGGCTGGAACTGGCGGTGGCTCGCGCCGCTTTAGCCTGTGGCATTTTCTCAGTGGAGACCCGGGCTAGCTTCGGGTATAATCGCGCGACCAGCCCCATGGAGACTGGTGTCAGCAACATAGTGATGATGGCACTGGCCAGAATTAAGGAATAGAAGTCCTCTGAGACTAAACCTGAAGCGAGACCTGCCTGAGCTAGGATAAAGCCAAACTCACCAATCTGAAAGAGGCCGGCACCGGCTATCGAGGCGATTCTCCCGCTGTAACCGAAGAACCTTACGATAGTAAAAACGACCAAGAATTTTATGACGATAATAACCGCCAGCGCCGCTAACACCAAGGACCAGTGGTCAATCATGAAAAACGGATTTAGCAGCATACCCAAAGAAACAAAGAACAAGGTGGCAAAGATGTCCCGCAACGGGGTAATTTCAGCCAGAGCCTGATGGGCAAATCGTGATTCTCGCAGTACTAGCCCGATTAGGAAGGCGCCGAAGACTGCCGATAAACCGATGAGTTGGGTGCCCAGCGCGGCTCCCAAGCATAAGACAAGAACTGTCAGTAGAAATAACTCCCGTGACCTAACTCCGCCAACCCGGCCCATTAGCCAGGGAAGTACCCACAGCCCGGACACAATGGCTATGCCAGTGAAGAGTACCGCTTTACCGATGGCCTCAATAAAGGCGATGAATAAGGGCAAGGTTTGCACCGTAGTACCCATAAGAGGCACGACCACCATCATCACCACCACGCTAATGTCCTGAAGGACAAGGATGGCGATCATGATGCGTCCATGCACTGAGTCCAGTTCGCCCCGGTCCATGAGTATTTTGAGGCAGACGGCAGTGCTGCTGAGGGAGATAATCAGACCGAATATGGCGGCTTGGGACAGAGGCCAGCGGAAGAGCAGAACGCCCGCCAGGAGTCCCAGGGCAAAGGTAGCCACGATTTGGGCAGTACCGCCCCACAGCCCTACTCTGCCCACATCCCGGAACTGGCTCACTGAGATTTCCAGGCCCAGGGTGAACATCAATAAAGCCACACCCATGGTCGCGGCTGCCTCAACCAGCGCCAGGTTGCCCACCAGGCCAAGGGCATGGGGGCCAACCGCCACCCCGATGAAAAGGTAGCCGAGTATGACCGGTTGTCTCAGGCGGTGAGCGATCATGCCTCCCACCAGAGCTGCAGCCAGTAAAATAGCAATACTAGCGACTGGACTTAACTGAAACATAGTTCACCAAGCGCTGTGTCATTCTGACAGCCAAGAAAAATGCACGGTTTCTTTCGAAATGGACAGGTATCACTGCCGCCAAAAAGTAAAAAGACGCAGGGTTGTCCACTGACACCCAAGGCTGGTCTGCCGGCGCGGCAGTTACCTTTTTGTGAACATAATATCATGCAAGCGAGTTTCTTATCAAACCTGGCCGTGTGAGTATTGTGTTGGGGGGAGTCTTCTTCTGGGAACGAGGCTCAGGTCTTTTGGGTCTACGCGGGGAAACTCTTTCAGGTCGGCCGCATTGATTTCGAGCGCTGGCGCAGGGAGGAGAACAGGCGCCATTTGCGTCCGGCCAGTTCGTGGGCGGCACCGGCGTTCATCAGTCCAGTGGCGGCTTGGCGGATATCAGCCCTCTCGTAGAGAATCCGGTAGATGGTCTCCGTAATCGGCATCTCCACCCCCATCTTATGAGCGAGGTTCCGGACCGCCAGGGTGGTGCTCACTCCCTCGGCCACCCCGTCCATTGATTCGGTTATCTCCTTGAGCGAGCGGCCTCTGGCCAGTTCCACGCCGACATAGTGGTTGCGACTCAGCGGACTGGCACAGGTGGTGATTAAATCACCCAGGCCGGCCAAACCAGAGAAGGTGAGGGGACTGGCGCCAAGGGCAACCCCGAGCGCCGTTATCTCCGTCAGACCACGGGTAATCAGGGCGGCCTTGGCATTATCACCATAGCCTAGACCATCGGTGAGGCCGGCCCCCAGGGCAACGGTATTCTTTAAGGCCCCGCCCAATTCTACCCCAATAACGTCGGTGTTGGTGAAAACGCAGAGTCGGGGACTGCTTAACAGCTTCTGGGCTCGGCGCGCGATGGCTTCATCGGCGGACGCCAGCACCGTGGCCGCCGGCAAATCTTGCAGAATCTCCTGAGAAAGGTTAGGACCGGACAGGACGCAGACATTAGCGCGGAACTCGGGGTCGATTTCGTCCATAACTACCTGTGACATGCGCTGGCCAGTACCAATCTCCAGCCCCTTGGCCGCGCTTACGATGAGAATGGACTCATTAAGGTACGGTGCGACCAGCTTAATGTTCTGGCGCATGCTCTGAGAGGGTACCACTAAAATGACTGCCTTGGCGTTAGCCAGGGCTTCTTTCAAGGAATCAGTGACTGATAAACTGGGCGGGAATTTGACACCAGGTAATAGGTTGGGATTAGGCCCGTTTCGCCTCACGGCGGTGGCTTCCGTCTTGTTCCGAGCCCACAGTCTGACTTCTAGCCCTTTATTGGCTAGCACCACCCCCAAGGTAATGCCCCAGCTAGTGGTGCCAATAATGGCAATCTTGGGCATGTTCTAGCCTGCGCCTGTCTTGGCTGGGGGTGGTTTGGCTATTTCAGTATTCTCACCTATCTTGCGCTCTTTACCATTCAGCAGGCGGGCGATATTATCTCGGTGGGTCACCACAATACTTATCGTGCCGATTAAAGCGTAAGCCAGATACTCAATGGGGAAACGATTAAGAATAGTCAGCGGTACCAGGATGACATAGGTCGCTACCGCCCCGGTGATGGAAGCCAGTGAGGCGAATCGGGTTAAGCCGGCACCAAGAATTAGCACCTGTCCACTGAACAGGGCGGCCGCTGGGCACAGGGCGAGCAGGCCGCCAAAGAAGGTGGCCACCCCCCGGCCTCCCCGAAACTTGAGGAAGATTGGCCAGTTATGTCCGGCAATGGCGGCTAACGCGGCCAGAACCGGGGCGCTCTTTAACAGCCACCAGTAAGCGGAGCCAAGCACCACCTGGTATTCTCCCCTGAGGACTAACCAGGCAAAGACCACGGCCAGCGCCCCCTTCGTGATATCGCAGATGCATACCAGGACGGCGGCTTTCTTGCCGGCTACACGCAGGACATTGGTGGCACCCATCTTACCGCTACCGTAGTTGCGAACATCCACCTTGGCGAAGCGCTTCCCGATGAGGACACCAGAGGGGATTGAACCCAGAAGGTAGCCGATTATCAGGATGGCCACGATTTTTGCAATTATCATGACTCACCTCCGGTTCGGAAAACTAGTCGGACCGGCGTGCCAGTGAAGCCGAAGGCCTGGCGCAGTTTGTTTTCCAGATAACGCCGGTAGGAGAAGTGTACCCGGGTGTCATTGACAAAAAAGACGAAGGTCGGCGGATTAATCTCAGCCTGAGTAGCATATTTAATCTTGATATGCTTGGTGCCGACCCGTGGTGGCTGATGAGCGGCGATTGCCTGTTGCACCACGCTATTTACGGTAGCGGTGGGGAGTCGCTTCAGCCTTTCCTGATAGACCTGAAATACCTGAGGCATAATTTTACCTACGCCTTGTCCAAGTTTCGCCGAGGTATAGAGTATCGGAGCATAGGGCATGAACTTGAACTGGCTCCGGATTTCTTTCTCCCATTCCTTTCTATTCT
>CAYGYD010000151.1:0-4046 GCA_964354005.1 uncultured Dehalococcoidales bacterium | reverse complement strand
CCTCTCTCACTCTTTTCCAATTCTCTAATCAGTTTTGGAGGGCACTTCTCGGTCAATAAATCGCGAGCCGACTTCTTTAGCATCTCCTGTTCTTCATTAAGAGAGAAATTCACAGCTTACCTCCTGCCAATAGTTTGACCGCAATCACGGAGCGCAATACTGGATTTCAGCATTGGGATAGACCGCCACCTTAGCTTTATCTCCGTGGAACTCGCGGAGCGCCTGCACTACTTGCGACCACTCATTCATAAACAGCACCTTTTCCGACTCCTCAACATAGCCCCGCCCAGCCAAATCAGGGTATTCGGAATAGATGATGACATGATTAACATGCTGGGGGATTCTGACCTGTAACCTGAGCGCCCCGGTCGTTGTTTTTCCAAAAGGGCCCATCAGGTAATGCGTGACCTGCCCATCCGGGGCATTGGCAATCAGAACGGCATCACCACTCCTCCCATTTAGAGCATTGAAGGCAGTATCCAGACCAAGCAGGATGGCTTCATTGGCCTTGGCGAAGGTATTGCAAATAACGATATTCTCGTTCTTGGTCCTGGGTGTGCAGTAATGAGTCCTGGCCTGGTCAATGGCGGCAGCATAGGCCGGTCCCAGTGCACCGGCAAAAATCGCTGTCGTCTCGCCCCACATATTGACCAGACAATCTATCTTCACATCTAGACCGGCCAGTCCAGCGGCCTCATCAGCATCCTGGCGGGCCGGGTTGTTATCAAAGACACCCATGCCACCGGCACTCTTGGCCCACTTTTCCGTCCTAGCCCTAAACGGCACGATGTGAAAGGCCTGGGCCGTTTCAATTGACGCCACCCCCGGCAGGATAATCTTACCCCCACCGCCAAAACCGGTGGTGGGGTGCGGCACCACCGAGCCAATGGCAATCTTGAAATCGCACTTCATCACCTCATCATTGATATGGACTTTCGTGCCGGCACTGGTCGTGCCCACATAACTGCAGTTGAAGAATGGGTTATGATTGTAGACCGGGAAACGGGCCACTATATCCTCACCCAGCTTCTTAGCGAAGTCCACCCTGGTGGACGCTCCATGGTTGCCCAGCGCGCAAATAAACCGGATTTTGTTGTCCGGGATGCCAGCCAGCGCCAGCTCCTCCAGAATAAAGGGCACAACCTCGGCTGTTCGGGTAACCCGGGTCATATCATCAAAGATGATGACCACTTCTTTCTTACCCCGGGCCAGTTCCCGGATTGGGGCCAGGCCAATAAGACTGGCTACAGCGGCTCTAATCTCTTCCAGTTTGAGCGCCGGAAGCCGATAACCTGGCATATAGTAGAACTGCGCCGGCCAGCCCTCCGGCAGGGACAGCCTCAGTCTCTTCGTCCCGTACCAGGCCAGTTGTGGTAGTGTTATTGTACTGATTGTCATCCTCCTGTTAAGCACTATTAGCCGACCTTAACAACCCTATTCCCTTTATCCCATTCCCCTTTCGAAGGGAATGGGGATGATTCTTTCTGAAGAGGGGCATAAGCCCCTCTTCAACACCCTGTCCTTCTCTGGGAAAGATTAAGTACTCTCGTCAGGCTTCAGGCAAACCCAAGCCTCGGGTGGCGACAATATTGCGCAGAATCTCAGAAGTGCCGGCCTGGAGGCTGTAGCCCTTAGAACCCAGATAAGAGTGGGGGGCCATGCCTAAAATCGGGGCCCACCTGGACTCAGCGATTAGCTGTCCGTAGAGGCCGAGAATCTGCGTAGCGACATCAGCCAGGCGTTGCTCAAAAGAAGTGCAGTAGGCTTTAGCCATGGCCGCTTCCCAGTTGGGCGCACGACCCTCGTCCATCACCAGCACCACACGGTAGGTCAGCAAACGCCCGATTTCAAACTCAATCTGAAGTTGGGCCAGCTTATGGCGAATCGGGATATTCTCACATAAAGGCCGGCCACTGCGCATGGTCTCCCTGGTGAACTGGATAATGCCGTCAAAGAGTGGGTAGTTGCCCATGAGCCGCTCCAGCCCGGCCCGCTCATAGTCAAGCTGATTTAGAATCTGGTAGAAACCGCGGTTCTTTTCACCAATCAGGCAACTCTTGGGCACCCGCACATTGTCATAGAAGACCTCGCCCCAAGCCTCGGTGCCGGTAATGTCAATCGTGGGTCGGATGGTAATTCCAGGCAGGTTGGCCGGAATGACAAACTCACTGATACCGCGATGTCTGGGAGCCGTGGGGTCAGTTCTTGCCACCAGATAAATGTAATTCATGAAATGGGCGCAGCTCGTCCACATCTTCTGCCCGTTGATGATGTAGTAGTCACCGTCCTCCGCGGCCCGGGTCTGCAGGGAGGCCAGGTCAGAACCAGCCTCCGGCTCGCTCATTCCCAGACCAACATAAGCCTCACCTTTTAGAATCCTGGGCAATATTTCCCGCTTTTGTTCTACGGTGCCGAAGGCAATGATGGAGCGACCAACCTGGCGGTCGGCAAACCAGTGGCAAGCGGCTGGCGCGCCGTAGCGCAGCATTTCCTCAGTCAGGACAAGCCGGTCGATATTGCTGCACCCCTGGCCGCCGTACTCCTTCGGCCAGGACAAGCCAATCCAGCCTTTCTGAGCCACTTTTCTGGTGAACTCCGGCGAGTAACCCTGTATCCAGGCATCACAGCTCGGCTTAAAGGTGCCTTGCTTTATTTCTGCCTCCAGAAACTCGCGAATTTCCTGTCTGAATTTCTCCTGTTCTTCGGTAAACTTAAAGTCCATATATCCCCCTTCTCCTTAAAATCAAGGGATTTAGAGAGCGCAAGAGCCATATCCCTCCGTGTTTCGTTTCTTGTTGGTTTTTCTGTTTCTTTGACCCTTGTCTACCTCCTCGGATGGCCAGCAAAAAAGTCCCAGATAATATCGTTTGCAGTTACTGTGTCTACTTTCTTCCCTATATACTGTTCAGGCAAATACACACCAATGCCACCAGGCCAATGATGACCCATGCCTTCAATGGTATATAAGACTGCCTCTGAATCTTTGCTACAGGGAGCGTATGAGACACCCTTGACGCCATCTCTATCGTAAATAACCTTGGGTTCAGGGGAACAGCCAAGTGCCTTGGCCCATTTTATTACGTTAACTTCAACTGGTGGTTTTTTTCTTCCGCCCACGGCTGTTCCAGCCATTTTGGGCATTCCCCCTTCCATAGGATTAAGTGGGTCATCAGTACCAGTGATATAGCAAAGCGATACTGGATTAAGAAGTATCGGTTCCACCCATAAAGCGCCGGCCACCACGGCGATAGCCGCAACATGGTCAGAGAACTCTACGCCAATACGAAAGGCCATCGAACCTCCGTTTGACATACCGGCAACATAGATTCTATTCGGGTCGATTGCAAAGCGGCCGGTCAGGTCATCAAGGATGGCCCCCATGTAGGCAGCATCAGGGACATCCTTTTCCCCAGCTTCGTACCGCGCAGAACCGTCATTCCATATCGGAGGGTTCTGCCAGCTTGCCAGTTTTGACGGATCCTGCCGTGTTGCTTCAGGGTATACCGCGAGGAATCCTTCCTCATCCGCTTTCTGTGACCATCCCGTATAAGCCATCATCCCCTTTGCCGTTCCACCTCCGCCATGGAGCATAATTCCAACGGGGATCGCTGTCTTGCCGTTGTAACTCAGGGGGACATGAACGATATAGAAGCGTTCCGAGCCACCTATTTCAATGACGAAAGAATAGTCACCCGGTGCCATCGTCTTGAGGGCTTTCTCTCCTTCCTGTGTCAGACGACCGCAAGCTGCTAAGTACACAAGAAGCACAAAACAGAACGAAACCAAGGCGAGACGCCTAATTTGAACACTCGCTTTTCCCACATATCTTGGAACTGTGCGTCTTCTCTTCACATTCGTTCTCTCCCAGCATGGCACAGGACCAGCTGCCACTGAGGTAACGTTATATCCTCGTTAGAGTAGTTCTCCCTGACACAAATGCACGGTCTAGATGACCAGGCAAGTTACAGTGCGAGAAATGCCCGTAATCGGATGGATTTTCGCGGTAACGATATCGCCAACCTCACTCAGGGTTTCGGCCTCGACAA
>CAYGYD010000150.1:0-4064 GCA_964354005.1 uncultured Dehalococcoidales bacterium | reverse complement strand
TGGATAAGGGAGTAATCACCACACGGATGGTGTCGGCGAGAGATATTGTCATGGCACTGCTGAGCGAGGTGGCTCTCTCGTCGGGCATGCTGCCTCTGGACGCCCTCTGGTGGAAGCAGGGAAAGGAAGACCCGGTGGTCGCGCTCTGGAGAGCACCCAGGGTGTGGCCGGTCGCCCTCCAACTGGAAGCATTTAAGCCGCCGCGGAGGTTCAAATTGCCCATGCCAGGTCTTATCTTCCTCTGTTCATCAGGCAGACCGCCGCGGGTGTACGCCGCGAAGAAGAGGCCGAGGGACGCCAGACAGTTCATCTACCACGCCCCTATCTTCAATGTTTTCCATAACGGCACAACCTGCGCCGGCACGCATAAGTATCCGCTGGATATTGAAGAGGTACCTGAGTCTTTCTTCACTTCCTTCTTTACCCGAGCGGCTAACTATGAAGGAAGGTCGAAGAAGTATCCCAAAGACTTGCTGGGGCTTTGGGAAGAACTGGACGGGAAGAAGCGGTACCCGCTGAGTGACCTGGTTACCGCAGGAAAGGTAGAGGATATTCTGTGAGGCCCGTAGGCTACCTTTTGAATACAAGGGAAGGGCTTAACGGCGAGCCCGGCCTTTTCTACGACTATATCCTGGCCGGGAACGGGCTATTTGTAAGAGGGGCGGCACCCCTCTTAAAGGCTACCATCCTGCTCTCACCGGCCGTGGTGAGGGGACTGGTGCCTATTGACGAGAAGGTAGAGCTGACACACGGAAAGATACCGGGGCGTCTCTACGACTTGTCGCTGTCTATGGTTATGGCCAGGAATAACCAGGAGCAATATCTGGCCATAACCTGGGAAGACGAATACCGGCTGAGGATGCCGGCGCAGGAGAGATGTGCAACAAGCGTCAAATACGAAAATCTGCCCTGTACCGTAATGGATATCCACAGTCACCATCGCATGCACGCGTGGTTTAGTGGCCAGGATGACACGGATGAGCAGGGCCTGCGGCTCTATATGGTGGTAGGAAGACTCGATACCCTTTTGCCGGAGGTGAAAATCAGGCTGGGGGTCTACGGATATTTTGCTTCACTCAGTATAGAGGACGTCTTCAATGTATAGACTCACAAATGAATTCACCGCTCGGCGTTACACGGTGACGGTCGTCGGGTGCGGTGGCACCGGCGGGTTCGTAGTCGAGTCCCTGTGTCGGGTCCTCCCGAGAGACGCCAACCTGGTGCTGGTGGACCACGACCGGGTAGAGGAAAGAAATCTTACCCGGCAGTCCTTCTATCGTGAGGACCTGGGGCAGTTCAAGAGCCAGGTACTAGCCCACCGGCTCGCCAAGAAATTGGAGCGCCCTGTCGCATATTCAACCCTGCCGGTGGCCATGACCGAGCTCCATTTCCCTGGTCTGCTAATCGGTTGCGTTGATAACGGTTTAGCCCGGAGAGATATCGCCAGGGTAGTAAAGGACTTCTACACCTACAGGTCCTGGTGGGTGGATGCCGGCAATGGGGAAAACTACGGGCAGGTTGTCATTGGGAACACCGATATCGCTACCTTATTGCTGCCCGATGGGGAGATTTATCGAGGCCTCCCCCTGCCTACCACCCAGAAGCCGGAGCTGCTGCTCCAGGCGCCAAAGGCAAGAGACTGCGCCTCAATCGCGGAAGACCAGGGGCCGACCATTAACGCGACGATGGCGGCCGTCGTGGTCGAAGTGGTAAGACGCCTTATTGCCGGCACGTGCCCTTGGATGCAGCTCTACCTGGATATGGAAGCGGGAACGCTTGTCCCCATATTAGCCACACCGGAAACGGTTAACTCTTTAAGAAAGAGGAAAGGAGGTAAGCCATGAGCGATGAACTCAAAATCGTAGTCTCACTCAAGGGAACTGCGGGCTCCGTGGGCGTTCAAGCACCTAGCTGTGACCCCATCTTCTTCCCGGTAGCGGGTGACCTGCCAGTAATTCTAGGCCCGCTACACATCTTCGTGGACGAAGCCAGGCGCCAGTGGGAAACACGCAAGCTTTACCCGAAGTGCGAAAGCCCACTGCCGTCGCAGTTACAACCGGCACCTCGGCCGGTAACCCAGCGCTCTACCGCTCGGCCGACACCGGCCGGGCCACCACTTCAGCCAAGCCTGGACGTGTAGTTACCAAATGTAAGGGGGTCGATTGAAAGGAGATGGGCGGGAACGCTGAAAGAAAAGGAGGTTCAAACAATGCAGATCAAGGTAGAGAGACTGAGAGAAGCTCTCATGCTGCTCCAGCCGGTTATCCCCAAGAAGACTACCTTACCGGTCCTGGTGAACGTTCTTCTCAAGGACGGCCGGGCGGCAGCTACCGACCTGGAGACTTTCATTGCCCTGGCTCTCCCTGAGGTAGAGGGAGAATACCTTCTTCCCCACCACCCCATCTACGAACTCCTGAAGTATGTGCCGGGGAACGACTTCCTCACCATCGAGCAAGCAGATAAGAAAGTCTCACTTTCCTGGGGAAATGGCAAGGCTTCCTACGATGTCCTGGATGTAAAGGACTACCCGCCAATACCCGAGATCCCGTTAACGGCCGAGGGAGCCGCTGATGGAGACAGCCTGGTCAAGGCCCTCATGTCGGTGGTCGACTACTGCACAACCAAAGAGGATCGCCCCGTACTCACGGGGGTCACTCTTTCCCTTGGCGAAACCATTGAGGCAATGGGCGCCGACGGCTTCAGACTGGCGTACCAGGTGGTGCCTTCTGCCTACCCCGTGGAGGAAACAGTAATTATTCCCGCCTCCACCGTCCGGACACTTGGACACCTCTGGGACAAGCTTCCGCCACCTGTGCCTCTGGCAGACTCCCTTGTCCGCCAGGTGATCTCTAAGAGACAGCTTGAGCTTGGCCTGGCTGACGGCAGACTTGTGGCCCGCTTCGGGCGGGTGACTCTGGTCGCCCGGCTCATCCAGGGCACATCGCCCAGTTACAAGAAACTTATCCCCGAGGACCCACCTCTCAAGGTCCGCATCCTCGCTCGGGAGCTTGAAACGGCGGTGCGCCGTCTCAAGGACATGGCTAAGGACGCCAGTGACATCGTGCGTCTTAGCTGGACTGTAACCACCTTAACCGTCTCGGCTAAGTGCGCCGAGAAGGGCGATGTGGCGGCGGAGCTGCCAATCCAGACCGAAGGTGGCCCAGGAAGAGTCGCCGTGAATCTGAGCTATCTCCTGGACTATCTCAAGGGTAGGGAAGGGCTACTGACCATAGCGGCGAGCAACCAAACTTCCCCCATCCTCCTCCGACACTCCGGGGCGCCTTTAGTGGTCGTGATGCCCATGAACGTCGATTGGTAGTTCGGGGGGAGGGGGGCTGGGCCAATCCCAGCCCCCCTCTTAGCCTACCTAGCAATCGCTAGCTTCCAAGGTTAGCAGAGAAGGAGGGCAGAGCTATGCCTAAATACGAAGAGGGTAAATGCAAGCCCTACAATGTTGATTACCTTGAAAGGAACATCCGCCAGGTCTTCCAGGAGGGAGATATCCGTCTCTTAACGAAGGCTACCTATAACTTCATTACTCAGAACATGGGGTTCATCGCCCATTACGACCTGCAGGGATTCCAGTGTGAATATGCCGACCTTGATCTCTTCCGGGAGAAACTACAGACCTCTGAGTACAGCGAGGACCCTGACTATAACCTGAGATGGGCCGACCGGTGCGAGTTTGACCGGGACTTCCTTAAGTGGTACGGGGAGGCGTACTGCAAGAGCGAGGCCGAGGGAATCAGACGTATTGTAGCGGTTGCCCGCAACCAGGGCGAGCAACTCAGCTTACCGATTCCAGCCTGGGAACTTCGATAATCAAAAAGAAAGGAGGGCATATATGGTCAAAGAAGTGGTGCTTCATCAGGCGGAAATAGTGGCTTTGGAGCACAAATACACGGTTACCCACATCCCTACGGCCACTTCGGGGTGCTGGTATGTCATCCACGATGCTTTTGAGGTCTGGGCGGCCGTGGCCATGGACCTTGACGGCACAGTCGTCGGCTGGCGCAACCCACCGGTCCAAGAGGACGTCAAAACCGCCATAGAGAAGGCTATCA
>CAYGYD010000149.1:0-4128 GCA_964354005.1 uncultured Dehalococcoidales bacterium | reverse complement strand
AACATGACGAAAAGTGCAGGCGGAAGGAATGCTTGGCGGGCGGCTCGCTTTCTCTATCCGGCCCTAGTCTTTTCGCTATCTAACTGTGCCCGGTATAGACCAGTTTGAGGTTATACGCTTTTATTATTGTTTAGCCAAAGGTAGCAGCGGACATTTGATTGACCTGTAGTTCGACTTGGATTACTATTGTCTCCATATAGTAGCAGGGTTCAGATGAGAATCGCCGATGCCAAAACCATAAGTGAGGAAAAGAAGCACTTCTCTACACAGCCAGCGGGTTATCTTTTAGGCAAGTTTGGCTTGTTTGCCATGGGGGCAGGGCTGTTGCTGGCGGCATGGTATGGGCAGTTAGTTATAGTCATCGTGCTCGCTTTGCTCCTGTCTGCCGCTGGTCTAGCCAGATTGTGGAGCCGTTTCTCACTGGTAGGTGTTACCTGTCAGCGCCTGCTGAGTGAACAGCGTGTTTTTCCCGGGGAACAGATCGAGGTCAAGTTTAGGCTGGAAAACCACAAGCTCCTGCCGCTTCCATGGATTCAAATGGATGATGAGATACCACTTAAGCTCTCTTCTGATGTTCCGCTTGCGGCAAGCAATAGGCCCGACTTTGGTTTCTTGAGTAAATCAGCGGCATTGCTCTGGTACATGGGGGTAAGTTGGAAAGAGCGCCTATATTGCAGCAGGCGGGGGTATTACCAGTTGGGACCGATAACGCTGACTTCCGGCGATATTTTTGGCTTCTATCCCCGCTCCATCGTTGAAGCTATGGTGAACCATGTGATTGTCTACCCAAAAATCTTCCCGCTCGCACATTTCGAGATACCGTCATTGCACCCGCTCGGCGAAATGACTGCGGAGCGGCGTATCTTCGCCGACCCAACCCGTGTCATTGGAGTTCGCGACTATAGCCCTCGTGACAGCCGCCGACATATTCACTGGAAAGCAACCGCTCGCCATCAGGAACTGCAGGTGAAAGTCTTCGAGCCGACAACAACGTTGAAAGTGGCGATTTTTTTAGCCATTGATAGTTTCAAGGCCAAGGACAGTGAGGCGTATAGTGAGGCGGACTTTGAGCTGGGTATCAGTACGGCTGCCTCCCTCGCCAGTTATCTTACCGAGCGGCGCACTGCTGTAGGACTGTTCGTTAACTCGTGCCTGGCTGATTCCGGGCGGCCAGTTACGCTGTTACCCGGCAGCAGCACCAGTCAGTTGGTTGAGATACTGGAAGCCCTCGCCAAGGTTACCCCCTCATCAAGCAGTCCCTTTGAGGAGTTTCTGGAAGCGGAACGGACGACCTTGCCCTGGGGAACTACCCTGGTTTTCATAATATACAGGCCTTCGCGGTTGCTAACGGAGCAACTTATTGGCCTGAAGGATAGCGGCCATAACCTGCTGGTCCTGCAGATTGGAGATACAGAGGGAAGCGAGACCCCAGGTTCACTTGCCTGGCACCGTATCAGGCAGCCTGGAGATTTTATAGGAGCAGATGCTGAGGGAACAGAATGAAGCTGGGCTGGCGGCAAGGAATCTTATATGCAACTACAATTGGCGTGGAAGGTTGCTGGTTGTATGCCCTAATCGCTCTTCTGAATAAGCAGGTGGCTGATAGCCATCTTTCAGTTGGGGGCATCATGGCTCTATATCCGGCGGCTTTCATCCTCAACACGTTGCTAGGACGGCTGAGGTGGCCCAGAGCCTGCATTGTGAGTGTGAGTTGGCTGGGGTGGATAGTGGGTATGCTGCTGATTATAAAAGTCCAGTTGTTCGGCGATTTGCCGCTATCGCAAACAGCGTGGCTCTTATCGATACCACGCTCAATAGCCGAAGTGATATACACCTTCAGGCCAGAGCTTCTGCTTCTTGTGAGCACTGGTGTTCTCTGGTGGCTGGGCCAGCGTCTAGCCTGGCGTGTTGTCAACTTCCCGTCGATGCTGGGTGAATTCCAGTTCGGACTTGTCATGCTTGTCCTCACCTTCTCCGCTACCTCTCTGTTAGGAGCCAAATTTGACTATCCGGTTCCCGTAGCTTTAAGTTTTTTCTTTTTTGGACTGCTGGGAATATCGGTGGCGCATGGTTTGGGGGGCAACAGCTGGCTATCGGGGTTACACCAGGGACATTGGTCTGGCCTCTTACTGGTTAGCATTAGTCTCATTCTTATCCTAGGACTACTTATTAGCTGGGTGGTGACTCCCGATTTGCTTCAGCTGTTCTGGGAAGCCATTAAAAGAGTGGGAGAAGTAATATGGGGTTTAATCGTGAAAGTGATGGACTTACTTACAAGTCTTTTCCCTGAACGGGAGCCACCGGAACTACCGCCTGTGCCCAGCGTGCCGGTAATGGAATCGGCTGAGGAATTCAAGCTGTTTACTATGCCGGAATGGCTGCAGAGCGGTCTTCGTATTGGCTGGATTGTCATAGTTGCGGGTACCCTCCTTTTTGTGCTATGGCGGGTGCCTCTTAACATATTTCGCTGGCTGCGCCGGAAGCTGGCGAGTACGGCCGGTGCTGAGTTTGAACCGTTGCCGGTTGCATTTAAAGCTGATTTTCTGAGCTTGCTGAAGCGTATTCTTTTTGGATTGCTCGGATTGAAGCTGCCCTTCCGGTTAAGAGGCAAAGAAGGAACATTAGCCCCTGAGGTAGCCTCGGTCCGCCAGATTTATCGCCAGTTCCTACGCTGGGCAGCCGCTGGTGGCTATCCCCGGTACATTTCGCAGACTCCGTACGAATACTGCTATACGCTGATTGGTCTACTGCCGGGAGTTAGGGAAGATTTGAATTTGGTGACGCAACAGTACGTTAGTGCTCGCTACGGAGTTTTGCTGCCGAATGGAGACGAACTAGATAAGTTAAACCAGGCCTGGCATAGAGTAAAACGAACTCGCCTGAAGAGACCTACGACCGAGCTTGCTCATGATAAGGAGGTAACTTGAGGTGAACACAGGAGCATCAGAAATCGGCTCTGAGATATCGCGCATAAAGCAGGCAGCTGACAGATTACTAAACAATGTCAGCAAGGTAATCGTCGGAAGCAGAGAGACCACTGAACTGGTCTTGGTAGCTCTGCTGTGCGAGGGACATGTATTGATTGAAGATGTGCCGGGCATTGGAAAAACGATGCTAGCCAAGGCGGTGGCCAAATCAGTGGACTGCAGTTTCAAGAGGATACAGTCAACACCAGACCTTCTTCCTTCGGATGTAACTGGCATCCATTATTTTAATCAAAAGACCTCAGAATTTGAATTTCGACCGGGGCCGGTTATGGCCAATATAGTGCTGGTTGATGAAATAAATCGAGCAACCCCGAGAACACAGTCATGCCTGCTGGAATGTATGCAAGAGCAGCAGGTGACCATAGACCTGGAAACGATACCTCTGCCGCGCCCTTTCCTGGTTATTGCCACCCAAAATCCTGTCGAGCTGGAAGGCACGTTCCCCTTGCCTGAGGCACAGTTGGACCGCTTTCTGCTCAGAGTTAGGCTGGGTTATCCGACCAAGGAGGATGAGGGAGCAATTCTGTCCCGATTCCAACAGTCAAATCCTCTCGATAGCCTAACTAGCGTAATTGAGACGGCTGAGCTTCTGGAACTTCAAAAATCATGCCGTCGTGTACATGTCGACAACTCGGTTCGTGACTATGTTATTGCCATCACCAGAGCTACGCGATGTCACGAAGGCATTAGACTGGGTGCTAGCCCGCGCGCCTCGTTAGGCCTTCACCTTGCGTCTCAAGCCCTAGCCGCGATTCGAGGGCGCAACTATGTGATACCAGACGATGTTAAGTATCTAGCTGTTCCTGCTCTTGCCCATCGTTTGATCTCTAAGACTGAGGCTCGGCTAAAGGGGCACTCTATGGATACTATAGTAAATGAAGTCGTGTCTACAGTGGCCGTACCAGTAGAAAAATAGACAGCAAGGGGGGGCAATTGTCGGCAAGCCCAGATGTATGTGCAACAATTGCTCGAATTGTGTGACGAGAAAGAACCTCTTCGGCCCTCCCCTTAGCCTGTCGCTGATAAGTAACCTTCAACGAGGGAATAGGCCCTGGGTCCCCTCTGCCGTTTGTCGTTGTATCACCCCACCCATCACGTGGCTCCGCAGTTTTCCAATCAAGGTCTTTTCTTAATGTACCGG
>CAYGYD010000148.1:0-4149 GCA_964354005.1 uncultured Dehalococcoidales bacterium | reverse complement strand
CTGGCTGGCAAGGACAGCTCGTAAGCAGACGGTGACTGGAAAGGTAAAGGCATAGACCAAAAACAGGAGGTAATAATCAATGAAACATCTCCGCATTATCGTCCCCGTAGTGGCTACCATTGGTCTTACCGTCGGTGCGATATTCCTGGCGAGGTGGTTGGTAGGTCTGGTTCCGGCGGGAACCTGGTCAGACTTAATTAAGGCTGGTATCATTATCTTCGTCATTGTGTGTGCTCTGGTGATTATGGCGTGGTCGGCCTATTTCACCTATATTATCAGGAGAGATATTGGGGCCGGGAGAACCGAAAAGAAAGAATAGCCTGATGGATTGTGGTGATGTCGCATCAACAGAATAGAGTGCCAGATTCCAGTCAAGTGAGCCAGGATAAGGCCGGCAAGACGACGCTGGTGCGCGAGGTGGTCGGTACCGGGTTGAAGAGCCGCGAGTTCTACCGGCTTTATATTTTGGGCCTGCTGATATTGTACTGCGGTCTCTTCTATTACTTTGGTGAGATAGTTGACTTCTTCCACTGGGAAGCTGTGCGCTGGGAATTCTTCTACGACGTGCATGATGTACATCGCCTCCTGTTTCTGGCCCCAATATTGTATGCCGCTTATGCCTTTGGCATCCGGGCAACAATAATCATTACGATTATTTCCGCCAATATCATGCTGCCGCGAGCCCTCTTTATATCTCTCTATCCCGACCCAATGGCACGGATGCTAATCACTATCGTCATTGAAGGGATGCTGGGTTACCTCACCGCCCGTAACCGGCGGGAGACGGAACGGCGCCGTCGGCTTGAGGTAATATTGCGGGGTGAAAGGGATAAACTCTCTGGCATTCTGGAGCGGATGGAAGATGGCGTGGCCATCATTGGTCCGGATTATCGAATACGCTTTATGAATCCGAGCCTGGTAAGAGACTTTGGCGAGGGTATTGGTTCCTATTGCTATAAAGTCTTGCAGAAGTCTGATGCACCGTGCCAGCAAATCTGCAAGTTACCTGATGTTATCAATGGTGCAACGGAGGAATGGAAGTACGACTTCCCCGATGGCCGGACCTATGAAGTGCTGACCTCGCCTTTTGTTGATACTGACGGAACCCTCTGTCAATTAGCTGTCTTTAGGAACATCACCCGCCGCAAGAAAGCAGAGCCGCAACTGCTAAATTCCAGTAACCCAAAAACAGACTTCTACCCGGCGGGTTCAGACCGCCCCTGATTTGCATTCACAAATCGTCTTCTCTAGTAGCCGACCAACGCTTTTTCCCTTATAATATGGCACTATAGTTGCTGTTTCAGGTGGGCGAGCCGTGGACTTGGAGTGGACTTTAGGACTTATACTTTTTGGTGTTTTGCACTGGGTGCTGGCTATCATGCTCCTCCAGGACCTAGCCAACCGTGACCGGGTACTGGGCGGGCATAAAGCACCCTGGGTGGTCATCATCGTCTTTATCACCTTTGTCGGCTCGCTGATATATCTTCTCTGCCACCCTAAAATTTTCTATGACAGTGAGAGAAGGTAGGGTAAGAGTCTTTCTGCTGGCAGGTCACTCATGCCCACCCGAAGCGGCTGCGGAGTGCACACGGGCACCATTTTAGTATTGCCGAATGGCCAACCGCAACCTTTTGTCGGCCTAGTCACACTGGTCGCAAAGTCCCGGCGAACACCTGCCAGGCCAGCGCCGATTTTGCCAGCAGGCTCAGCAGAACATAAGCTCGTTCTCCGAAGAGATACTCTTTCCAGGGGCCTATCTTCTTGTACTGCAGGGCCATATTGAGAGCGAAGCTGAAGAAGAAAACGAAGAGCGTTGGTAATATGAAATAGACAAAGGTCGGAACGCCGCCCTCGGCAGTGGAGAGGGAACCGAAGAAGTAAACAGCAATGGCAATCCAGGGCACTATTCCAGCAATGCAGCCAATTATATACGAGGTCCAGTTTGTCTTCTCGGTGACCTGGTTGTGGACTTCCATCATCAAACCGCAAAGATTCATCACCGCAGTGAGTGCAAAGGCCATAAGCAGAGAGGCAATATCATAGACTCCGCACAGCATGCCAATCAACACAATCATCAGGGAAGCGCTGAATGCATATTCATACCACCGGGCATAGTTGATGCCCCTTCTCAGGTTGCCCACATACCAGCCAAATACGCCGGGCGACGCAATCGTGAAGTGGGCAATTGCTGATAATAGCAGGAAAAGGGCTACCATGGGGCCGAAAGGGAGATTGATAATGGTATCCGTGACCGGGCCGAGCTTTCCCGCGGTGGGTATGAAGCTGAGGAATGAAGTGGTAATGGGAAGCGAAAAATCGTTACTTAAGAAGAGTATGGTAGCTGCCTGAGCGAGATGCAGAAAACCCATAAAGACATTATAAAGGCGAAGCCTGCGGAATTGATTGTCAGTGCTCATGTTACTCCTCTCCCTTCCTAGCGGAGAATTTACCGCCGAATCTCTCACCTGCTAACCATTATAGCAGTGCTGCCTAGTTACTGCTACGACTTGACAAAGAGCTTCGAATTAGTTTATAGTTTCTACAAATAGAATAGCTAAAGGCCGGGAACGAGACTAGTAGGCCCCCAGCGAGGCTCAGAGAGCCGGGCAAGAGTGTGAGCCGGTGCTAGCGCCGGGGTTGAATGGACTCGGGAGCTGCAAACCGAACGTCCGCCAAAGGCGGACAAGTAGGCTTTGACGGAAAGGCACCGTTATCAGAGCCCAGGGTATCGTCCGCCAGAGGCGGACCGTACCTGAAAAGAGAGCCTTCCTTTGGAAGGAAGTAGGGTGGCACCGCGAAGGAAAACCCCTCGCCCCTAGCGAGGGGTTTTTATTTTCGGGAATAGGGAGGCGGTATGTATTACCCAACTTTGGCCGAAGTCAAGAAAATGAGAAAAGACGGTAATCTGGTGCCGATTTACCGTGAAATCATCGCTGACCTGGAGACACCGGTATCGGCCTTTCTCAAGATTAATCGTGGCGGCTATTCTTTCCTGCTGGAGAGTGTCGAGGGTGGGGAAAGACTGGCCCGTTACAGCTTTATTGGCACCGAGCCCTATCGAGTACTGAGTATCAGCCGCGAGGCTAAGAGTGACCCCTTGCCCCTTGTGGCGGCGGAATTGAGCCGGTATAAGCTCGTGCCGGTGAACGGTCTGCCCAAGTTCTGTGGCGGGGCAGTAGGGTATCTCAGTTATGAGGCGGTAACCCGTTTTGAGGAATTGCCCTCCCCCGAGCGTGACCCGCTCGGCCTGCCCGAATCGCTTTTTATGTTCGTGAATACCGTGCTGGTCTTCGACCATGTTACCCACAAGATTAAGGTTCTGAGCCATGTGTCTCTGGATGGCAATATTGAGGCCGCCTATCAGAAGGCGGTGGACAAGATAGAGACCCTGGTCGGTAGGTTGAATCAACCCCTCAAAACGAGCGAGCCGATAGTGGCCGCCTCTCCAGCAATCGGTGCTGTCAGGCTCATCTCAAATTTCTCCAAGGGGGAGTATGAAGCCGCGGTGGTTAAGATAAAGCAGTATATTACGGCGGGCGAAGCAATTCAGGTAGTGCCATCCCAGCGGCTGTCTCAGTCGACTAACGCCGCCCCCTTTGAAATCTACCGGGCGCTACGTACCATCAATCCCTCGCCCTATATGTTCTATCTTGAGCTGAACGGATTTCACCTTATCGGGGCGTCGCCGGAGATTCTGGTCAGGGTGGAGAATGGGCTGGTGGCTACCCGTCCCCTGGCCGGAACCAGACCGCGGGGAAAAACCCCGGACGAGGATGTTCAACTGGAACAGGAACTGCGTAACGATGAGAAGGAGCGCGCCGAACACATCATGCTGGTCGACCTGGGACGCAATGATGTTGGTCGGGTGAGCGAGCCGGGCACGGTGCAGGTCAGCGAGTTGATGGAAGTGGAGCGCTACTCCCATGTCATGCACCTGGTGACTCATGTCCAGGGCAAATTGCGCCGTGATATGACGGCTTTTGATGCCCTCCGGGCTTGTTTTCCGGCCGGCACTGTATCCGGTGCCCCCAAAATCCGGGCTATGGAAATAATCGCCGAGCTTGAGCCGGAGAAGAGGGGGCCCTACGCCGGGGCGGTGGGCTACTTTTCCTATTCCGGCAATATGGACATGGCCATTGCCATCAGAAC
>CAYGYD010000147.1:0-4160 GCA_964354005.1 uncultured Dehalococcoidales bacterium | reverse complement strand
CAGATGTAAATCCGAGGTATGCAAAATCCGGCGCTGTGACCGCTTATTCTCTTTAATCAACAAGCCCTGCAACCTTCCGTCAAAAATCAGAATAAGCCCTTACGCTTCAGACTCAGATAGCTTTTATCGCCAATAATAATATGGTCAAGGACATCAATGCCGACAATCTCACCCGCCTGAGCCAGCCTTTCCGTGAGTTTTACATCCTCTTCGGAGGGTTCCGGGTTGCCCGATGGGTGATTGTGAACAAAAATCACTGAAGCCGCACTGGCGGTCATGGCTTCCCGGAATACCTCCCGGGGATGGACAATGCTGGCATCCAGGCTGCCCACCGAAATCTCCGAGATTTTGATGACCTGCCCGCGGGTATCCAGCAAAATTGCCAGAAAATACTCCTTCTTTTTGGCCCGCAATTTGCCCCGCACCAGCCCCACCACCTCCTCCGGAGTCTTGACCGATGGCTTGTCACCGCCGGAATAGCCTTCAAGTCGGTTGGCCAATTCAAAGGCCGCTTTGAGCTGGGCCGCCTTGGCCAGGCCAATACCTCTGACTTTGGCCATCTCCTCCACCGAGGCTTCGGCAATGCCCTTGATATCACCAAACTGGCTCAATAGCCTCTGTACAGTGACAGTCACTGATTCCCCGGCAATGCCCCGACCTAGAATCACCGCCAGAATCTCCGGAACAGAGAGAGCTTCGGCACCGAATTTCTGAAGCCGCTCCCGGGGCCGCTCCGCAACCGGTAAATCGCGAATGGTAAAGGACTTCTTCAACCGTGGTTGCTCGCGGCTAATGAGATTTTTTATAACCCCATCTCCTTAATCCTCTTACTCTTAGAAGTAGGGTCGTACAAGACAGGACTTATCTGTGATAAGTGGTAACCTTAAGATGAGCAGCTACTGGCTCACCATCCTTATCGTTATAGAGTGTGAGGTTATACTCTCCGGTGGCCGATACTATGAAAGTAAACCGCCAAGGATATTCTTGAGTGCTCACGGCGCGCTCTTGAACAGTCCCATAAGTAGTGTTCAGGATGCAGTTCCCACCAGGGTCATTCACCCAAGCACGCAACAGGTTATCACCATTCGGAGATGCAACCTCTCCTTCAACTTCGTTGCCAGCCAGCAACTCAAACCTGAGAATTTGCTGTTCTAATGCCTCGGGATGCTCTCTGCAGTACTCAAGACTTCTCACATTAAGGACATCTTTCTCAAATACTACTGGTGGTCCTCCGGCGCAACCGAACATCAAGCCGCAGATAAGTATTGCTGTAAGTAGCAAGGCTAGTTTCCTCGTAGTGCCCTCCTCATAAAGTTTTGCACGGCCTTACTTAGAAGGGGATAGCTATTTCCTGAGAGGGACGTAAGCCCCTCTTCAACATCCGCTTTCTACTGGTACTTGTTGGCGACATATACCCGCCACAGCTTATCCAGGCCATCCATGTCAAAACTATAGACCTTGACCAGCGCGGCATCCCAACCGCTGCCCTGTCGAAAAGTGTTAAGCAGAGCAAGCATCTTTTCCTGTCCGTACTGGCTGATGAGAAACTCAACAATGCTGAAACTCTCGGCGTAGGACTGCGTCGCCAGTTCCGGAAGGGCCGAAAACGGGCTGGCCAGACTGCGCACTGAAATCAGGGAATTGGTAGCGATTGCCTGCTTAAGAGAAGAAGCAAACCCAGTTTCCAGCACACCCTCGGCATACATCGCCAGACCCTCGTCCAGCCAGGTCGGTAAATCATTATAGGGATTGAACACCATCTGGTGAGTCACGAGGTGCGATAGCTCATGGGCAATGGCCCGCTGGCCCCAGTTAAGATTGCTGGTGGCGATGCCAATAGCGATGGTGCCATATTCGGCATAGGTCACCCCACCCGTCCATTCCTGGGGGAAAATCATCGCCCCCTGCAGGTCCTGCGTGCTGGCGTAGATATACAGCCGCACCGGCTTTTTCAGTTGAGCGCCCGTGTCCTGAGATAGCCTGGCCAGCGCCTGCTGCGCCGCTGACATGAGCTCCTGAGCGAAAGCCTGTTTCCCCTCATACCAGTAGACCGTCAACATCCCTTCAGTCAAGCTCTGCCAGGAATAGCGGTTATCATTAAACTGAATACGCACTGGCGCTGTCTCAACCTTGCCACCGCGGGCATCCTTGACCATCCACCAGTATTCCACGGTGGAGCCGGGAGGTAATCCACCAGTTTGCCGCATGTCCCAGGTCCAGCTAACATTGACATCAGTCGACGGCTGGAACACAACAAAGACCTCGCTGGTCACCTGAGCGTAGCTGTCATGCTCAACCTTATAGCGCAGACGCACATCAACAATATTGGCCGCGCCGTTGGCCGATAAGCTGAAGATTAGCTTGAGGGGAAACTCGGCCTTAGCTGAGCTACCGGTAATCGTCGGCCCAGCCTGTGCCTGAACCAGGCTAGGGCTGAACAGGCCCAGGGCAAGAGAGAGAATTGAGATTAATATGCCAACCTTCTTGCTCATTCTTCTTTCCCCACCATACTCCTGAGGTAAGCCTGGATAAAACCGTCCAGCTCCCCGTCCAAGACCGCCGTGGTATCACTGGTCTGATAATCCGTGCGGTGGTCCCTTACCATTTTATACGGATGGAGGACATAACTTCTAATCTGGTTGCCCCACCCCGCACTGATTCGCTTCCCCTTGAGCTTGGCTCTCTCCTCCGCCCTCCTGGCTATCTCCGCCTCCAGCAGACGCGACTGCAATATCCTTAAAGCGATTTCCTTGTTCTGGTGCTGAGACCGCTCGCTCTGACAGGTAACCACCAGCCCGGTGGGCAGGTGAGTCAGTCGGACGGCGGTGCTCGTCTTCTGCATGTGCTGTCCGCCGGGCCCGCTGGAGCGAAAGACATCAACCTTCAAATCGTCAGGCCCGATTCTAACATCAACACCACCCTCGGCTTCCGGCATAATCTCCACCAGAGCAAAGGAGGTGTGCCGGGCGTGGTCGGCATCAAAGGGAGAGAGGCGAACCAATCGATGCACACCATGCTCCGATTTGAGGTAACCATAGGCATAATCGCCACTGATGCTCAGCGTAACGCTTTTTATCCCAGCCTCATCACCCGGCGTGGTATCCAGCATCTCCGCTTCATAACCATGGCGCTCCGCCCAGCGCAGATACATTCTCATCAGCATCTCAGCCCAGTCTTGTGATTCGGTACCGCCGGCACCAGCATGGATACTCAGAATCGCGTTTCTGGCATCGTACTCACTGCTGAAGGCAGCCTCCAGCTCCAGTTCTTCCAGACGTGTCGCCACCCCGGCCAACTCCGATTCAACCTCCGGCTCAAGCGAGGCATCCTCTTCCGCCAGGGCAAGAACTTCAGCCATATCCGCCACTTTGTTCTGCACCCCCCGCCATTTACTCACCACCTTCTTCAATTCAGCCAACTGCCGCATCACACCCTGAGCTTCAGTCTGGTTCAACCAGAAGTCTGACTCGGCCGACCGCTTCTCTAATCTGGCGATTTCCAGTTCCTTACCGGCAATGTCAAAGATGCTCCAGAGCAGCCGAGATTCGAACCCTCAGCTCGTTCAACTTCTCCTTGAGTTCTGGCATCTTCCGTTCTCCTTCAGCTCGCTAAAACAACTTTTTCTGATAGCCACTATCAGACACGATGGCATTCTTTTCTGGCTTTAGATTACCCCCGGCCGCCAGATGGGCCAGCCGCAGTGGCTCAGGTATGCGATAGCCGCGACAGCAATTCAGTACCCAGCGAATGGCCATCGCCAAATCAACCTTATGACCGATAGAAACATAGACCGGAGTGGTCCCGGGGCGGGTTCGCAGAGCCACCCCGATAACCTCACCTTTATCTATTATATCAGCGTAGCTACCCGTTTCCGCCTCCGGAGTCCGGTGGGTACCGCACAGCCGGGACTTGGCACAGCCAATGGTTGGCAAGTCCAAAAGCAGCCCCAGGTGAGAAGCAATGCCAAAGCGCCGCGGGTGAGCCAACCCCTGCCCATCAACCAGAATGAGGTCAGGCGTAATTGCCAGTTGCTCGCAGGCGGTCAGAATCAAGGGCGATTCCCGAAAAGACAAAAGGCCGGGAATGTAAGGAAAATCAAGCTTATCCTCGATTATCCTGGTTTCCACCAGCTTCAGTTCCGGATAATTCAGGACAACAAC
>CAYGYD010000146.1:0-4162 GCA_964354005.1 uncultured Dehalococcoidales bacterium | reverse complement strand
AGACCGAGGAGGAGTTTGAAGTTCCGTCCTTCCTGCGCGCGCGCCAGTCCTACACCGTGCGTCGGCCTAGCCCGTCGACCACCACGACCTACAACCCGACGCGGTAAGAAGCCCCCTGTCAGGAGGAGTGGTAGGGGAAGCCGACCCTTCCCTACCACTCCTCGACTTCAATCAAGAGTATGCGATGGGGAGGGACATGACCATGATTACCTCCGAGATTGCCTTGCCAGAAAAATTGTCCCAATTCATTAGAGAGTACACTGGTGACCAGTACTGCCTCGTGGAACTACTCCGGTTCCTGGGCCAGCATCCTAATACCCGGTTCAGCCGGCTGGCTATTATTCATGCCCTGAACAGCCGCAAGCTGTACACAGAAAATGCGCTGAAGCACCTCGTAAGCAACGGGGTAGTCAGAACCTATGTTGAGAATAATGTCTCTCTCTATTCGTTGAGCGAGGAGGAACTACGGCGAAACTGGGCCCTGGACCTGGCCAAATTTGACTGGTGTCAATGGCAGTCACTGCTCAAACAAATTTACCCGGCGGCCGTGGAGTAATGATGTTCCCCTGACCTCTCGGTCAGGGGAGAAAGGGATATACTCTGAGGATTCTCAAAGTTTGACGAGGAGTATCAAATAGATGGGTGAACTGGAAACTGCCCTCCGTTATGTCGTAGTAATAGTGGCTACGGTAGTCGCCATGCTGGTGGGTGATTATTTAGGCTATAAGATTGGACGGTGGAAGCTGGCGTGGATTAGTGGAAGCATTGCCTTACTGAGTATTATCGGCTTCTTCATCTACGCTATCGTCGTTGAGTTTGCCTAGCTGAACCATGCCACCGGCCGTCTTATTGTGACTCGGGCTACCTTTGGTAGCCCGTTTTTGTGTTTGAGCAACCAGCCTATTCCCTGTATAATGGGTGGCGCAGCAGTTTGTCCCTCCGCTTGCGTTTTTGATATGCCATGATGTATTTCACATCAATCAAGAGGTCACTGAAGAAAGTGTTCTACGGGTGGTGGATAGTCGCCGCCGCATGGGCACAGTTTCTCGTTTGCGGCGGTACCGCCTTCTATGGTTTTACCACTTTCTTTAATCCTATCCGTGACGAGTTCGGCTGGAGTGCGGCTAAGATTTCCTTCGCCTTCTCCCTGCGCAGTATTGAGGGTGGCGTCCTGGGGCCGCTTATTGGCTTCCTTACCGATAAACTCGGGGTACGTAAAATCATTATCTTCGGTATAACACTGACCGGCCTCGGCATGATACTGCTGAGCTATACCAACTCGCTTATGGTCTTCTACGGAGTCTTCTTGCTGTTCTCCCTCGGAACCAGCGCTGGGCTGGCCAGTGCCCAGTATGTAGCCGCCGCTAACTGGTTCTCCAAAAAACGAACCTGGGCCATGGCCATCCTGTCCACTGGCTTCGGCTTTTCGGGAGCAATCGGTCCGGTTCTCGTCTGGCTTATCGGGCAGTACGGTTGGCGGCAAGCGGCCATCATCATGGGAGTAGTAATGTGGCTGGTAGGGGTTCCCCTGGGTCTGGTATTCCGGCACCGCCCGGAGCCTTATGGGTACCTACCTGATGGTGAAGTCCCGGAGACAATTTCTCCTGACGGAAAAACCACAGCTACCACCCTGACGACCAAAACTTCATCGGCGACAACCACCGGCTCTACCGCCCGGCAAGCCATTGCTACCCGCACCTTCTGGATGCTGGTCTTGTTCGGTCTTTTGACCGGCTTTGCCCAGAGTGCTATCTTCGTCCACGAGATGCCCTATTTGACCAGCGTGGGCATATCCCGAGAAATCGCGGGCTGGGCTATTCTGGGCATAACCGGTTCCAGCGTCATCGGCCGACTGGGATTTGGCTGGCTGGGCGACAGATACGACAAAAGATACCTGCTGGCCATCGGAGCGGCTCTGCAATGCATCGGCGTCTTCATCTTTGCTGGCATCAGCAGTCCATGGATGCTCATCCCCTTCCTACTCTTTTTCGGACCCGGGTACGCTTCCCAGATACCACTGTATCCGGCAATAAGAGCCGATTACTTTGGCTTGAAGCAGTTCGCTACCATCGGCGGACTCATGTCCTTAGGCTGGACAGTGTGCGGCATTCTGGCCCCGGTTCTGGCCGGCTGGGTCTATGACACCTGGGGAAGCTATCGGCCCATCTGGCTGGCTTATGCCATTGTCACGGCTATTGGCATTCCCACTGTACTCTGGATAAAGCGCCAGGCCAAATAGCCGCACTATCTTGTTGCCACCAGCACACTGTTTAGTAGACCCGACCAGCAAGTGCTATAATGTAGGAGAAGCTTTGAGAACGAATGGACTGATTTTTTAATGAGACACCTGCTGAGAATCATAGCCTTCAGCCGCAAATACTGGTGGTGGCTGGTGCTGGCCTTCGTCTGCCTCCTCGCTAATACTGGTCTCAGCCTAGTCGTGCCCTGGATTATCCGTGAGGCCATTGATACCATCACCGGGCACGGAGAGCGTAGTTTCCTCATCTGGGCCGCGGCGGCCATCGTCATCGCCAGTGCCTTGCGTGGTCTCTTCGCCTATGGCAACAGCTACCTCGGCGAGACGGCTTCTCAAAAAATAGCCTACGACATCAGGAATGCTATCTACGACCGACTGCAACGGCTGAGCTTCGCCTATCATGACCAGACACAGACCGGTCAGCTTATGTCCCGGGCCACCGCTGATGTTGAAGCCGTACGTATGTTCATTGGGCGGGGTATGCTCGGGCTGGCTAATATGGCGGTTCTGCTGGTCGGCATGACCGGCATTCTCGTCTTCATGGACTGGCAACTGGCACTGATGACCCTGGCTTTCCTGCCCCCGATTGCCTACCGAGCCACCGTTGTTGCCCGCCGACTCCGCCCGATGTGGCTCAACATTCAGAACTATTTGGGCAATCTGGGCACGATTCTGGAGGAGAATCTCACTGGAGTTAGAGTGGTCAAAGCTTTCTCACGACAGAAAGAAGAGAGCCAGAAATTCGCCAATCAAGCTAAGGTGCTCTACAACGAGGAAATCAAAACCGACCGCCTGATGGCCTTCAACATGCCGCTGATGGTCTTCCTCATCAGCCTGCCCACGGCGCTCATCCTGTGGTATGGCGGCCGGCAGGTTATTGCGGGTCACCTGACCATCGGTGGTCTGACCCAGTTCATGCTTTACTTGGCAATGATGGCCATGCCTATCCGCCGCGTTGGCTTTCTGACTAACATGGTTTCCCGAGCCACATCGGCCGGACAGCGTATCCTGGAGATACTTGACGCCACATCACCGGTCCAGGAAAAGCCCAGCGCCATTGAGCTGAACAATGTTAGCGGCGAGGTCGTGTTCCAGGATGTCAGCTTCAGCTATGATTCTGTGGGCCCGGTGCTCAAGGACATCAACTTCAGCGCCAAGCCGGGGCAACTGGTGGCCCTGATTGGCGGCTCGGGCAGTGGCAAAAGCACCATCGCTAACCTCATCCCACGGTTCTACGATGTTACCAGCGGCAATGTCACGATTGACGGCACAGATATTCGTGATGTTACCCTGCCCTCGTTACGCAAGAATGTGGGCATCGTGCAACAGGATGTCTTTCTCTTCTCCGCCACCATCCGGGAGAACATTGCCTATGGCGCGGTTGATGCTGACATGGAACAAATCGTGGCCGCGGCCAAGACCGCACGACTGCACGACTTCATTGAGAGTCTGCCGGAGGGCTACAACACCTGGGTGGGTGAGCGGGGAATCACCCTCTCCGGTGGTGAGAAACAAAGACTGGCCATTGCCCGAACCCTGCTCCTTAATCCGAAAATCCTGATTCTGGACGATTCTACCTCCAGCGTGGATGCTGAAACTGAGCGCTTCATCCGCCTGGCTCTCAGCAAACTGGTCACTGGCCGGACTACTTTTGTCATTACCCACCGTCTCTCCATCACGCAGAGCGCTGACCTGATTCTGGTGCTGGAGAACGGTCAGATAGTTGAACGAGGCACGCACAATAAGCTGATGGCCAAGAACGGCCGTTATCGACAAATCTACCTGTCACAGCTCTCCGCCAGCGAGGGAGCGGAAGAAATTACTGCGGAAATGCCAGAGTTAAGTCCTTCCGTAGAAGGACCGAGGGTCTGAGGTAAACATGTACCCTGGGATTGGGCCATATCC
>CAYGYD010000145.1:0-4200 GCA_964354005.1 uncultured Dehalococcoidales bacterium | reverse complement strand
TCGGCGGATGGCTCGCAATGACAGCTAGGTCAGAGGGGCTTCGCCCCTCTTAGACACCCCGTTCAACTAATCAAGACCCTAGCTCAGTCAGCCTCTTCCCGGTCAGTCTCTCGTAAGCTTCGCGGTAGCGGCGGGTGGTGGCGGCAATGACCTCCGGGGGGAGCATGAGGGCGGGGGGTTCTTTATTCCAGCCCGATTGCACCAGCCAGTCACGGACGGGCTGCTTATCATAGCTCGGCTGGGATTGCCCAGCCCGGTACTGTTTAGCGTCCCAGAACCGGGAGGAGTCGGGCGTAAGCAGTTCGTCAATGAGGATGAGCTTGCCATTATCTTGTCCAAACTCCATCTTGGTATCGGCGATGATGATGCCTTTACCCAGAGCGTATTCCCAGGCATAGTTATAAACCGCCAGGCTTTTCTCCCGCATTTCAGTTGCCTGAGCCTTGCCTACCAGCTTTTCCATCTCTTCCATGGTCAGGGGCTGGTCATGTCCCGTCTCGGCTTTGGTGGTGGGGGTAAAGAGGGGCTGGGGCAGTTTCTGGCTCTCCTTGAGCCCTTTAGGCAAGGGTATTCCGCAAACCATGCCGGATTGCTGATATTCCGCCCAGGCCGACCCGGCCAGATAGCCCCGCACCACGCACTCCACGGGGATGCGAGTCACCTTTTTTACAATCATCGACCGCCTGGCTAAATACGCGGGATAGGCCGTGCGGCGGCCTTTAGGCCGGTAACGGTCGAGGGACTTCACATCATCTATCACCTCAATCAGATGGTTAGGGATGATATTCCTGGTCTGGTCAAACCAGAAGGCCGATAGCTGGTTGAGGACCAGTCCTTTATCGGGAATACCGCCGGGTAAGACCACATCAAAGGCGGAAATACGGTCGGTAGCCACGATGAGCAGCCGGTCACCCAGAGCATAAGTGTCCCGCACCTTTCCCCGGATGAATAACGGCAGAGACAGGTCAGTCGTCATCAGAACTGGAGCGGTAGCCATAACCATACCTCCGCTTTGTACACTTTGCTGTACCACTTTTCCTCAAGGGAATAGAAAGTCCAGGATGCGGTCGACTTCTTCCGCCACCACCCGACCTCTCAGCGGGCGTCCCTCCAGACACGAATCAAAAATCTCCGGGTCTTGAGGAATAGCCCCGATTACTCTGATATCCCGTTTGTTCAGGTAGTCGGTCAACCGAGCGACGATATCCTCTGAAGGGGCCTTGTTAAGAACGACCCAGACATCAGCTACCTGGATTTGACCGGCCAGCTCGTTTATCTTCTCCGCCAGTTCCAGGGAGTCACGGGACGGGTCAACGACCACCAGTACGCAGTCGACGCCCGTTTCTACCCCCCGACCAAAGTGCTCAACACCCGCCTCCAAATCAACGATGGCCACCTCGTCTGGCTCAAGCTTTAGCTTTTTCAGGAAAGAGCGGCTGACAATACCCATCGGGCAGCTACAGCCCTCCAGGGCCATCAGTATCTTGCCCACCGTGACCAGCTTGATGCCATCGGTCTCCAGAATATACGCCGGCGGTATGCTGGCTATAGGCATCTCCTGCTGGATTAGTTGTAGGCTCATCTCGGATTCACCGGCGCGTATTCTCTCTTCAAGCTCACGTTCCAGTTTCTGTTTTCCACCTAGCAAGTCGATAAGCGGGCGTGGCCCCCGCTCAAAACCGAGCATCCGGTGGAGTCCGGTGTTGGAGTCGTCGGAGTCAACGACCAGCACCCGCCGGCCCCGGCGCCTCATTCCGTCCGCCAGTAGTCGCGCGATAACACTCTTGCCACTGCCACCCTTGCCACAAATGGCTATTTTTTGCACTCGTACCTCCTTAGTGAAATCAGGTCTTCAAGCGCCGGGGGTGTCGGCGGGCCGGGGGCAGAGGGCGGGGGGTGAGAAAAGACCCGTAGATTGCCTCCAGTATATCATCGGCACCGTTCATCGCCCCGGTAACCACCGTCTCAGCTACTCTATTCATATATTCCTCAAAAGTGGGAAAGGTCTTTTGATAACCCACCTTGTAAGCATACCGGTAGATTTCATCCTGGCCATACTCATCAATTATAATCTGCCGAAGCCTCTTCTTGACTTCTTCTGGAAAAGTTTCCGCCCAGAGGTAGCGAGCGTACCGGTGCACTTCCGGCAACGGGGATTCCGTGAGAAAGGCGGAGATAATTTCGTGAAAGGCATCATCCGCCCCATTCTCCGCCCCGATAGCGAGCATGTCGACAATTCGGCCAGTGAATTCAGTGAGGTCGGTGTATTTTTCGGAATACCGCTTCTGGTAAATTTGTTTCAGGTTCTCTCCGTTGAGGCAAGTGCTAATTTGTTGGCGGAGTTCCTCTCTTATCACCTGTTTATAACCTTCGGGCCAGAACCTTTCGGCGGCGGAATCAGCGTCTTCCGTATCCGGCATGAAGTGCATTAGACTATCCTCGTCCTAAGGAGACAGTAATCCCAGCGCCAGGGTCAGAATATTGGGCCACCCATCCCCTGTCCCCTTCCCTTTGAAAAGGGAAGGGGGAGTAGTTTTACAAGAGAGGCGAAGACTCTCTTTGGCTTTCCAGCAGAAGGGCTGAGCCTTGATATAATCATATCTCTAGAATACCCCCATAGGCATTTGAGAGGGGCTTTTGCCCCTTTCCAAAACCCTATCCGTTAAGGGGTGTCTAAGAGGGGCTTTCGCCCCTCCTCCAATTTCCCTCCCCCTCTCCTTCTAGGAGAGGGGGATTCAAGGGGGGAGGTTGGTAAGCAATGTTCTAGGGACCACCTTTGACATAAACTACCTGCCCGGAGATAAAGCTGGCTTCATCCGAGACCAGAAAGAGCACGAGATTCGCCACATCCTCCGGTGTGCCCAGCCGTCTTAACGGTATCTGGGCGAGGGCGAATTTCTTGAAATCGTCCAGATACATGCCCTCGCCGCGGGCGGTATTTCGGGTCATCTCCGTGTCAATAAAGTCAGGGGCCACGCAGTTGACATTGATATTGTACCGCCCCAGTTCTACCGCTAGAGCTTCGGTAAAGCCGATAACGGCGGCGTTAGCCGTGGCGTAGCTCGCCTGTCCCGGCTCGCCCAGGCTGGCCGGTACCGGCGCCGCCAGATTGACAATCTTGCCATAGCTCTGCCGCACCATGTATTTCTGAGCAGCCTGGGTGCAGTTGAAGCCGCCCTTGAGCTGGACGGCAATAGCCGCGTCCCACTCCTTTTCGGTGAGCTTGTGGAAGGGGACATCCCGTCTGATACCGGCGTTGTTCACCAGAATATCCACCCGACCAAACCGCCGCTCCACCTGCTCGAACATCTGGGCCACTTCCGCCCAGTTAGTGACATCGGCCTTGACTGCCAGGGCGACCCACCCCGACTTCTTCAATCTTTCAACGACATTGTCAGCAAAGGCAAAGTCAATGTCATTAACCACGACACTGGCCCCTTCCTCAGCCAATCGGGTGGCGATGGCCTTGCCAATGCCTCTACCGGCGCCGGTGACCACAGCTACCTTATTTTCTAGCTTCATACCACTTCCCCGAAGCCTGAATGCTGGGATGAATTATATACCACTTCGCACTACTCTGGAAACGGCTGTCAGTGAGATTGCTTAACAACCCCTCACCCATTGTCCCTCTCCCCCCGATGAAATCGTGGGAAAGGGAAATAGTTTTTAAAGGGGCTTCGCCTCTTTAGCTCCCCTTATCAAAAAATCCTTGTAAGACAGATAAGAGAGGGATGAGGCCCTCTCTTATTCTGCCCCGCTGGGGGATGAGTTGCGCCGCAAGCTCTTTTATAGCTTCTTCATGGAAAATTCGCAGAAACTGTCTTTGGCGGTAACGGCCGGCATGGTAATCAGCAGCTCCATCTCCATGTCTTTGGCGATGGTTTCCAGAGCTTTCAGGCAGGCGTTCTTGCAGGTCATCATATTGGCCACCTCAGCCCCGCACTTCTGTATGACGGTATTGTAGAGCAGGCACTGGGGCACCCGGTAGGCCAGCTCTTGCGCATTATTGAGAGTGACCGGCAATTTGAGGAATTGCTGAGCGCTCAAGTAGGCTATTTCCACATACCGTTGCGGCACATGCGGCCAGATGAGGAACTGCTTGCCGCTGCGGTCGACAGTCTCCATTACCATCTCAATAGTTCTATCGGGGTACTCATCACTTAGCTGCATCGTCCGCTTCATCCACTTCTGGCCGTAGTC
>CAYGYD010000144.1:0-4239 GCA_964354005.1 uncultured Dehalococcoidales bacterium | reverse complement strand
CTTGATGAAGAAGGTGTACTCTTCAGTTTCACGCCGATAAATCAGGAAACGCGGGCTAATTTCATTATTACTGATATGACCACTATGCAACAGACCCGAATTGACGCTCCCGGCCCGCGCGTTTCTAAAAGGACGCTGGAGAGGTTCCGCAGGAAGCTGAGACAAATCCGCCCCAAGCCCAACATGATGGCTCTCGGTGGAAGTGTGCCGCCCGGCGTTCCGGTGGGTATCTACCGCGACATCATTGCCGAGTGCCGAGAAAACGGGGTGAAGACCATACTGGATGCGGATGGTCAGTGGTTGGTTGAAGGTATCAAAGCCCGGCCCTATCTCATCAAGCCTAATGTCCGAGAGGCAGAGGCACTGCTGGGTCGGCCACTGCCGACTGAGCAGTCGATTATTGAGGGCGCGCTCGACCTGGTGGCCACTGGTATTGAAGTAGTAGTTATTTCCCAGGGCAAGGACGGGGTCATCGCCGCTGGTAAGAAGAGCGTTTTCAAGGCGGTGCCCCCGGCAGTCAGGGTGAAGAGCCGGGTTGGGGCGGGCGACTGCACTGTCGCCGGCCTGGCACTCAAGCTAGCTTACGGCAAGTCGCTGAAAGAGGCCTGCCGCCTGGGGGTGGCCATGGGTACGGCGGCGGTGTTAACTCCTGGCACCGAGCTTTGCCACCGGGCTGATGTGGAAAGACTCCTGCCGAAAACCAAAGTTTCAGAGATACCGGCCAGATGCTGAAGCCAAGGGTCTCTGCTGGTCGCTAACCAAGCGCGTTGGCCTTTATTGCGTAAAGAATCAGACGCAAGGCTCCTCCCACCAGTAGAGCTGTCGCCAGCATTATCCGGCCGATTTGAGCATATTGATGGTGCCAGGTTCCCGGATAAGGACGACGAAGGTCGCCACACAGGGGAAGAACATGGCTAAGACCACGGTGCCGAAAAGCTCACGGCGAGGCCATCTCTTGAATTCAGGGGGTGAGGTTGAAACTCCCCTAGAATATGCGCTTGAGGTGGGGGTTGGGGGTGAGGCCGGGGAGGCGGCCACGCTTAGCCAACGACTTGCCGGCCACTACCTTCAGGTCAGCCTTGAAGTCAATGGGCCTGGCCCCGCTGATGTAGCTGCCCACGCCGAGGCCGTCAATCGGTGCCTCGTTCTCAAGAAAATAGGTGATGCGTTCCGGGTTAACCCCGCCACTGACAAAAATGCCCACTTTCTTGAAGCCGGCCAGGTCTAGCTTGGCTCTAACCTCATGGACCAGGTCGGCGGTAACCCTGCCTCTCTCTTCGGGCGTGTCCAGCCGCACACTTTGTAGACGGTCGCCTAGGGCTTCAGCGACCCGTATTGACTCCTCGACCTCATCCTTGAAGGTATCTACCAGAGAAATGCGGGGTACCCCCGGCGGCATATGCTTGTCAAAAGCGAGTGTTGCCTTCACGGTGTCACCCATAACCAGAATCAGGGCGTGAGGCATTGTTCCGGCTGGTTCAACGCCAGCCAGTTTGGCGCCGGCGATACTGGAGCAGCCGGCACAACCGCCGACAACCGCCGCGTAGTCCATTACCCCGGCTACTGACGGGTGAACATGGCGAGCGCCGAAGCTGATGACCGGTATGCCCCGGGCCGCCATGACGCATTCCCGGGCGGCGGTGGCCCAGCCGCTGCAGTGAGCCAGGGTGCCGATTATCGCTGTCTCGTGCAATCCATAGCTCTGATAGGGGGCGGTGATACGCAAGACCACCTCCTTCTTGGCCATCGTCGTGCCCTCGTCCAGTGCCCACACTTCACGCTGGTTTTCCGGCAGAATCTTGGCCAGCAGTACCTTCACCTCTTCGATGCCGCAGAATATTCCGCCGACAGCCGTTGGGAAAATCTCCATGGTGGCCACCGGGTTCAGTCCCTCGCGGTGTAGTACATCAACCGTGCGGGCGAAATAGACATCAGCCGTCTCGCCGGAGAGGACAGCGTCACTGGGCTCGAACTTGTTCGGCTTGGCCGGGGCCTTAAAGCTGACGAGTTTCGCCCCCAGCACCTTTTCAATGTGTTCCAGAGCAAAGCGGTGCGCCTTTTCATCGTTGGAGGCCACACAATCGACCGGTACCTCAACCGGGTAGTCGCGGTTCCGGGCATTGGCCACGGTGTGCAGGACGCAGATATTGGTCAGGACGCCGCAGACAATCAGCTTCTCCGGCTTGAGTTCTTTCAGTTTCTCTTCGAGCGGGGTGTTAAAGAAGGCACTGTACCGTTTCTTGGGAATTATTTCGCCCGGATACCTGGCCAGTTCGGGGATTACCTCCGCCTGGACCGTACCGGCGATGCAGTGCGGCGGGAACATCTTGAACTCCAGGTCGTCCGGGTCGTGGTTGTCACAGATGAAGAGGATTTTGGAACCCTTAGCCAATTCGGCTTCAAGAAGCCCCTGTACATTCGGGATTATCCGCCGGGCCTGGTGGCCAATAAATAAGGGATAGCCCTCCTCAAGGAAGCCCCGGAGCATGTCAGTAACAATGACAGCATTAGCCATAGCCTTGCCCTCCCCAAACTGAGTTGGTTCTGTTTGAACCTCACCCGCTGTGTTCTCCTCTCCCCGACCAGTCGGGGAGAGGAGAAAATCCTTCCATAGGAAGGATGAAAGAGGGAGAAGTCCCTCTTAGGCGCCCTTTGATTAGGCGGCTTCGTCTTTCTTTGAATTTCCTAATGCCGGAAATGCCTTTCGCCGGTGAAGACCATGGCGATATTATGGGCATCGGCGGCCTTGATTGAGTCGTCGTCCCGGATTGAGCCGCCGGGCTGGATGATGGCGGTGATGCCGGCCGCGGCAGCGGCCTCCACCACATCGGGGAAGGGGAACATCGCGTCTGAAGCCAGAACGCTGCCCCTGGACTTCTCTCCCGCCTTTTCTTTGGCTATCTGAGCGCTGACAATTCGGCTGGGCTGTCCGGCACCCATGCCCACCAGTGTCTTATCCTTGGCCAGCACAATAGCATTGGACTTAATGTGCTTGACAGCGCGCCAGGCAAAAAGAAGGTCGGCAATCTCGGCTTTGGTCGGCGCCCGCTTGGTGACTGTCTTCAGATTCACCTGAGTTTCGGGCACGGAATCCGAAGTCTGCACCAGGAAACCGCCCCTGACCCGACGGAAATCGAGGTAGGCCGGTTCGGCCTGGCCGTAGCCCGGCGGTAAATCAGCGACAAGAATACGCAGGTCTTTCTTGCTTTGGAGTATTTTAAGTGCCGCTGGCTCGTATTCGGGGGCAATCACTATTTCGTAGAAGACTGGTTTGATGGCTTCCGCCATAGCTCTGGTCACCGCTCGGTTGGAGGCCACGATACCACCAAAGGCCGCCACCTCATCGCCACTGAAGGCACGGCGGTAGGCTTCGGCAATATCGTTGTGGCTGGCCAGTCCACAGGGGTTGGTGTGCTTGATGATGGCCACGGTGGGGGCGGCAAAATCAGTCACTGCTCCCCAGGCGGCGTCGGCATCCAGGATATTGTTGAAGGAAAGCTCTTTTCCACCCAATTGTTTGGCCCAGGTGATGCCGGTGTTTCTCTCCTTACCTACCACCTGTTCCGAGTAGAAGGCCGCCGACTGGTGCGGGTTTTCACCATAGCGCAGGCTGTAGCGCTTCTTCATGGCAAGAGTCATCTCCTCCGGGAAGCCTTCCATTCCTTCTCTCAAGTACTGGGAGATAGCGGTATCATAGGTGGCAACATGCTGGAAGGCTTTCTGGGCCAGTCGCTTGCGCTCGGCCTGGTCAACACCACCCGCCCGCAATTTCTCCAGAATCGGGGGGTAATCAGCCGGGTCGACGACCACGATTACGCTGGGGAAGTTCTTGGCTGAGGCCCGAATCAGGCTCGGCCCACCGATGTCAATATTTTCCAGCGCTTCCTCCAGGGTCACTCCTTCTTTGGCCACGGTCTGGACGAAGGGGTAGAGATTCACGGCCACCAAATCGATGGTCTCAATCTTATTCTTCTTCAGTTGTGCCATGTGGTCGGGCACACCGCGCCGGGCCAGGATGCCGCCGTAGATAATCGGGTGCAGGGTCTTGACCCGCCCGTCCAGAATCTCCGGGAAGCCGGTCAGGTCGGAGACACTCTTGACGGCTACTTTGGCCTCTTCCAGGGCCTTCTGGGTGCCGCCGGTGGAGAATATTTCAAAACCGAGTTGGCTCAACCCTTTGGCAAATTCGGTCACTCCGGTTTTGTCATAGACGCTGATAATCGCTCGCATAAAGCCTCC
>CAYGYD010000143.1:0-4239 GCA_964354005.1 uncultured Dehalococcoidales bacterium | reverse complement strand
TTATCCCTCCCTAAATTTATTTTGACGATACCGTTGGCTAGTCCAGTTCACCTCGGCTCGGTATCACACCTTCCTTTCTACTATCCACTGGCAGATAGAACCACCTCTGAGGATGAGCTTGGTCACGGTCCACTTGTACTCAGGATTGACCGTCTCAATCTCCCCATCTATGGTCTCCAGTGTATTGCTAGATGCATGACTTGTCAATAGCCTGGTGAGATGACGAACCCCTAGCCGTGCGGAATTTAGTTACTACAATCAAGAGGGAGGTTGTGCTGGAGAAGACTAGGTAACCTTGCGTCACAATGTCAATAGCTATATGGCGGGCAGCCGTGTTTCACTGAGGAAAGTCAAGCAAAGGATGGGCAACCAAATAATTCCATAGAGGGAACAGGTCTTCTTTCTCCGGCAAGGCATTGAATATTTGTTGCCAAGTCATACTGTAGCACACAATAAGGATGTTTGGAAGAGAATCACAACATACTATAACAGGCTGTCCAAAAAGTCTCCGGCAATCACAACACAGAGTCAAAGTAAGGTATAATCTTCCACAAGAAGTTGTTTCCGTTGGAGGCCATGGGATGAAGATATTCAGGGAATATAGACAATATCTGAATTTCCTACTTCCTCCTTCGTTAGATGAGTTTGTACCTGAAGATCACGAAGTACGTATTATCAATGACGTGGTGGATGCTCTTGATTCGTCACTTTTGCTTGGTCGGTATGAAGGGGGCGGAGCACCAGCCTATCATCCGGCAATGATGTTAAAGGTAATCATCTATGCATATAGCCTTGGAATATATAGCTCCCGCAGAATTGCCCAAGAACTGAAGACTGATACCGCCTTCATGTTTCTATCGGGGCTACAAGCACCTGACTTCCGAACTATCTGCCTTTTCCGTTCCCAGCATGCCAGTATTCTTCCGGATTTGTTTGTTGAGGTGGTCAGGCTCTGTGCCTCCCTGGGCATGGTGGGACTCGGACATATCGCCTTTGATGGCACAAAACTTAAAGCCAATGCTGCTTTGAGGCAAAGCCGCGACAGGGATAGTCTTGAGAAGGAGATTGATTGCATCAAAGAGCAAGTGAGACAGATGATCGAAGCCTCAATCCGAATAGATGAGAGCGAAGAACAGGCACATCCTTATGGCGATGGCTCTGAGATGGCAAAGGAACTCTGGAAAAAGGAATACCGGCTGAAGAAGCTCAACGAGGCAAGGGACACGCTTGAAAGGGAAAAACTCAAGCGTGTCAACATAACCGATACAGAGTCTCGGTTAATGCAGGACAGCCGCAGGACAATCCAGCCCAGCTACAATGGACAGATTGCAGTGGATGAAAAGGAGCAAGTAATCGTAGCTTCGGATATTACTCAGGAAACGACTGACCACCACGAGTTAATAAAGATGGTAGAAGTGGTGGAACAAAACCTGGGGGCTCTACCCAAAGAGGCAAGCGCTGATGCTGGATACTCCTCTTATGAGAATCTGGAATATACCCGGCAGAGGGGGCTAGATGCTTACATACCTGATGACTTCTTCATAGCGCTGGATAAGAAAAGCAAGTCTGAGAGAATGTATCACAAAAGCAACTTTCAGTACGACCAGACGAGGGATGTGTATATCTGTCCTGAGGGCAGGAGCTTAAAGCGATATCAAGAGATGAAACGGAAAGGTAAACCACCGTTCATTATATACCGAGGCAAGTTCTGTAAGGGATGTGCTGTAAAGGAAGAGTGCACCACAGGTCCTGCACGGAGGATAACGCGGGATGGCCGCGAGAGTCTTGTGGAAGCGATGAGGGAGAAGCTGAGGAGCGAGGAAGGGAGAGAAATCTACAAGAAACGTCTTTATACGGTAGAGCCGGTCATAGGAAATATGAAATGGAACCGTAGAAGAATAATGATGAGCCTCCGAGGTTTGGAGAAGGTGAGGGGAGAGTTTTCCCTTATGTGCCTAGTCCACAATGTAAAAAAGATAACCAAGAAAGTGCTCGAAGGATCCTTGTCTCGGTTCAGGCGTAAGACGCCAGAGGTAGCTCAGTCAGGGGATTGGTTGCAAGAAATGATGATAGCCCAGGTGTAGGCATAGAATTAAGCTTATACAGAGACGTTAGGGGAAACAGGTAATTTAAGAGCGGTAGATGTAAGTGCTCTCGAAATCTGCTGACAGAGAAAGTCTCTATCCATCTTGCAAAAGGCTTTTTGGACAGCCTGATATAAGTAGTTGCTGTATCGCCGGTATCAACTGCTTCTTCTCGAATAAAAGTTCGGGAACTGTCCAGTAATGCCCCTCTTTCATAATTACTCCCCCCTTCCCTTGGTAAGGGAAAGGGGGTCAGGGGGATGGGTTGCTAACTTCCTCTTAGCTTCTTAATCAGCATCGGCACCACCTTAAACAGGTCGCCCACGATGCCGTAAGTGGCTACTTCTTTTTGGCAGTACGGGCTGACTAGGCTCGATAGACATCCCCTCTCGACATCACCCGATAAATGATGACTACCTTTGCACTATCATCGACCTGGTAAAGGATTCGGTAGTCCCCCACACGAACTCTGTAGCCGTCTCTTGCGGTTAGCTTTTTGGCACCGGGCGGCCGGGGATTTTCAGCCAGACGAGCAATTGCCCTATTAACCCTCTCCTGAGTTTGCGCCGGGAGCCTGCTTAACTGCCGGTGGGAAGCGTGGCTAACTTCTAGTCGGTACACCGCTCTTCAGCTCTTTCGACTTCGTCAGGTGCTCCTCAAAGGGCATTGTTGGCTCATGGCCTAGCTCAGCCTGGAGCAACTCGGCAGCATCAGAGAGGTCTTCCAGACGCTCTATCATGTCGTTATACTGATTGACCCCGATGAGAACAGCCTTCACCCGGCTACCGGAGACTATAAGGTATGGCTCCCCTCCACTAGAGACCTCATCTACAAGTTGGGTGAGCCTTGGCCTAGCCTCGGCCATTCCAATCGATTTTATCCTGCTCATGCTGACCTCCTTAATGTCTATGTTAACACTGGCGTTAATCTCTGTCAATGAGGAGAGGGTTTCCCCCCTTTTTCTCTATTCCCCCTTCCCTTATCAAAGGGAAGGGGGTCAGGGGGATGGGTTACTGACTGCCCTTCAATTTCTCAATCAGCATCGGCACCACTTTGAACAGGTCGCCCACGATGCCGTAAGTGGCCACTTCAAAGATGGGGGCGGTGGGGTCGTTATTGATAGCCACGATGCAGTCTGAGGTCTGCATACCGGCCAGGTGCTGGACAGCCCCGGAGATGCCGCAGGCGATATAGAGTTTGGGACAGACGGTCTTGCCCGTCTGTCCCACCTGACGCGAGTAGGGAACCCAGCCCTCGTCTACCGGCGGTCGGGAGGAACCCACCGCCGCCCCCAGGGCCTTAGCCAGTTCTTCCACCAGAGCAAAATTCTCAGCCTTGCCCAGCCCCCGCCCCCCGGCCACAATAATATCGGCGTCTTCGATTTTCACCCGCTCGGTCAAGTCTTCCACAAACTTCAAAAGCTTGGTTTTTGAGGTAATGGCCTCTTTCTTGAAATCAACCTTTATTATCTGGCCTTGGCGATGGCTATCCGGCGCATTTTTCTTGAAGACGCGGGGCCGGACGGTCGCCATCTGCGGTCGTTTGTACTGGCAGACAATGGTGGCCATGATATTGCCGCCGAAGGTGGGGCGGGTCTGGAGCAGCAGTCTCTTCTCGGTATCAATGTCCAGCCCGGTGCAGTCGGCGGTAAGGCCAGTCTTCAAAATAGCCGCCACTCTGGGGATGAAAGCCCGGCCCAGCGCCGTGGCCCCGGCCAGGACTATCTCCGGCTGGTGCTCTTGAATCAGTCGGGCCAGCTCCTGAGTATAGAAGTCCTCCTGGTGCTGGGCTAAAGCCGGGTCATCAATGGCATAGACCTTGTCAGCACCCTGCGCTATCAATTTTTCAATTTCTTTAAGGCCGTGGCCAAAGCAGACGGCGGATAGCTCGGTCTTGAGGGTATCCGCCAGTTCGCGGCCTTTGGCCAGTAACTCACAGGCGACGCCCTTGAGCTGGCCGTCCCTTTGCTCGGTGAAGACCCAGACGCCACGATGCGTATCACTGACTGGCGCGGCCTCCGGGATAGCTTCAATAATGATGGCCTGGAAAGTACAGGCGTCACGGCAGGCGCCGCAGAGAGTGCAACCTTCTTTGATGCGCGCTTGGTCATCAATGATTTCAATCAGGCCAAAGGGGCAGACGGGCACGCAGTTGC
>CAYGYD010000142.1:0-4262 GCA_964354005.1 uncultured Dehalococcoidales bacterium | reverse complement strand
ATAAATACACGAGGGAAACGGTCAGACAATTCGTTACTGATGCCCAGAAAGCAACGGAAATGATGGCCGGGGTGAGGAGCCAATCGGTGATTCAGAAATGAATCACCGACCCTTCCATATTTCGTTTGTGCCAGCAATTGCTCCCCCCTTATACCGAAGAGCGATGACCATCTCAAGAAGTCCATTAAGGCCGGATGCCGCCCCACCCCCTGGTTTTGATTTTTGCCTGGTCCAGTCTTATAATAGACTTTTGCTCTTCTGGTTGAACCAAGGAGCGCTATAAGACCAGAACGAGTGGGCAGGTCACGCCGGGGGTGATATTGAAGATTAGGATAGGCAGCGGGCTCTTACTACTGAACCTCTTCTCAGTCCTCCTCACTGTGGCCATTTTTCTTTTCCCATCCAATGTTCTACGCATCATCTTAGGATTTCCGTTTGTCCTTTTCTTCCCGGGTTATGCCCTGCTCACTGCCCTTTACCCCAGGAGAGCAACGATAAGTGGTATCGAAAGGACTGCACTGAGCTTGGCTTTGAGCATTGCTGTGGTGCCTCTTATCGGACTTCTCCTTAACTACACTCCTTTAGGAATAGGGCTCGAGTCTATGCTCTATTCCACACTCGCCTTTATAGTGGGCATGTCGGTCATTGCCGAGTTCAGAAGGAGAAGGTTATCGCCGCAAGACCGGTTTAGTCTTGAGTTTTACCTAGAGAGGCCGCACCCGGGAGCAGGACGGTGGGACAGACTTCTGTCCATTGCTTTGCTGGTGGCCATATTGGGGGCGCTAGGGATGATGGGCTACGCCATTGCTATGCCAAAAGAGGGGCAACAGTTCACCGAGTTCTATCTGCTGGGGTTGGAGGGCAAGGCTGCTGGGTACCCAACTACACTTAAGGCTGGGGATGAGGGGAAAGTGCTGGTCGGTGTGATAAACCATCGGCGTGATGTGATTGAATATCGCGTGGAGGTCAGGATAGACGGGGGCAAGAACAATGAGGTGGGGCAAATCATACTCCAGCAAGACGAGAAGTGGGAGAAGCCGGTAAGCTTCACCCCACAAGCCGCCGGGCTGAAGCGCAAAGTCGAGTTTTTCGTGTACAGGAAAGACGACACCGAACCATGTGCACCGCCCCTCTGGCTATGGCTCGATGTAACCCAATAAGATGATGCTAGCCATCGGTTATCTAGCCGCTATCGCATTGGCTGAGACGGTTACCGTTTTTGTTCAGCCCCTGTGGGGTGTGGTGTTACACATTGTCACACTGGTTGCGCTGGTGGCGCACTCAGCACTCGCCGCCCGGTCTCCTCATCAAAAACTACTCATATCTCTGGCCCTGGTTCCCTTGGTCCGAATAATCAGCCTGTCAATGCCCCTAGCCGATATACCTGAGGTCTGGTGGTTCCCTATCATCTATGCCCCGCTTCTGGCCGCTGGCATAGTGGTAATGCGAGTCCTCGAGTATCGCCCGACGCAGGTGGGAATCAGCTTCAGCCGGCTCCCGGTTCAGGTCGGGGTTAGCTTAACCGGCGTTCTATTCGGGGTGGCAGAATACTATATTCTGCGACCTGACGCCTTGATAACTGAGCTAACTTGGCAGCGGGTATGGCTGCCGGCAATTATCTTTCTGCTTTCTACCGGGTTTGTAGAGGAGTTCATCTTCCGCGGGGTGCTTCAGACCAGTGCCCAAGGGAGTCTAGGGCGATGGGCAATACCGTATGTCAGCCTAACATTTGCCATCCTGCACTTGGGCTTTCTGTCATGGATTGATGTCGCTTTCGTTTTTCTGGTAGCCATGTTTTTCGGCTGGATTGTCAAAAGAACCGGGTCACTCGTCGGAGTGGCAGTCTCTCACGGACTGACCAACATCCTGTTATATCTAATAGCCCCGCTAGTCCTAACCTAGCACCCGGGGTGACCCTTATTGCAACTACCACTCCAAATGCCAGAATTGTAGGGACAATCGCCACATCGAATACCCTGGCACTAAGACGCGAGGCCGAATATGCGCTCGCATTAGCGATTCCTTGGCGACAAGAAAAGCATAAGCGGTTGGCACTTCTTGGTCGCCGCCTGTCACTACTCAAAGCGACTTGCCGATGCGTTTCAACAGCACATTCAGTATGAGGCCGGTGAATATACTCAGCACACCTACGGTTATCAACAGCATTGATACGAGCGCAGTCCCCGTCGCCAGCGCGTAGGAAGTGTAATATGTCGTGACCACCATGACACCGAAACCAATTCCGGCTAATATACACATGCCGCCGAGCAACCCAAAGAAAAGCAACGGCCTCCTTTCGGAAATCATAGCCAGTATCCGGTTAAGAACACCGGCGCCATGCCTGACCGGGTTCAGAGTCGAGCCGTCTTTGGTATATATGATGGATACCGGAATCTCCTTAATGGTAAGCCCTTTGTGCACGGCCTCGGATATCATCTCCGTCTCCACGGCAAATCCGCTCTCCTTAAGCTGGATTTCAGATATTGCCTTCTTCGAAAGTGCCCTAAAACCAGATTCAGAGTCCGAGACCTTGCTTTTCGTTAGAACACCCGTGAAATAAGAGAGGGTTCTTTGGCCGAAACGGCGGTAGCGCGGAATACGACTCCTTGGCAATCTCCTCGAGCCGATGACGAGGTCGTAGCCTTCGAGCACAGCTTTGATTAGAGACGGTATTTCGTCGGGGTCATGCTGGAAATCGGCGTCGATGATGGCTAGAATATCAGCATCATGCTTTCTGGCCTCGACGAGTATTGACTGAACTGCCGCCCCTTTGCCTCTGTTTTGGTCATGGCGTATCACAATGGCTCCAGCAAGCCTAGCGATTTCCGATGTGCGGTCTGCGCTCCCGTCGTCGGCAACAATAACCTCGCCGGCATGCTGCCTGGCTCGCAAGACCAAGCTACCGATGTATTTCTCTTCATTAAAAGCGGGCATGCCAATGATTATTCTCGGTGCGGCTGGTCGGTTCATGCCAATGAATCGCCTCCACCTTTCCTGACTACCATCGTCGCCATTGGTTAGGCACTCGGTTCATCTTAGATTATAGCCCACAGCCCCACAGGTAGCAATGCTCGCCATGGTACGCGAGAGTGATACTTCCGGATAGGAGCATCTGAACTAAAGACCCTCCGATTCGGCGAATGGGCCGCAAACGTCACTGGCCGCCAGGAGGATAGCTGAGATGCTCATTATCATCGGCGGCGGTACCAATAGCCAAGAACCACCTTAGTAACTGTGTCACTCACATTGGTGACCAAATACTCTCTCGGCACTGTCCAGTTATCTTTCTTAGCCAGGACGGTGCGGACACACTGCGCAATTCCTGCGGGGTCGGCACCGCTGAGCATATTGCTGCCGCACTCAATTGTCTCTGGCCTTTCGGTTACATCACGAATCGTCACGTTAGCTATTTGAAAGATACAGCATTCCTCTTGAACCGTGCCGCTATCGCTGAGTACGCAGAGAGCATTTCGCTCAAGCGCAAGGAAATCAAAGAAACCGAACGGAGCATGGAACTTGACTTGGTCGTTCGCCACATGTACGGCGTATCGCTGCATTCTGTCTGCGGTACGCGGATGCAGACTGCAGACCACCGGAATCTGGTATTCCTTTTGGAGTAAAACGAGCGCCTGGGTCAATGACCGTAGCCGCTCTTCAACATCGACGTTCTCTTCACGATGCATGGTTACCAGGAAATACTTGTTCGGCTCCAGCTTGAGACGGCGCAGAACATCTGATTGGTCAATTGCCGGCTGGTAATGCTGGATTACCTCCAGAATGGGATTCCCGGTAACATAGATGCGGTACCCCTCGATGCCCTCGCGCAGCAGGTTCGCCCGACTGCGCTCGGTGTAGGGCATCAACACATCGCTGCTGTGGTCAATAATTCGTCGGTTGACCTCCTCAGGCACTCGGTCATCGTAGCAGCGATTCCCGGCCTCCATATGGTAAACCGGGATGCCCATGCGTTTCGCAACTATAGCGGCGAGGCAGCTATTAGTATCTCCTAGAATCAATAGCCTGTCCGGCTTTTCCGACCGAATGACCTGGTCGCTGGCGATGAGAATCTTGCCGATTTGCTCACCGAAAGTATCGCCACGCACACCAAGAAAATGGTCGGGTTGCCGCACGCCGAGCTGCTGGAAAAAGATGTCACTCAGGTTTATATCGTAGTTCTGGCCGGTGTGCACCAACACGTGCTGGCACAGTCTGTCCAGCTTCTCGATAATGCGACTTAAGCGGATAATTTCCGGGCGAGTACC
>CAYGYD010000141.1:0-4269 GCA_964354005.1 uncultured Dehalococcoidales bacterium | reverse complement strand
ATTATCGTTTTGACCTTCCCGGGGCTCATTTCTCCATGGTATTCGTCATCCAGAACCATGATAGGCCCCAAGGCACATGCCCCCAGGCAGTTTACCCTCTCCAGCGTAAACTTCATGTCTTCAGTCGTTTCGCCAGCCTCAATGCCAAGCTGTCTTTCTACTTCGTCGAGCACCGGTTGGGAACCCCGCACGTGACAGGCAGTACCGACACAGACTTTAATCAGGTGCTCGCCACGAGGCTCCAGGCTGAACGCCTTAAAAAACGTGGCTACACCATAAACTTGTATCAGGGGTAGCTCCAGTTTTTTCGCTACCAGTCTGAGTGCAGTTTCCGGCAAGTAGTGATATTCTGACTGTACATCCTGGAGTATGGAAATAACACTGTCATGGGTGCCGCCATAATTCTTAATTATGGCGGCAACTTTCTCATAGTCACTTTTCATAGCCTTACTACCTTTCTCTAACAGGCACGCCTCTTTCCCTGAGATATGATTTGGCCTGTGGTATGGTTATCTCCCCAAAGTGGAAAATGGAAGCAGCCAGAACTGCTGAGGCTTTACCCATTACTACTGCTTCGTAAAGATGCTCTAATTTGCCAGCTCCTCCGGAAGCTACGACTGGTATGGTCACTGCTTCACTAACGACTCTGGTCATCTCTAAATCATAGCCTTCTCTGGTGCCATCGGTGTCCTTGCTGGTTAGCAATATCTCACCGGCGCCCAGTCTCTCCACTCGCTTGGCCCATTCCACAATATCCAATCCTGTTGATTCAGTCCCGCTTTTAATAACTACTTCCAATCTGGGAAGTTTGCCGTCTTTAGGGTTCTTCCTGCCGTCAATGGCAACCACAAGCCTTAGCTTACCTAATTCCTTTGAGGCTTTTTGTATGAGCTCAGGGTTCCTGACTGCCGCTGTGTTGATTGAGACCTTGTCCACGCCAAGGTTAATCAAGGCTTTTATATCTTCAATACTGGCAATACCACCACCTACTGCAAAGGGCACTGTGACTACCTCACGGACTTTCTTTACCCATTCTAGCCTTGTCTTCCTGTTATCGACAGTAGCGAAAATATCCAGGAAGACAAGCTCATCTGCCCCCTCGCGGCAATAGGCGGCGGCTGCCTCCACCGGGTCACGGGCATCCCGGAGGTTGACAAAGTTCACTCCCTTGACCACCCTTCCATCCTTAACGTCGAGACACGGTATAATTCTGACTTCTTTCATGTTAAATCTCTGTAACTTTCACCAGCTTTTGATAGTCTACAAGAACGCTCATGGCATGGTTTTCGCTCTCTATTCCTGCCTCCTGAGCTGCTGCCACCGGATTCAAACCGCCAATCAGGATAATACCAGCTCGATTAAGGTCCACAGGGATTTCACAAACCGGCTCGCTGATATTGCCCATTAGTAGGATTCCCCCAAGGCCAGCGTCCTTGAGTTTTGCCGCCACTTCCTCAGCTATAGGCCGGCAGATGGCCGGTATTTCCCGGAAGTTAGCCAGTATCTCGCCGTTGCCAGTTTCCGCCACCTTGGTAACAGAGGTCATATTGGCTCTGATGAATATTTCTGAAGGGTCAAGGGAACTACCAGCGTAATGAATGAGCTCGATAAAACGGAGAGGGCTGTGATTTCGTATCTGCAATATGCCGCCGAATTTTGAGTCCACAGGCACACCGGCTTTGAGCAAGGTGCCATTAACCACAATACTGCAAACCGTGGCTAAGGCTACTTTTCCCTGTGGCACAATCAACTCACCAATGGTCTCTCCCTCGTCAGCCACAGCTACCAGGTCACTAACACAAAGCCCCGCTTGGAAAACAGGCATCATTACATTCAGCGCCTTTTTGAAATCATCCTTCGGGAAGAAGGAAACATTGGCCGGTATGGAACCTACATGGCTGTCGCAGTCAAAATTGGTGCGGAAGGCAAGCATCTCAATCCTTGAGAAAATAAAACCAACTTTGTCGGTAACCAGAGCTCTCTTCAGTTCGGCTTGCCCAAGCTCGGTAATTACCCTGCCGTCCCTCCTCCCTGCCAGCCGGGTTAGCCCTCTTTCGTCTGTCAGCTTGAGATGATATCGTACCGCTCTCTCACCCAGTTCGATGCCGAGGTCTTTCAAGTATCGGGCAATAACCCTGGCACCCAGCGCCTCCTTAGAGTTGCCTAGGACTTTCAGGATGTAAAATACTTTTCGCTCAACGTCCTGCGTTTCAAATCCCATAGTACAAAATAGACGGCAATAGCTTACCGTTTCCCTACTATACCGCAGAGACGGAAATGTTGTCAATAAGTAACAGTGTTACATCCATGTAACAATTGTGAATACAAAAAATACCTTGATAATCGCTGATTGACAATTCAATTGCTGACCAATTAATGCAGTTGCCCGGTTTTAGCTCTTTAGCATATAACCCAGGCCGCGTTTGTTGATTATCATATTAGGGGGACTATCCTGCAACTTTTTGCGGAGGCGGCGGATGCATATCCGGATATTCTCAGTTTCCCCTGAATAACCTGTCTCCCAGACCTCATCCATAATTCTGTCGTAGGGTACAAGCTGGTCCCTATTCTTGACCAAAAGGGCTAGTAGCTGGTATTCGATGGGCGTTAGCTTTACCAGCCGGTTATCAACTTTTACCTTTTGATTCACAAAGTCAATTTTTAATCGAGCGTTTACGGCATTATCGTGTTTACCCGCAAAAGGTATAGCTTCAGTTCGGCGTAGAACCGCCCTTACCCGCGCTAATAAGGTCATGTAATTGAAGGGCTTAATAATATAGTCGTCAGCCCCAGTTTCAAGGCCCTTCAGCATATCCTCATCGTCAGACCTGACGGTGAGGATAATAACGGGGACGGCTGAGAATTCTCGAATTTCTTTCAATACATCAAAACCGCTTATGTCAGGAAGATTCAGGTCAAGAATAACAATATCCGGAGACTCCTTTCTAACCAGAAGGACACCCTTCTTGCCCGTGGTGCTGGCAATTAATTTCGCGTCCGGCCAGCGGAACTCGAAGGCAACGCTTATCGCATCAATGATGCTTTTTTCGTCCTCTATTACCAGTGCTTTCATAATTTTCTGTATCTACCTGTACCTCTGTCTGTCGCTCTTCCAGCAAAGGCAGTGTAAAGAAAAAGCTGGAGCCCTTGCCCAGTTGACTTCTGACCCAGATTTTACCGCCGTGAAGCTCAGTAAGCAACTTACACAGGGCCAAACCAATACCGAGCCCGCCGGAGCGCTTCGCGGGGTGAGCCATCTGGTAGCCTGGCTCAAAAAGGTGCTGTTGTATATGCTCAGCAATACCTGGGCCACGGTCACGCACTTCCACTGTCACAAAGTTGGATTTTGGGGTAACCCTAATATTAACCCTGCCACCTTCGGTAGCATATTTAAAGGCGTTATTAAGCAGGTTAAGCACAATCTGCCGAACCCGCACCGGGTCCGCATATACCTGAGGAAGTGATTCTTCCAGTTTCAGATTAATAGTAATGCCATGCTGTCGGGCGAGGGCTCGCGTTTCATCAACTACAGAAAGCAGTAGTTTCCCGAGATTAAGCGGTTTTAAATCGAGTTCAAGTTTTCCGATCTCACCCTTAACCACATCATGGAGTTCATCTATCCGGTTATTCAGACTGTTAGCGCCTTCCCAGACATACTGTGTTAGCTTCCCTAGCTTTTTATTCCGTTCTTCTTCAAACAGCAATTGGCTGGTGGCTACGAGCGACGTTAATGGCGTTTTCAATTCATGTATCAGGTTTCTGGTGAAGTCAATCCTCGCCTGCATTTCTGCCTGCAGCCTTTCACGCAGTTTCTTCTCCTCTTCGTACAAAGATTGCAGGCTGTCTTCCGCTGCTCTGTGTTCAATGATATGCCCCAGTCTTTCGGCGATAACATGGATTAAATTTCGCTCCTCCTTGAGAAACGGCCCCTCATCGCTTTCTGGCCTTTCTGCCAGGTAATATACTTCAATAGTGCCGAATCGTTCACCGTTCACCATTATGGTTTCAGCCTGTTTCCAGCTTGTTTCCCTGAAGTTTGCCGTTTTGAATCGACTATTTTTCAGCCTGATACAGGTGCAGGTGACTTCGGGATATTGCCACGCCGGGGGAATCAGGTCAACGACACCCTGCAAGATTTCATCAACCGATGAGTTTCTCTCTTCGACCAGCCTGGATATGCCGTAGAGGCAATTGAGTTCCTTGACACGCTCGCTGAGCTTATGAGCCAACTCGCGGAGTTCGGTTGCACTGACATCGCTGGTAATTTCT
>CAYGYD010000140.1:0-4365 GCA_964354005.1 uncultured Dehalococcoidales bacterium | reverse complement strand
CTAAGAGAGACGAAGCCCAGAACGGAGTTGAAAAGGGCGTAAAGAGGGACGAAGTTCCTCTTATAGTCTCTTGCCCCTCTCCTAGAAGGAGAGGGGGGACACAGGGGGTGAGGTTGTGAGCCAGGAGATTTCTCTCCCACCGCCTCAAGAACACGGCACAATGTCACTGGAAGAGGCCATCGCTCGGCGGCGCTCAATCAGGGATTTCACCTCCGAACCCCTCACTCTCGCTCAGCTATCCCAGATACTGCAGGCGGCGGGTGGTATCAGTGGCACCAAACGGGGGCGGAGAACCGTACCCAGTGCCGGTGCCACCTATCCGCTGGAAATCTTTGTCCTGTGCGGTCAGAATTGTGTCACAGGGCTAGCTGCAGGGATTTACCACTACAATATGGACACGCACACCCTGACCCTCCACCAGAAGGGGGACGCCCGATTAGAATTGTCCCGTGCGGCGCTGTCCCAATCCTTTATCTATGATGCACCGGCGGATATAGTCATCTGCGCGGAATACGCACGGACAGCCCGCCGCTACGGCAACCGCGCCGAAAGGTATATCCACTTCGAGGTGGGGCACGCCGGGCAGAACATCTACCTTCAAGCTACCGCGCTGGGACTGGGCACCGTGGCCGTGGGTGCCTTCTCCGACGAAAAGGTGAGGGAAGTCCTACACCTAGAGAAGTCGCTCAATCCGCTGTACATCATGCCCATAGGGAGGCCAGCGCCTCAGCCCTATTCGCTGCCGCTGAAAGGCGGGTACTTGTCCGTCAGCAGATAGCAGTAGCCGTTCACTCTGGTGTTCCAACGGAAAACCATCACGACGAAGTCGAAGAGACCCTTGGGATACTTCGCGGTGAATAGTATTGCCCACCACGAAATGAAGAGGACAACGCCAGCCGCAATGCCCAGGAAATAGAGAACAATGGTGTGAGGTATGACCATGAAGATGCGGAAGAAGGTGGTCAGTCGAGAGAGTTTTTCAGGGTACTCCACTTTCAAAGCTATTGGATAAGTCACTGCATGACACCTCCCCTATTATTTATTATGGCGATTTACCTGAAGCTTTCTGTTTCGTCAGCCAGTACTCCACGCTGTCGGCCAGAGCCAGCCAGCTCGCTTCAATTATGTTGGTGGAACTGCCCACTGTCCGCCACCCATTCACGCCGTCGCTGGACTCAATGAGCACACGCACCTGCGACTCCGTGCCCACGCTTTCTTCTAGGATTCGGACTTTGTAGTCCACGAGCTTGAGGGCGGCCAGACTGGGGTAGAACTGGAGTAGCGCCTTGCGCAGTGCCTGGTCGAGGGCATTGACCGGGCCGTTGCCCTCGGCCGCCGTGTGCATCACTTCGTCGCCCACCCGCACCTTTATCATCGCCTCAGCCAGAGTTTCTTCCAGACGGTTCCGCGCTGGTGCCCGCCGCCGGGTCTCGACCAGCACCATGAAATCAACCAGCTCAAAGGGTGGCTGGTAGTCTGGCTTGGCCCGGTGGAGCAGTAGCTCAAAGGAAGCCTCGGCGTTCTCATACTGGAAGCCCCGACTCTCCAGCCGTTTGACCTGTTCCAGCAGCTTCTGCGCCTCCTTACCCTTTGGCGGCAGGTCGATGCCCAGCTCTCTGGCTTTGTAGACAATATTATCTCGGCCACCCAGTTCCGAGACGACCGCCCGCTGCCGATTACCCACCTTAGACGGGTCAATATGCTGGTAGGCATCGGCCCACTTGGTTACACCGTCGGCATGAAGCCCGGCCTTGTGGCTGAAGGCACTGCTGCCGACATAGGGGAGGAAAGGGTCGGGGGCAAGATTAGCCGCCTCACCGACATAATGGGCGACATCAGTCAACTTGGCCAACTGCTCATCGCTCACGCAGTCGATGCCCATCTTCAGCTTCAAATTGGGGATAATGGAGCAGAGGTTGGCATTGCCACAACGCTCGCCGTAGCCATTGATGGTGCCCTGGACCTGAGTGGCTCCGGCTCTCACCGCCGCCAGAGTATTAGCCACCGCCGACTCACTGTCGTTGTGGGCATGAATGCCCAGCGGGACATTGGTGCACTGCTTCGCGGCGATGACAGCCGCCGTTACTTCGTCCGGCAGTGCGCCGCCATTGGTATCGCAGAGCACCAGACAGCCCGCCCCGGCTTCCGCCGCCACTTTCAGACAGCGCCGGGCATAATCGGGGTCAGCCTTGTAGCCGTCAAAGAAGTGCTCGGCGTCAAAGAAAACGGTCAGCCCTTTGGCCCGGAGGAAACGGGTGGAATCGGCAATCATATTCAAGTTTTCTTCCAGGGTCGTTTCCAGCACCTGGGTAACCTGTAAAGTTGAGGCTTTGCCGACAATAGTAACCGCCTTCACACCGGCATTAACCAGCGCCAGAAGGTTAGGGTCGGTTTCCGTCTCAGTTCTGGGCCGGCGCGTACTGCCAAAAGCCACCAGCACCGCATGGCTGAGGTTCAGGCCCCTTGACTTCTCAAAGAACTCAATATCCTTGGGATTGGAGCCGGGCCAGCCGCCCTCAATGTAGTGGATACCCAGCTCATCCAGCTTGCGGGCAATGTTTAATTTGTCCACTACCGAGAAGGAAATCCCCTCCCGCTGTGCCCCATCCCTGAGCGTGGTGTCATATAGCTCAACCCGAGACAACTAGCCGCCTACCTTTCGGGCAATCAAATCGCCCATCTCCCGGGTGCCCAGCTTGGTCTTGCCTTCCGACATTATATCATAAGTGCGGTAGCCTGCGTTCAGAACCTCTTCCACCGCCGACTCAATCGCCTGCGCCTCTTTGCTCAGCGCAAAGGAGTAGCGCAGGAGCATCGCCACAGTGAGAATGGTGGCAATGGGGTTGGCCATGTTCTGTCCGGCCCGGCGGGGAGCACTGCCGTGAATTGGCTCGTACAGGCCGAAGATGCGGACACCTTCCTGCGGCACCCCGGCCAGGCTGGCCGAGGGTAGCATCCCCATTGACCCGGCCAGCATGGAGGCTTCATCGGTGAGAATATCACCAAAGGTATTTTCCGTCACCAGCACATCAAGGTACTGCGGGTTCTGGATTAGTCGCATGGCGCAGGAGTCAACCAGCATATGCTCCAGTTCCACATCCGGGTATTTCTCAGCGACTTCCATGGCTACCTGCCGCCACAGGCGGGAAGTCTCCAGCACATTGGCTTTATCCACCGAGATTAGTTTCTTGCGCCGTCGCCGGGCCAGTTCAAAGCCCACCCGGATGATGCGCTCAATCTCTTGCTCGGAATAAGCCATCGTGTCAACCGCCCGCCGGCCCCGCGATGTGCGCCACTGTCTCTTGGGCTTGCCGAAGTAAAGCCCGCCGGTAATCTCACGCACAACAATCAAATCCACCCCTCTAATGACTTCCGGCTTCAGGTTGGTGGAGTCAACCAGCACGGGGAACACCTTGACCGGCCGCAGGTTGGCAAAGAGTCCCAGGCCCCGGCGCAGGGCGAGCAGACCGTCCTCCGGTCGCACTCTGGCCTGGAGGTCGTCCCACTTGGGGCCACCCACCGCCCCGAACAGGACGGCGTCACCGCGCTGGCACATTTTCAGGGTTTCCTTGGTCAGTGCCTCGCCGGTCTCGTCAATAGCCACGCCCCCCACCAGCCCGCGATGGAAGGTGAACTCGTGCCCATATTTCTGCCCGATAGCCTCTAATACCTTGACCCCCTCAGCGACAACCTCCGGCCCAATACCATCGCCCGGTAGAACCGCCAAGTCAAATTTCACTTTTAGTCCTCCTATCTCATAAATTCCAGCACTACTGAGGTATCAATCTGACGCTGAGGAATATCCCAGTAAGTCCTGAGCAAGTTGTCTTTATCCGGCAACAGTTTGAACCCATGTTTCTTGTAGAACTCAATAGCCCAGTAAGCGTCAGCCCACGTTCCAACCAGCAGATGCGTGCCGGTAAACCGACCTTCAACATACTCTAACAGCCGGCTACCTATGCCCCGCTTTTGCCACTGAGGGAGCACATAGGCGTGGCGGATAAGACTGACATTCTTCACCGGCTCCAATCCCATTACTCCCACCAGCTCTGCATTCTCTTCCCAGCCAAAGAAGGTCATCCGCTTCATTTCCCGCCTGAGTTCATCATCAGGCATATAAGGCTGATGGTAGCAATCCGCCGGTATTACACCTTCATAAGCCCTGGCCGACTCGTTTATTATTTGATACATCCGTTCAAAGTCTTTTTCCCCGCAGATACGGAGCATATGTCATCGTCCTTCCCAAATGGGGTGTTTAAGAGGGGTTTTGCCCCTGCCCAAAACTGTCCATTACGGGGCGTCTAAGAGGGGCTGACGCCCCTCTTTCCATAATTTACTTCCCCCTCTCCTTCTTGAGGAGAGGGG
>CAYGYD010000139.1:0-4372 GCA_964354005.1 uncultured Dehalococcoidales bacterium | reverse complement strand
TGTCACGGGTAGCGGCAAAATTATGCGCACCAAGATTGGGAAAAGCCACCTGCGTCTGCGCAAATCAAAACGGACCAAGCGTCTCTTTCATGCCAAGCTGCCGGTGAGTCCCGGTTTTAAGGCCCGTTTGAAGAGTTTGCTACCCTATGCACTAAAATAAGAGGAGAACTACCTTGCCGCGAGCCAAAAGCAGTGTCACCTACCATCATCGTCATAAGAAAGTACTGGCCTTAACCAAGGGGCACCGGGCCACCAGCCACAAGCTGTACCGCCGTGCCCATGAATCGATGCTTCATGCGTTGAGCTATGCTTACGCCCATCGTCGGGAGCGCAAGGGCGATTTCCGTCGACTGTGGATTACCCGGATTAATGCCTTGACCCGGGCCCACGGATTGACCTATGGCCAGTTCATCAATGGTCTGAAGCAGTCAGGAATTGAACTCAATCGGAAGACGCTGGCCGATATGGCGGTCAGAGAACCCGAGGCCTTCGCCAATCTGGTAACCTTGGCCAAGAGTAGGGTTCAGGGTGGCTAGTACGATAGTCTCGGTTGACAAACTGGGTTTGTTGTGTTAGACTGCCAGCAAAAGTTGGATGTGATTGGTATGTCAGACATAGCCTCCCACTGGTTTAATGCCAACTTCATATTTCTGGAGCGCTAAAGGCGCTTGGGAGGCTTTGGCATAGTAACTTGGGTCTCTAAGGCAAGAACTAAAACAGAAAGTAGAGAAGAACCCTCCCAGGCGGAGGGTTCTTTTTGGTAGTCTAATTAGAGGGCGGAATATGCTGAAGGAACTGGAAGAGCTGGAATCAAAGGCACTAAAGGAGCTTGGTGGCCTAAGCCAATCCAACGAGCTTGAGCTGTGGCGAGTCCGCTATCTGGGCAAGAAAAGCCAGCTCACCGGGATGCTCCGCAGTCTGGCCGGCCTGCCTCTTGAGGAGAGGAAAGCTATTGGGGCACGGGCTAATGAGATTAAAACCAAGCTGGAGAATGGTTTCAAGGAAAAGGAACAAATCATTCGCGAGACACAGTTAGCTCAGGCCCGGAAAGAGGTGATAGATATTACTCTGCCGGGTTATCCCTTCCCGGCCGGCCGCTTGCACCCAATCACTCAAACACTGGAAGAAATCCGTGAGATATTTGCCTCCCTGGGCTTCCAGGTGGTTGAAGGCCCGGAGGTAGAGTGGGACTACTACAATTTTGAAGCGCTGAACATCCCGGCGGAACACCCGGCTCGTGATAACATGTCCACCTTCTGGGCCGATTACCAGACTGAAACTGGCCAGAGACCGATGCTGCTGCGTACTCACACCACCTCGGTCAGTGCTCGAATGGTTGAAGCCCTGAAACCGCCAATCAGGGTTATTGAGCCAGGTAAGGTCTACCGCTACGAAGCGACCGATGCCACCCATTTGGCCATGTTCTATCAGGTTGATGGCCTGGTAGTGGATAAGGGCATCACCATGGCTGATTTGAAGGGGACGCTATATGAATTTGCCCGCCGCTTCTTTGGGGAGGAGCGGAGAGTGCGTTTCCGTTGTGATTACTTCCCCTTCGTTGAACCCGGTGTGGAGATGGCGATTGAGTGCGCTGTCTGCCAGGGGAGCGGCTGCAGTCTGTGCGGGCAGAGCGGCTGGATTGAAATCCTGGGGGCGGGGATGACCCATCCCGAAGTGCTGCGGCGCGGGGGCATTGACCCAGAGGCCTATACCAGCTTCGCCTTTGGTATGGGCCTAGAACGGCTGCCCATGCTCCGCTATGGAATTGATGATATGCGGCTATTCTACGGGAATGATCTCAGGTTCTTGAGGCAGTTCTGACATTATCGGCGCTATTTCGTTTAATGATAATATCAGGACGCCTATGCTGGTGAGGAGGTAAAACAAATGAACAAGTGGATTGCCGTTCCAGTAATTGCGTTGCTGGTGATTGGTCTTATTGTGATGGCGGTCATTATGACGCAACAGTTTAGTAAGCTTAACGATGAGTTGGATTCGGCGGAAGCACAGATTGCGGCGCTGAGGAGTGAAGTCAGCAGCCTGGAAAACGATGTCTCAACCTTACAGACGAAGCTGGCCGACTCGGAAAATAAGGCCTCGGTACTCCAGGCTAATCTCAACGCGGCCAACACCCACAGTGCCGCCCTCGAGGATACCATTAGGTCGCTGCAGAGTACTATTTCCACCCAGGCCGATGGGTTGAAGAAGATAAAATACCCGAGGCACTTTGCCTCACTGGCGGAGCTGACCAACTGGCTGCAGAAAGATGATACTAACCTTAAGTATCCTGGGGTCACCGTGCTACAGCGGGCTTTCATTCTTCAGGTGAAAGCCCTCCAGGATGGTTACCTGCTGCCTGTCCGCATGCCTGTGGTGGCGCTAGGATTAACCGAACTTGACACCAATTTTGCCATAATTGGTGACTCCATCTATAACGTGCGGGCGAGTGACGACTCCGTGGAGCGGTGGGCCACGGCGCCAGCGCTGTCCTCCTACCCGATACCACCGGAATAGCACCGAGATATGAAAGTTTCACTGAAGTGGCTTAAAGAATATGTAGACATAACCTTACCTCCGGCGGAAGTGGCCGACCGGTTGACCATGGCGGGCCTGGAAGTCAAGGGGATGCAGGTCATCGGAGGTAGCTGGGATAATATCGTAGTTGGTCAGATACTGGCTGTCAACCACCATCCCAATGCTGACCGCCTCAGCCTGCCGACGGTTAACCTGGGCACGGAACAGGCCACTGTGGTCTGCGGTGCGCCGAATCTCAAAGTGAGCGATAAGATTGCCTTCGCCCGCGTCGGTGCTCAGCTCATTGATGGGCATACCGGGGAAATAGTCCGCCTGAAATCGGCCAAAATCCGGGGTGTTGTCTCCAGCGGTATGGTCTGCTCGGAGAAGGAGCTCGGCATTTCAGACAAGCATGAGGGCATTATGGTCTTGCCGGCGGATGCCCCGGTGGGTATGCCCCTGGCTGACTATTTAGGCGATGTCATTTTCAACCTGGAAGTAACGCCAAACCGCCCCGATTGTCTCTCGGTGATTGGTATCGCCCGGGAGGTGGCGGCTCTTACCGGACAGAAGATACGCCTGGCCGAAGTCAGTTACCGTGAGGTAGAAGCCCCCGTTGCCCAGCAGGTGGCGGTGGAAATCGTGGCTCCGGATTTGTGCCCCCGGTATTGTGCTACTCTTATCAAAGGGGTGAAGATTGCAGAATCGCCGTCTTGGATGCAGCAGCGGCTCCTAGCCAGTGGCATGCGCCCGATAAACAACATCGTGGATATCACCAACTATGTCATGCTGGAGTACGGGCAGCCCCTGCACGCCTTTGATTACGAGCGGATTCGGGGCAAGAAGATTATCGTGCGCCGGGCCAAAAGCGGGGAGAGGGTGTTTACCCTTGATGGGACGGAGCGAGAGCTTTCCCCGGATATGCTGGTAATTGCCGATGCTGAGTGGGCGGTAGCCGTGGCCGGGGTGATGGGTGGGGCCAACAGTGAAGTCGCCGATAGCACCACTTCAATACTATTGGAGGCCGCCAATTTCAACCCGGCTAGCATCCATTACACTGGTCGGACACTGAAACTACCCAGCGAGGCCTGTATGCGCTTTGAGCGCGGGATTCGTCCTGAGTTGACCATACCTGCCCTCAGGCGGGCCACTCAGCTAATCGCGCAATTGGCCGGTGGCGAGGTAGCCAAGGGCGTGGTTGATGTTTATCCCGGGAGACGGGAACCAGAGGCGATTTCTCTGACAACCGCTGAGGTTAAGCGTGTCCTGGGTGTGGAGTTCAGTCGTGAGCAGATAGCGCAGACTTTATCCGCCTTGGGTTTTGAATGCCAGGCTCGCTCAGCCACCGAGGTTCTGGTCACGCCACCCTGGTGGCGCAGTGACGCCCATCTGCCGGTCGACCTGGTGGAGGAAGTGGCTCGTATTACGGGCTATGATAAGATTCCCACCACCCTGCTCAGCCAGTCGATACCCCGCCAGAACCCATCGCCCATCTTGAAGCTGGAGCGGGAGGTCAGGCAGTGCCTTACGGGTTACGGTTTCCAGGAAGCAATCTCGCCTTCCTTGGTGGGTCTGGAGATGCTCAGGAAGCTATCGCCGGAATCTCATGAGGTTAAGCCAGCACCGCTTCGCTTGTCCAATCCCATGAGCACCGAGCAGGAATACCTCCGCCCCAGCCTGCGGGCCAATTTGCTGGCCGTTCTGGCGGCCAACCGGCGGTTTGAGGAGGGCAGCATCCGGCTTTATGAACTGGGCAAGGTATATGCCCCACGACCCAAAGACCTGCCCGAGGAGCGCTCGGTACTCTGCGGGGTCATCAGCGGGCCGAAGATTGAGAAGTGGTGGCGGGGTGGGGAAG
>CAYGYD010000138.1:0-4412 GCA_964354005.1 uncultured Dehalococcoidales bacterium | reverse complement strand
CTCTGCGGGGTCATCAGCGGGCCGAAGATTGAGAAGTGGTGGCGGGGTGGGGAAGAAGCCACCGACTTCTTTGACACCAAGGGCGTGGTGGAAGGCTTGCTCGGGCAGTCTGGCGTTGTGGCCATTTTTGAGCCTGGCTCGGATGAGAGCCTGCACTCCAGCCAGCAAGCGGCAGTAGTTGTTGATGGTAAGAAACTGGGTGTGGTCGGCGAAGTGCACCCCAAGGTGCGGGAGAATTTTGAAATTGCCGAGCCAGCCTATCTCTTTGAGATTGACCTGGCGGCCCTGGTGCCTTTCACCGCAGTTCAAAAAGCATTCAAGCCAATCCCGCGGTTCCCCGCCGTGGTCAGGGATATGGCGCTGGTGGTGGGGACTGAGATAACCCACCATCGGGTACTGGAAATTATCCGGACTTTCTCTCTGGTGGAGCGAGTGGCACTCTTTGATGTCTATTCCGGCGAGCCAGTGCCGGCTGGCAAGAAATCCCTGGCCTACCGCATTACCTTCCAATCGCCTACCCAGACCCTGACGGACGAAGAGGTCAATAAAGTCCTCCAGCAGATTCTGGACAAGCTTTCCCGCGAAGTCAGCGCAACGCTACGAGCCTGAGGTGGTTCAACAATGGGTACCAAGAGTTGGTCATGGGGCGAAGCAGAGTGTAGGAAAGCGATAAGAGCATTTCGCAAAGTTCATCCTGATTGGAGCATTGTCTCAAACCAATCCAAGTGTCCCACATGCAGCACACCAAATTACTGTAAGGCCCACTCCTATGCTTATAATAAATTTCTCCGAAGTGAAGCAGGCGTTCCGCTTCTTGCGCTAAAGGACTCCAAGCTGAAAGAGGCCGTCCAGAAAGAATTTGGAACGGACTTTTGGCTTAACGGACCTCCTATTTTCGGCCCTCTCTCTAGATAAATATAAAGAAGGGCAAAGCCCCTCTTTATATTTTCCCCTCTCTTTTCAAATGAAATACGGCCCAAGAGCATTGAACGCTGCCTTGTCTTTACCAAGCCCTTGCTCCTGAAAGGTGGCAAGTATAGAATAAGGGCCAGGGAATGAACCGCAAGGAGGCGTCTCAAGGAGGTTTCACCCTTAGAAGTATTAGTGTGCCGGTGCATGTCGAAGATTCTTGGTTTTGCCAGACAGTGGTTGACTTGTGTTGAGACAGACGACCGAGCGGGACTCATTTGTGTGACTAATCATCCAGGGAGGTATTGAGAGATGCTAAAGGTTATCGATTTGGAACTCAGCTTACCACCAAGTGTGGAGCAGATTGTCAGTAGTTTGAAGGATTATGTGTTACGCCGAGGTGAGAAGGGATTAGCCAATTATGGAAATATCTTCGGACCCACGAAAGCGCGCTCCGTGGAGCTTATGCCAGAAGAGCTCGAGCAAATGGCTAAAGAACTCACACCGGAAGAACTGGGAGATACACTGAAGGAAAAGGTGGCTAAAGCCGTAATAACTTTGCCGCAGTTTGTAGAGCAACTCGATGAAGCTGGCATTGAGTGGGGTATTATTGATGGAGGCAGTCATGAGAAGACGGCTGAAATTGTGGCGCAATTCCCGAAGAAGTTTGTCGGTGTCGCCGTCGTAAACCCTCACGATGGCATGAAAGCAGTGAGAGAATTAGAGAGAGCGGTTAAGGAAATGGGGCTGAAATGCTTCTACGCCACCCCGTTCCGATTTGGTATCAGAGCCAATGACAAGAAGTTCTATCCTTTATATGCCAAGGCTGTAGAGCTTAATATCCCTGTCTTCATTTACGCTACAATGACCTACCGCACGGACTTTCCCATGGATATCGGTCATCCTATCAATATCGACGAGGTCGCCATGGACTTCCCCGAGATGAAAATAGTGGCTGGTCTTGGTGGCTGGCCATGGGTGCCTGAAATGGTCGGAGTGGCACGCCGACACCAGAATGTTTATATTAGCACCGCCGCCCACCGTCCCAAGTATTTTGCTGTTCCAGGCTCGGGGTGGGAAATGCTGATGCAGTTTGGTAACACTTTACTTCAGGACAAGGTTGTCTTTGCGTCAAGCTGGTGGACTTATGGTTTGCCAGTAAAACAAGTGATACAGGAAATGAGAGCGCTTCCCTTGAAAGAGATAGTGAAGGAGAAGTGGCTTTACGGGAATGCGGCTCGGCTCTTCCAGACTTAACTCAATGATGCGCTCAGTCCCAGTGCTCAACTGGCTAAGGATAAGCTATAGTGGAAAACGGCTGAAGCGCCCATTAGTCCAGGCCATACGGTGCACCCGTTTCCAGCCTACGCTTTGTTTCAACTTCGATGTAGTTGTCTCCAGGAATAAAGATACATCCGTTGGAGCCTGTTTGACTATACCCTCTAGGTGACCGTAGAACCTACCAGTTTTTTTCTTGCCCAATTATATGTACGTTATAGCTGTGGTCTTGTGCATAAGAAAGAAACCGCCTTATGAAGTTGACAAGCTTGGAGTATTGAGCCCTAATTGACAGCGGGTCGTAATAAGAGGCTCAATTTTGACAAGCCGTAGGTGAAACATTAGAATTGCCACGAACAACACTCACTTGCCAGAATAACGCAATGGAAAACATAATGACTTTGATTGAGGGGGTGTAAATCAAATGGCTAAAGCTCTTGAAGGAATCAGGGTAATTGATGTATCCCAGGTGGCCGCCGTGCCGATGTGCGCACGGCATCTGGCTGATTTCGGGGCGGATGTGATACATGTCGAGAACCCGGTCACCGGTGATTCATGGCGGGTATTTCAGGATGCTCAAACGATGGCAATGGGCGCCGCCCCATCCTCCTTCAACTATAACTGGGAGAATTACAATCGCAACAAAAGGAGTATAACCCTTGACCTCGCACAGGACAACGGGAGAAAAATCCTGTATCGTTTAGTAGAGAAGGCAGATGTATTTCTAAGCAATCTTAGACAGTCTGAACAGGAGCGTTTTGGACTGGAATATGCCGACCTAAGTCATATCAATCCCCGACTCGTTTGTGGGAACGTTAGTGGCTACGGCCGGAATGGCCCTGACAAAGACTTACCAGCATACGATACCACGGCATACTGGGCTCGCTCGGGAATACCGTATGCCTTCTCTGTCCCGGGAGTGCCCATTCTTGCCTACCGCCCTGCTTTTGGCGACAATCTCGCGGCGCTGGCTCTCGCTTACGGGATTATGATGGCACTATTTGTTCGTGAGAAGACGGGAATGGGGCAGGAAGTACATGTCTCACTCCTGCATTCCGGAATGTATCAACTATCCTTCGATATCGCTGGTGCCCTGGCCACCGGACTTGACTTTGCTGACTGGCGGGAAAGCCCGCCCCCAGAGACAGTAATGCAGGCACAGCTGGCCACGGCTCAAATTGCCATGTTCTACATGAGCAAGGCAACCAATCCGCTCTCGGCAGCGTATACGACCCGGGATTTGAGGCGCATGCTTATCCTTTCCCTACAACCCGACCGCTACTGGAAGAAATTCTGCCTGGCTATCGGCCGGGAAGACCTGGCCAACGACCCCAGGTACCAGACAACGGAAGGCAGGGCCCAGCATTGCGTGGCTCTTAGACAGACTATCGGGGAGACCTTTGCGACTAAAACCCAGGCGGAGTGGATACCGCTTTTGGAGGGAATACCGTATGCGCCGATGCAAAGCGTGAAGGAAGCCATTAACGACCCCCAAGCCCGTGCCAGCGGCTGTTTTGTCAGCTACGACCATCCCGCGTACGGGCGAATTGAGGGCGTGGCAAACCCAGTATTCCTGAGCAGGACGCCGGCTGATGTCAGGCTGCCGGCGCCGGAGTTCGGCCAGCATACGGAAGAAGTTTTACTCGAAGCTGGCTACACCTGGGAAGATATTGGTCTCTTCAAAGAGCAGAGGGTGATAGCGTAGTTCCGCTTGAGTGGTTACCATCTACCTGCAAAAACGAGGGAAAGTTCTTGATATTATCAGGTTGTTTGGGAGCTCGTTTCTTCTGTTTCAGAGCCTATATAGCATTTTCTCAATATTTTGAGACTCCTATTTCTTCCATCTTTCCGGCAACGACATAGACGACCCGCTCGCTGATGTTGGTGACTCTCGGCTCTCTGGCATTAACTTAAATGTTAACGGAAACGAGGAGGAGACTGGCTCGCCCGGAATAAACGAGATGGCCACCAACCCAACCGCCCGACTAGTGTGGCCAGTGCTGGCACCAGGAGCGCTCGGACAATGAAGGTATCGATGATTACGCCTATAGCAATCGCCGCCCCGATCTGGAGCACCACCTGAAGAGGTGACGTCGTCAGAGTTGCGAAGGTACCGGCTAGGATAATGCCGCAGGCTGTTATTACTCCACCAGTTTTAGCGACGGCATGACTCACGGCCTCTCTTATTGGCCGCTGCTGCACCTCTTCCCGAATACGCGAGACGA
>CAYGYD010000137.1:0-4414 GCA_964354005.1 uncultured Dehalococcoidales bacterium | reverse complement strand
CTGCTGGGCCGGGGTCAGGGTGAAAGGCAGAACGCGGAGAAAGCGTTCCAGCACCGCATGGTCAATCTTAAAGGGGTTACCCGGCTGGCTCTCCTGCCAGTCGCGCTTCTTGCTCAGCACGCCCAGTTGAAGGAGGAAAAGCTCGTCAAAAGCCAGTCGAACCCGCGCCTTATCTTTCAAAGATTCGTCTTCGGGGAAGTGTGCCTGGCTGATGGCCTGGGGCAGTTCCAGCAATTTCTGCCGGTCTCTAAGCTCCGGTGGCAGAAAATCAGTGACCTGCCCGGCCCACTGGTCGATGACGGCCTTCATCAGCTTTCTGACCTGGCGGGGATGCAGCCCTTCCGTCAGGGGATAGAGGGGGACTAGACGCCCGGCATGAATCAGCTCCCGCTCTTCCAACAGCTCCCATTCCGGCGACTCAAACACATGGCGGCCTTTATATAGACCCACCCGTCCGCTGATAACCACGCGGCTGTTGGTCGTCAGTTTCTTAGCCAGGTAGGGATTATTGAACCAGACCACCCTGACATTGCCGGTGTCGTCACCGACGGTGGCTTCGGTGCTCCGCCGACCACCTATTCTGACCTCGCGGGCTTCCCACACATTAGCGATAATGGTCTCTTCTTTCCCCTCGGCCAGTTGTGAGATGAGTTTCCGCTGGCTGTAGTCCAGGTGACGGTGCGGGAAGAAATAGAGCAGGTCTCTGACTGTTTTCACGCCCAGCCGGCTGAACCGGGTCGCCAGATTGGTGCTGATGCCCCGGATAACCGTGATGGGCGAGTCAAGTGATGGTGGAACCACCGTCTTCCCGGCTCCCGGTTTCGGCGCTGGCGGTTTGGGCACCGGAGTCACATTAGCTGGTGCTTTTTCTCCGTGCTCCATTTCAGCCAGAAAATCGAGCACGCTTTTTATCCATTCCCGGCGCTCTTCTTTGGTCAGCGCGGCATAGTTGGAGTCAATCAGGTGCAGTTTCTTGAAGCGAGCGAGGCGCTGAGGGGAGGTTATTGCCTCTACAGCCTGGGCCGACCACTTGTGCAGGAACCTGTCCAGACCGCCGAAAACTGCCGAATCAGCATAGCCTTTCTGGCACTCAAGCGCGAGGACTTTGCGCAGGGATTCATCATTTGACGACAAGGTTCTGCCTCAACCCGATAACTATTGAGGTCGTCTACTAACCTATCCCCCTAACCCCTTCCCTTACTAAGGGAAGGGGGAGTGTAGGTAAGAGAGGGGCGAAGCCCCTCTCTAAAGTCTCTTCCCCTCTCCTTGCGAAGGAGAGGGGGATTAAGGGGGTGAGGTTGATAAACAATCTCTAACTATGCCCTATCTCCCAGCACAGTGACCACAAGTAGACCCGGCCCCGTGTGGGTGCCGATGGCCGGGCTGAGCCGTGTACGGTAAATAATTTCCTTCGGAAAGTTGGCGCTAAGCCGTTCAATCAGCCTTTCCGCCTCTGCCACATCGGCGGCATATTCCACGGCAATGCCTTCAACACGGGCATAGCTCGTGGCGAATTTGTACAGGTGTTCGACGGCTTTGGCCCGAGAACGCTCCCGGCCGATGGGGAAGACTTCACCCTCTCTCAACGCGATGATTGGGTTTACTTTGAGTATTGAACCCAGGAGGGCCTGCGCCTTGCCGATGCGCCCGCCCCGCTTCAGGTATTCCAGGGTATCAAAGGCACCACGGAAGTCGACACGGGGCATGTTGCGGCGGGCTGTGGCCACCACCTCATCCAGGCTGGCGCCAGCCTGGGCGGCTCTGGCGGCAGTAATGGTGATGAATCCCTGGGCCATGACGGCGCAGCGTGAATCAAGCACTTCCACCCGGCATTTCCTCTTCAGCAAACCGACGCTTTGCAAAGCTACGGCATAGGTCCCGCTGAGTTTAGCTGAAACGGCCACGACGAGAATCTCCTCCGTCTCTTCAGCTAGCTTATTATATACCTCGGCGTAAGCCGCCGGTGTGGGCACGGAAGTGAGGGGCAAAGTCTGACTGTGCTTCAGTCTTTCGTAGAATTGCTCGGTGGTGAGGTCAATGCCGTCGCGGTAAACCTCAGTGCCGAAGCGCACATTGATAGGCACCACCGCAATCCCCAGCTCCTGAGCTACCTGGGACGGCAGGTCGGCAACGCTGTCAGTAACGACTCTTACCGCCACGGCAATTTCATCCGCTTCATTACTTGCCTTCGGCCTCCAGAACGGTTACAGCCAGAGCGCCGGGGCCACCGTAGGTGCCCAGCACCGGGCTGACCGTCGAGCGGTAGATGCGCTCCCTGGGGTAGACTGAGCTGAGGCGCTCGGCTAGCTTATCGGCTCCCTCAGGTGTGGTAGTATGCTCTACTGCCAACTCCTCAATCTTCTGGCCGAAGCCAGCCACAAAGTTATACAGGTAATCCAGGCCGGCGGCCAGCGACCGCACGCGGGTCAGCGGTGCCATCTCACCCTCTTTTACGGTGAGGATTGGTTTTACTGAGAGTAATGAGCCCAGCAGCCCCTGTGCCTTACCGATGCGCCCGCCCTTGGCCAGGTACTTGAGGGTGTCGAAATAGGCGATGAAATGCGACCGTTTCATTGCCCCGCGCGCCATATTAGTCAGCTCACTGAGTTTGGCGCCCGTCTGGGCGGCTTTGGCGGCGCTAATCACAATCAGTCCCAGACCCATAGCCACGGTCAGAGAGTCGATGACTTCAATGCGGCACTTCTTCTTGACCATGGTCTTGGCATTCGTGGCCGATTGATAGGTGCCGCTGAGTTTACTGGACAGGGTGACTACCAGAATCTCATCAGTTTCCTCCGCCAGCTTATTGTAGACTTCGGCAAAGGCGGCGGGGGTGGGTTGAGTGGTCGTTGGCCAGACATTGCCGTGAACCAGTCGCTGGTAAAATTCATCCGTGGTCATGGTCACCCGGTCGAGAAACGCCTGGCGCCCGAAGAGTACGGTCAAGGGCACCACGGTGACACCCAGTTTCTGGGCAATATCACTGGTGATATCGGCTAGGCTATCGGTAACAATTTTGGCAGTCATAATTGAAGCCCTCCCGTAGCTTTTCGGTAGTCCGACTGGCTCATCTCTATTTGAAAGTGGCTGAAGAAATCAGCTCTCTGGAATCGCTATTCTATGGAGACAATGTAATTATAATGCGGCTGACCGCCCTGAACTACCTCAACCTGAAGCTGTGGGTAGCGGTCGCGTATGCTGGCGCTGACTTGCTCGGCCTCGGTCTGCTGGGTATCGGCGCCATAATAGATGGTAATTATCTCCGTCTTCTTCAGATTCAGCTTACCTAGTATTTTTAGGAGAATATCACTCGGATTGTTACCGGCAGTCAGTAATTCACCATCGAGAAGGCCGATGGACTGCCTCTTCTTAATCTTCAGCCCGTTCAACTGGGCCGAGCGCACGGCATGGGTGATTTCTATCGTCTTTACTTTTGATGCTGCCTCTTTCATGAGCTGGGCATTGGTCTCAAAATCAGCCTCGTAGTCGAAGGTCAGGAGGGCGGCTACACCCTGCGGAATGGTGTGCGTGGGCACAATTTCAACTTTCTTGTCGGTCAACGATTGCACCTGCTTGGCCGTCAATACTACATTCCTGTTGTTGGGCAGGATAATTACCTTGTCTGAGGCGACTGTTTTTACTGCCTGCAGGATGTCTTTGGTGCTGGGGTTCATCGTTTGACCCCCCGGTACAATGGCCGTGACTCCCAGACTGGTAAAGACTTCGGCCAGCCCCTTACCGGCAACCACAGCCACGGTGGCGACATCAACGGCGGGCATCCTTTCTTTCTGCATCTGTAGGAAGTCCTGGTGCTGTTCATCCATATTGCGGATGCTTACCTGGTGCATGGTGCCGAGGGAAGTAGCGTAGCGGATGATGCTGCCGGGGTCAAGAGTGTGGATGTGCACCCGGGCGGTATTCTCATCACCAACGACAATCAGAGATTGCCCCTTCTTCTGTAATTTCGTCCTGATTTCATCAGGGCTGAGCTCTTCTCCTTTCAGTAGAAACTCGGTACAGTAGCCGAAAGGCACTTCATCCAGGACTGTTAGCCGAGACAATTTCACTGGCTGGGGGATATTACTGGCAATAATCTGGGGCTTGCGGAACTGCATCTGCTCAGCCTCGCCCCTCAAGTAGCGGAGGGCACCATCCAGGATGGTAAATAGACCCTGTCCGCCGGCATCGACTACCCCGGCGTCTTTTAAGACGGGGAGGAGGGTGGGGGTATTAGCCACCGACTCATTGGCGGCATCCACTACGGCTTCCATCACCGAGATTAGGTCGCCGTTGTTTTTGGTCTGGGCCTGAGCCGCGGCGGCGGCGTCTTTGATAACGGTAAGAATGGTGCCTTCGACGGGGTTGCTGATGCCTTTGTAAGCCATCTTGGACGCCTGCTGAAGGGCGGCCGCTA
>CAYGYD010000136.1:0-4481 GCA_964354005.1 uncultured Dehalococcoidales bacterium | reverse complement strand
CGAGGCAAATTGCTCCCACCGTCGGGTAGAAGTAGAAGATGAAGCTCACCCTATTGGTCACCAGGCTTACCGGTATCCAGACCAGATAGGTGCTGGCAAACCACAAAATACCAAAGAGTCCGGCATCGTTCTTCTTCACGGCTTTAACTATCATATAAACCACGGTGGGGATAATGAGCGCCCAGACTGTGAAGCTGACAGCGCCGATATAATGAGGCTGGTACCAGTAAGCCATGACTGCCTTCTCCGGGAAGATTAGCCATTCCCACGGGCGGCTGAGAGCCGGATGGGAAACATTGGCGAAGGTCAGGCTGGCTGACTGCGCCAGCATGGTTTTGATGCCGGTGATGAAGTTGACCAGCCGCCGGTAAATGATGAAATCAAAGACGGGTAGCAGTAGCAGGAAGGCAAGCGGCGCCAGAGCCATTGAAGCCGCGAAGTTTACCCACCTCTCTCTTCTGGCTATCAGCCAGTGCAGTAAGATGGGCAATACCACCAGAACGCCGGTCAGCTTGGCCAGGGTGGCCAGAGCTACCGCCACGGCCGAGAGGGGATAACTGCGCCTGAGGTAGAGCCAGAAGGCAAGTAGCATGAAGGTCACGCTGAAGACATCCAGCATGGCCACGCTGGCCTGCACAAAACTCAGGTTTTCCAGAGCGAGCAGGAAGGTGGCCAGGTTGGACGCCATCCGGGACATCTTAAGCTGGCGGCAGATAAGGTAGAGCAGGACAATGTTGAGCGTGCCAAAGGTAATGGAGAAGAACCGCCAGCCGATGGGATTGTCGCCAAATAGAACTATTCCGCCGGCAATAATCACCTTACCCAGCGGTGGATGCTCCGTCCGCTCTGTGGTGTGCTTCTCCAGAATCATCCGGGCATCTTTAACGTAGTGTTGCTCATCAAAGACAAGGGTGTTGGGGTGGTTTATTATGCTGAAGTGCAGGACCAGGGTAATGATAACCAAGAGGCAAAGCCAGGTGTATTCCCATTTGTTCAGGTTATTCAGTAATCGTTTCACTATTTCCATGTCCACCAGGTGTTCACCAGATAATTCCAGAGAAAAGCAATGACAATGCCGACGAGGTTGGAGAGCAAGTAGTGTACCCCCAGGACTGATGTCAGCACCCAGACAATCCCAAGCTTGATACCAACTCCAGCTAGGCTCACCAGATTGAACTTGGCTAATCGGGCTAGGAATGACTTGCTGCCAGCCGACCTGCGGTCGGGGAAAGTGAAATAGTCGTTCAGGGTGTAGTTGGAGAGAATGGCTGTTTCGGTACTGATGGCTGCTGACAACAGGTAAAATAGTCCAGCGAATTCTGTGAGTAACCAGAGCAGTCCCTCATCCACTAATATGCCACTTGCGCCCACGGCGCAGAACTTGAGGAATCTGACCAGTTCGCCCGTTCTTCTCATCAGGCTAAACAGGTGTTCCAGGTAGTCTATCTGCTGGCGGGCGCTTAATTTGCTTTCCCCTCTCTCCCTGACACGAAAGGTGTAAGGAACTTCCGCCACTTTCTGGAAGTGCCCCTCCATCAGTATTTCCAGAAGTATCTTATAGCCGGTCGGCCTGAGGTCGGCACCATCGATGACTTCTCTTCTCAGCATGAAAAAGCCGGACATGGGGTCGCTAATCCGCCTGGTTTGCGGCAGAAACAGGTGAGCGAGAAAGATAGCGCCCTTTGAAATTATCCGTCGTACCAGCCCCCAACCCTCACATCCCCCACCCTTGACATACCGGCTGGCGATGGCCAAATCAGCGCCCCCCTCCACGGCTTTCAGCAAGTCCGCCAGAACCTGGGGCGGGTGCTGCAAATCGGCATCCATCACGGCCACAATATCACCTTTAGCATATTTGAAGCCGTGCACCACGGCTGAAGCCAGCCCCCGTTCCTTGAGACGGACAATGACCTGCACCGGGTATTTAGCGGATAAAGCCGAGATTAGTTGGGCTGTACCATCCTTACTGTTATCGTCAATGAAAAGGACTTCGTGGTTATAGCCAGATAATGCGCTGTCTATCTTCTCAACTAACGGAGTGACATTGTCTCTTTCGTTATAGGTCGGGACGACCACCGAAACCAGTTTATCCATCCATCAGCCTTATTTCTTCAATGTATCAAAGCAACTGCCAATGGCTATTTTACCATATTGAGGCAAAAAATTATTACTAGATGGTTGAGTAACTTCACCCTACCAGTTTTAGGTTGGGCTCTGCCATTATGGTAAAATATGGTATATGGAGATAAAGACGGTAACCACCAACCGCCGGGCTTACCACAATTACCACATACTGGACGGCCGTGAGGCGGGCATCGCCCTGACCGGCACAGAGATAAAGTCCATCCGGGACGGCCGGGTGAATTTGTCTGATGCCTATGTCCGACCGGAGAGGGGAGAGCTATGGCTCCTCAACGCTCATATTGCTCGATATCAGGCGGGTAGCTACCTGAGCCACGAGCCAACGCGGCCACGGCGCCTTTTATTGCACCGCAAAGAGATTAACGAACTCGCCAGCAAGGTGGCGGAAAAGGGACTAACTCTGCTCCCCACCCGCCTTTATCTCAAGGGCAGCCGGGCTAAGGTGGAAATCGCCCTGGCCCGGGGTAAGAAATTGTATGATAAACGAGAAACTATAATGCGTCGTGAGGTGGAGCGGGAAATCGAGCGGGCGGTGAAGAAACGGAAATTGAAGGCCTAGCCTGTTTTATATTTGACCATAGCAGTATATAATTAGATTGTAGGTAATCCAGAATATCTTTTGATAAGGGGGCGCGTGGGTTCGACAGGGGGAGTAGGCTACAGGGTTGCAGGCCGAGGTGCCACTAACCTCGAAAAACCAGTGGCAAAAAAACAACTGCCGAAGATGCAGTTCTAGTTGCTGCCTAAATTAGAATAGGTGGCACATCCAGCCTGGCCTCGCCTCAATGGGTCGGGATTGGGTGACGAATAGTTGGGGTGCCACCGCCCGGATGTCGATAAGGGCGGTGAAAGAAACATCGACTGGCCGGATTGGACTCGGTCAGCAGAGGTCAGTCCGGTGAGATTAAAGAGTTGACTAAGCTTGTAGGATACTCTGGGTCGCTCCTTTTGGACGGGGAGTTCAACTCTCCCCCGCCTCCACCAGATCCATCACAGCCTCCGGAACCGCAGGCTTTTTCGCTCTCCCCCTCCAACATGACGGGGGAGTACTTTTTCAGCGCCTCGACTAATTGACCCATCGGATACTTAATGTAGCGGTTGCCGACTCCGGGTACCGAGTCTCGGAGTAGGCGCATGGTCAGTAGTTCATCTTTGCTAGCCGCCATTACCATGGTGGCAAAAGTACGACGCAGGTCATGACCGGAGAAGCCTTTAATCCCCGTCCGTTTAAACAGCCTATCGACTAACTGGGCCATACCGTCTTCCCCCAGCGGTTGTTTCTTTCCTTGACGGGCAATTCGTGAAACAAAAAGGTGATCCCTCGGCTTGAGACCGACTGCCATCTGTTTTAGTAGTTCTTGGGTTTGTGGCAGTATCGGAGCCGGTTCCTCACGCTCTTTGCCGTGACACAAGATTGTATCGTCGCTGATCTCGGCCACGTCTACCGCCAGGATCCGTCTCGCCTCGACCTGCCGCCAGCCGTGACCGAGAAGTAATGCGACAGCTGCTTTCTCATCCAAATTCTCCGGCATCTGGATGAATAATCGAACCTGATTCCACGACAGAGTTTTTATCGGTCGTGGGGTAATTTGCGGCCTCTCCAACTTTTCCATCGGATTTTTAGGGAGGCTAAAGTAGCGGACGGCATGATTGTAGAGCATATTCAGGAGGTCTTGGTGGTTACGACGGTGCCGCCCGCTCTCCCCATCGAAACGGGAGAGGTATTCCAGTATCAAGTCGACCTCTTCCGGCAGAAAGGGAAATGGTTGCGCAAACTGGTTCAGGCGTTTTTCATAGCTTTCAATCGAGCTTTCCTTGAGCCGCTTGTTTCTCTTCTGCTTCAACAAGCTGAGAATAACGTCCCTGGTCGGTATCCGCGAAGGGCTGACGTCCGGGCTCTGGCCCGTCTTAGAACAGCTTTCGAGGTTAGCACCCTTGTCCGGCTCCGCTAAGCTCGGTGAAGGATAACTCTCATCGGGTATCGCTATTTTCGTGTCATTGAATATACGATCCCGCGGGCGTGTCCTCACGGCCGGGGAAAGTATCGCGAATGCTTCTAACACTATTTGAGACTCATTTACTCCACGTCTAGGTCCGCCTTGTTGAAGATTAATTATAGTATCGTCAATCACTTTCTGTGGTGTTCTGTATGAGCCACTTTCGATGGTCCGCTGAATTCTTGATAATAAGTCCATTTCCTTTCTATTTAATGGTCTGGCCGTCCTTCGCGGCGTACCAGTTGGGCCCCCTTTTGCCTCCTCTTCAGAACTGGGATTAGCGTTAGAAGATGCTTTTGGTTGTTCATCCATTTCCATATCCCTCCACATTAATTTCAGGAG
>CAYGYD010000135.1:0-4500 GCA_964354005.1 uncultured Dehalococcoidales bacterium | reverse complement strand
CCTTGCTGCTGCCTCCCGTAGGAGTCTGGGCCGTGTCTCAGTCCCAGTGTGGCTGACCATCCTCTCAGACCAGCTACCGATCCTCGCCTTGGTAGGCCATTACCCCACCAACTAGCTAATCGGACGCAAGCCCCTCCCCAGGCGTCCTGCCTTGCGGCCGGACTTTAGTCCTTCACCTTGTGGCCAAGGACCACATTCGGTATTAGCTCCGATTTCTCAGAGTTATTCCCCACTTGGGGGCAGGTTACCTACGTATTACGCACCCGTTCGCCACTGTCCTCCCCTTGCGGGAAGAACCGTTCGACTTACATGCATAAGGCACGCCGCCAGCGTTTATCCTGAGCCGGGATCAAACTCTCCAAAAAATTCTAGGTTTCTTTGAACCTTCCTCTCGCTATCCAATTGTTAAGGTGCTGATGATTTCACTGTTGGTAACTTATTACGATAACAAAATCACCGGGCTTTGTCAAGTCTTATGCATTCTTGGCCAGAACGCACGCTCTATCATAATACTTGACTTTCACCACCTTTCATTTTTATAATACCAAGAGCGTTCGATTATTAGCGGCGCCCGAGTGGCGCAATGGCAGCGCAACCGACTTGTAATCGGTAGGTTAGCGGGTTCGACTCCCCTCTCGGGCTGTGGTTGTGAAAAGCGGAATGGTTTTGCGGAGGGGTGCCGGAGTGGTTAATCGGAACAGTCTGTAAAACTGTCGCCCTGACGGGCTACGGAGGTTCGAATCCTCCCCCCTCCACCACCCACACTTGACAAGAGCCACCAAACAATTTAATCTATATTGACAGCTTGTATCGTCGCCCGAGATTCGGTCTCACAACTGTGATTCAGTAGGCAGTCCTCGTCGCGACCTTACTGGTGACTGGACGCAGGTTTCTAACAATTGAGCGTGGTCACAGCTTGACTTTTCCTATGTGTTAGCCTACAATTGGCGATGTCATTGTGCCCACATAGCTCAGTCGGTAGAGCACATTCTTGGTAAGAATGGGGTCACCAGTTCGAATCTGGTTGTGGGCTCATAATAAGCGGAGGAGGAAATGGCAAAACAAAAATTTGTACGAGCTAAACCACACTGCAACGTGGGGACCATCGGTCATGTGGACCATGGTAAGACAACGCTGACTTCAGCGATAACACTGTGTCTGTCTAAACAGGGAACAGGTACTCAGTTCCGTGACTTTTACTCGATTGATAATGCACCGGAAGAGAAAGCCAGGGGCATGACCATTGCCATTCAGCACGTGGAGTATGTGACCGCCAAGCGGCACTATGCCCATATCGACTGTCCGGGCCATGCCGACTTCATTAAGAACATGATTACCGGTGCCGCCCAGATGGATGGCGCTATACTGGTAGTCAGTGCTCCGGATGGCCCCATGCCCCAGACCCGAGAGCATATCCTGCTCGCCCGCCAGGTGGGCGTGCCTTATATTGTGGTCGCTCTCAATAAAGTGGACGCAATGGAAGATGAGGAGCTTCTGGAGCTGGTGGAGATAGAGGTCAGGGAACTGCTGACCAAATACCAGTTCCCGGGTGACAAGACCCCCATAATCCGGGTAAGCGCCACCAAAGCCCTTGAGTGCGGCTGTGGCAAGAGGGACTGCCAGTGGTGCGGCCCCGTCTTGAAGTTAATGGACGCCGTTGACGAGTTTATCCCCACCCCGGTGCGGCCCAAAGACCTGCCCTTCCTGATGGCAGTAGAGGATGTCTTCAGCATCAAGGGGCGGGGCACTGTACCCACCGGTCGAGTTGAGAGAGGTGTCATTAAGCCCGGCGAGGAGGTGGAGCTGGTTGGCCTGCGCCACGAACCCAAGAAGACTGTCGCCACCAGCCTGGAGATGTTCCACAAGACGCTGGACCAGGTTGAGCCTGGGGATGCTGTGGGTATTCTGCTCCGTGGCGTCGAGCGAGAAGAAGTTGAGAGAGGCATGGTCCTAGCCGCTCCCGGCTCAATTAAGCCGCATACCTATGCTGAGGCTCAGGTGTATATACTGAGCAAGGAGGAAGGCGGACGGCATACCCCCTTCTTTAATGGCTACAAGCCCCAGTTCTACATCCGCACTACCGATGTTACCGGCAGTATTGAGCTACCCGAAGGGGTGGAAATGGCCATGCCGGGTGACAATGTCACCATGAAGATTAAGCTCATCTACCCGGTAGCTATAGAGATAGGCTTACGCTTTGCCATCCGGGAAGGAGGTAAGACGGTAGGCGCCGGTACCTTTACCAAGATTCTTGAGTAAACATGGCTAAAAAGGGTGACGCTAGAACGATAATCAACCTCGCTTGCACTGAGTGCAAGGAGAGAAACTATACTACTACCAAAAATAAAAAGAACGACTCACAGCGGTTGGAGTTGAAGAAATACTGCCCTCGTTGCCACTTACACACTCTTCATCGGGAGACAAGATAGCGAAGAGGCAGAAGCAGAGGTGGCAGAGAGAGCCGGACTTATTGGTAGAGGGCCAGGTTTTTTGGCTATCGCCATTAAGCAAGGGTAAATATTCTTTATGATACAGCGAAGCACCGCCGTCAAGCCAAGCGGCCCACGGTTTAGATTCATCCGGGAAACTGCCGCTGAGCTGAAAAAGGTGGTTTGGCTCAGCCGGCGTGAGGTGGCCTATTTGACCGGTCTGGTGCTCCTTATTTCCATTGCTACTGGTCTGGTTCTTGGCCTTATTGACTATGGTTTTACTGAACTCATCAACAGACTTTTTCTCGGTGGGTAGAGGCCTGGTCGGTTTCCCGATGGAAGTGGAGCCCTCCTGCCTGACGGACAGCCCCCTGTCTGATTCTCTACAAATGTTTTCCGGGTGAGATTGGCGATGGCAGAAAATGGCAAAAACTGGTATGTAGTCCACACCTACTCTGGATATGAGGAACGGGTGAGAAAGAACCTTGAGCAGCGGATAAAGCTGATGGACACCGCTGAAGAGATTGGCCAGGTCATTGTGCCCACCGAAGAAGAGGTGGAAGTCAGGAGTGGCCAGAAGCGTACCGTGACCAAGAAGATACTGCCCGGCTATGTGCTCATTCAGATGAAGATGAGCGATAATAGCTGGAACATCGTGCGCAACACTCCGGGTGTTACCGGTTTTGTTGGCAGTGGCAGCAAGCCGGTGCCACTGCGCCAGGAGGAAGTCGGCCAGATTCTGAAACAGATGTCGGCGGAGGCACCGAAGATTAGAGTCGGTTTTAAACCGGGCCAGAGCGTCAGGGTAACCGATGGCCCCTTTACCGATTTTGTCGGCGTCGTCGATGAAATAAGTCCGGGCAAGGGCAAGGTTAAGGTGCTTCTCTCCCTGTTTGGTCGCGACACTCCAGTGGAGCTCGATTTCCTGCAGGTAGAGAAGCTCTAGAGCCAGTGAATTGCCGGGTTAGGAGACAAGAGTGGCCAAGAAAGTCAAGGCAGTAATTAAACTACAGATTCAGGCCGGAAAGGCCAATCCGGCACCGCCAGTTGGTTCGGCACTAGGCCAGCACGGCGTGAACATCATGGCCTTCTGCAAGGAATACAACGAACGGACCGCGGCTTTTGCTGGCTCAGTCATTCCCGCCGAGATAACTATCTATGAAGACCGCTCCTTCACTTTCATCACCAAAACCCCGCCCACGGCGGACCTGCTAAGGAAAGCACTCGGTGTCGAAAAGGGGTCGGGCACAGCCGGTCGGGATAAGGTCGGTAAGCTATCCAAAGAAAAACTCCGCGAGATTGCCCAGGTTAAGCTCAAGGACCTCAACGCCAACAGTATCGAGGGGGCGGAAAGAATTGTGGCCGGCACGGCCCGCAGCATGGGGATTGATGTCGAGTAGTTAAGAGGAGAAGGTATGGCAGAACACGGCAAGAAATACGAAGAAGCAGTCAAACTTTTGGACAGGGCCAAGACCTACTCTCCTCAGGAAGCCATTGAACTGGCTAAGAAGGCGGCTCACGCCAAATTTGATGAGACCGTTGAACTTCACCTGCGACTGGGTCTCGACCCGAAGAACACCGCCCAGCAGGTGAGGGGCGTAGCCCTTCTGCCGCACGGCCTGGGCAAGAAGATACGCGTCCTGGTTTTCGCCCAGGGCGAAGCGGCCAAATCAGCCGAAGCCGCTGGCGCCGATTTTGTCGGCGGTGACGATTTAGTCCAGAAAATCGAAGGTGGCTGGCTGGACTTTGATACCGCTATTGCCACCACGGACATGATGGGGAAAGTCGGTAAGCTGGGCAAGGTCCTGGGTAAGAGGGGACTCATGCCCAACCCCAAATCAGGCACAGTCGTGCCCGTCGGCGACCTGTCTCGTGTAATTCAAGACGCCCGCAAGGGCCGCGTGGAATTCAAGTTGGACCGTACCGCCATTGTTCATGTCCCAGTCGGCAAGGTCAGCTTCGAAGACAATAAACTGATGGACAATCTGGCCGCCATAGTGGAAGCGGTGGTGAAGGCCAAGCCCAGCAGTGCTAAAGGCCAGTATGTTAAGACCGCCACCCTGACCACAAC
>CAYGYD010000134.1:0-4530 GCA_964354005.1 uncultured Dehalococcoidales bacterium | reverse complement strand
AAGAGATGGTGGCGGTGGTGCCGATTGGCACTCCACTCACCGTTGGCCCGGCTACCATCACCACTCTCATCCTGCTGGCGTCCCAATTCGACCTCTACATGGTTCTGTTCTCCTTCACTCTGAACCTATTGATAACCTGGATTATCTTTCTAGCGGGCAACCAGATTGCCCGGTTTCTGGGGCAGGGTGGACTAAGAGCGGTGTCCCGAGTATTCAGCCTGTTGCTGGCGGCCATTGCGGTCAGCATGATTTTCGGAGCGCTGACTTCACTGGGGATAGTGCATGTCACTGGTTAGACCAGGTGCTCTGTAAGCCGAGACAAAGTACCTCACGCTAATCCTTTCGCAAAAACTACATGCTATAATTATTATGGCATAGGTTTGGATTGGCTAGAGGGTGTGGAAATAATTGCCATTGATTTGAGTGAGAAGATATTGAGTCGCGCCCGCGATAAGGCTAAGAAGCAACCTTTAGCTTAAATCTATTCTATGGCTCAACAGCCGCCCTTTCCCTGACCGCAGGTTAATAAAGTAGGGAGTGGAGAGATGAGTGGACAGCCGCAGTTGTTACTTCGACCGCTACCAGCCGGGCTGGAGGTACTTTCCGACCTGGCCCTGGACATGCGCTGGGCCTGGAGTCATGCCAGCGACCAGCTCTGGAAGACGCTGGAACCAGAAATATGGGAGAAGACACGGAACCCCTGGCTGATTTTACAGAGTGTTTCCCAGGAGCGTCTGGAGGAGTTGGCCAGTGGCCCGCAGTCAGAGGAGTTCCAGCGCGTGGTCAAGGCACATCAGAACTATCTAAGTCAACACGGTTGGTGTTGTCAGACTTATAGCGAAGAAGAGCTGGGGACAATTGCCTATTTCAGCATGGAGTTTGGCCTGAGTGAAGCCTTGCCTATCTATGCCGGTGGTCTGGGGATACTCGCTGGTGACTATCTTAAGACGGCCAGCGACCTGGATGTTAGGCTGGTTGGCGTTGGTCTCCTGTATCAGGAGGGCTATTTCCGCCAGATACTTGATGACCATGGCTGGCAGTTGGAAGCCTATCCTGATAATGACCCGTTCAGCCTCCCTGTCCGCCCGGTTCTGGATGCCGGGGGAGGGTGGTTACAGGTCTCCCTGGAACTGCCGGGTCGTACCCTGTTACTCCGGGTCTGGGAGGTCAAGGTGGGTCGTGTCAGGCTCTACCTTCTGGATAGCAACCATCCCCTGAATAGCCCCTTCGACCGCGGTATCACCAGCAATTTGTACGACGAGAGTCAGGACATCCGACTGTTACAGGAAATGGTACTGGGTATTGGGGGCTGGCGGATGTTCAAGGCGTTGGGCATCCCGGTTAAAATTTGCCACCTGAATGAGGGCCACGCCGCGTTTGTGGTTCTGGAGCGTGCCCGCGACTTTATGCAAGAGAACAATCAGACCTTCCCCGTAGCTCTGTGGGCAACACGTGCCGGCAATGTCTTCACCACCCACACCCCGGTGGCAGCCGGTTTTGATACTTTTCCCTGTTCACTGGTCAGCAAGTATTTCCGGGGCTATACCCGCTCCTTGGGCATCTCTATGGAGCAATTACTGGCTATGGGGCGGGCGAGCCCAGATGAACCCAGCGACGACTTCAATATGGCCATTCTGGCCGTGCGGGGTAGCATTCAGGTCAACGGTGTCAGTCAAATTCACAAGGAGGTCAGTCGCCGGATTTTCCAGCCGCTATATCAGCGCTGGCCAGAAAACGATGTGCCGGTGGGCTGTATTACCAACGGCGTACATATGCCATCCTGGGACTCGCCCTGGGCGGATGGGCTCTGGACGCGCGTTGTTGGGCAGAACCGCTGGCGGGGCACGCCGCAAGACATGGAGGAAGCGGCCCGGCCCATTGAGCGGCTCTCCGACCACGAGCTCTGGGAGCTCCGCGCCAGAGAGCGCGAGGACCTAATTGATTATGTGCGCCACCGTCTGGAGTACCAACTGGAGCAGAGGGGAGTCGACCCGCAGATAGTCAGAGAGGCACAGACTACGCTTGACCCCAACACTCTCACGGTGGGCTTCGCCCGGCGTTTTACCGGCTATAAACGGCCCAATCTGCTGCTTCACGACCCGGAGCGATTGATGCGTATTCTTACCAACTCCAAGCATCCTGTCCAGTTAATCGCCGCGGGTAAAGCTCATCCCGACGATACGGAGGGGAAAAGTTTGGTTCAGCAGTTTGTCAATTTCGCCAGCCAGTCAGGGGTGCGGCACCATGTCGTGTTCTTAGAGGACTACGACATCACGCTGGCACAGCGGCTGGTGCAGGGCATTGACCTCTGGCTCAATACCCCACGCCGACCCTGGGAGGCCAGCGGGACAAGTGGTATGAAGGTACTGGTCAATGGCGGCCTCAACTTCTCGGAACTTGATGGCTGGTGGGCAGAGGCTTATACCCCGGATGTCGGCTGGGCTTTGGGCGATGGCCAGGAACACCCGGAACCCGGTTGGGATGCCGTCGAAGCGGTCCAGCTCTATGAGCTCCTCGAACAACAAATCGTGCCCGAGTTTTACGACCGAAATGTGCTAGGGATTCCGGTCCGCTGGGTCAATCGCATTCGGGATAGCATGGCTAAGCTGACCCCGAGATTCAGCACTAACCGCATGATGCGGGAATATGTGGAGCAGATTTATGTGCTGGCTACCAACTGGTTTCGGGGTCGGGTGGCTAGTGGCGCCAAACTAGCCCGCGAGCTTTATGACTGGCAGACGGCGCTGGAACAAAACTGGCCTGAGTTGCACTTCGGCACCATGGAGGTGCATGAGAAGGACGAACAGTGGCTCTTTGAAATTCTGGTCTATCTCGGCAGATTAGACCCGGCCTTTATTCATGTTGAAATCTACGCTGATGCCAGGGACAAATGGCCGGCGGTGCGTGAACCCATGGTTCAGGGTGAAAAACTCATCGGCGCGGTCAATGGCTATGTCTATCGTGGTGCCGTTTCGGCCACTAGGCCGCTGGAACACTTCACACTGCGCATTGTACCCTTCCACCCGGCGGCCTGTGTGCCATTGGAAGACTCTCATATCCTGTGGCAGCGGTAGCCACAGTCAGGCCGCCAATACTTAAGGAGAGGTTATGGAGAGAAAAAGACTGTATATTCTCTGCGCCTGTATCCTGCCCTTGATGATTTGTACTGGTCTGGTCTACTCGATGTATTCGCTGTATTTGGCGGAGGTACTTGGGGCACCAAAAAGCCATATTGGCCTGATATATATGGTGGGCGCCGCCATGGGCCTGGTCTCTGGCCCATTTCTGGGCAAGCTATCTGACCGCCTGGGTCGGAAGCCGGTTATCCTGGCGGCCATGGGCAGTTTCACCTTGATTTTTATTCTCTATGCCACGATTCGTAGCTATGTTGTAGTTTATCCGATTCAAATCCTGGAGGGTGCGGCCTGGGTAGCGATTGGGGCCACGGCTACAGCCTATATTGCCGATATCGTGGCGCACGAAGAGCGGGGCTGGGCGATGGGTGTCTACCAGCCAGACCGTCTCCATTGGCTGGATGATTGGGCCGGCTTTCGGCGGGTTTCTCTTCGACCTTATTGGCTCGCGGCACACCTTTCTGCTCGGGGCAATACTGGTGATTATTGGCTTCCTTCTGGTCTGGATACTGGTCAAAGAACCACAGCGGCTACCTCAGAACACCAGGAAGAACAGCCAGTAAACCAGGGCGTTGATAATAGTCAGTGGCGCCCCTATCTTGACGAATTCCAGGAAGGTGAGAGTTTCGCCTGATTTCTTCTCTGAATTCTGAATGATGATGACATTGCTCGCCGCCCCCAGTATGGAGAGATTGCCCGCGATGGTACTGCCCGCGGCCAGTGCCATCAGGTCCGTGGTGGTGGCTCCCGCCTGCATCAGCATGGGCAGGTATAGTGCCACCAGCGGCACATTGGAAATGAGCTGGCTTAATACGATACTTATCACCAGAATCACGCCAATTGAGACCAGGTTCAGATTCATATCCTTTATCACTGACTGAAAGAACCCGGAGTCCCAGACGCTCTCCATAAGCACGAACATAGCGGCAAAGAAGATTAGGGTAAACCAGTCTATCTTGCGGATTACGGCGAATCGCTTTGGGCTGACCAGGATAATGGGCAGAGCCGAGACGAGGGCAATATAAGTCAGCCTGAAATCAATATCCAATCCCAGAAGCACTATGGTTATTTTGACCATGACTAGAGCGATGAGCAGAATCAAAGATATTTTGGCCAGCGTGGCCAACTTTTCATCCTTGATGAACTCGTCGGAGTTGGCCAGCGGCTGAGTGTGAAAGTGCTTGCGGAAGAAGAGCCGCAGTAGCAGGTAGGCCAGGAAAAGGTTCACGATGGTCGGCACCAGCAGGTATTTGAAAAAGGTCACGAAGGGATTGGTGACCTCACCGTTGATGGCAATCAGCAAATTCTGCGGGTTGCCAATGCGACTGGTAACACTGCCAATGGTCACGGCAAAGGCCAGAGCGAGTAACAGAATCTTGGCGTTAATGCCGTTCTT
>CAYGYD010000133.1:0-4546 GCA_964354005.1 uncultured Dehalococcoidales bacterium | reverse complement strand
GAATAAGGTTGACATATCCTAATTGTGCCGTGAACTAGCCAACTTGAGAATCACCCGAATGTACTGATTTGGGGAAACAATAGTATTAGGACAATAGTCCTGGGTCGGTGAATCAGAATCGAATGGTCGAGCTGAGCGAAACGAGAACTCTTTCACTACGAGCCTAGGCATTGTTGGGATGCTTCTTTTGCGGTAGCAGCCTAAAGAGCACAAAGGGTCCGGTGCGGGTCGAGCCTTGTGACCTGTGTGACGGCTCAACAATCTAAAGTGTCCCATTAAAACGGGGGAGCATCTATGCCCCCTAATTTTTCTCTAAAATACCGCAGCCACCACTGGACAAGCATGGGGATGATTACGTGGATGTGAAACTGGGTTGAACAAACCGCTAAAACGTGCAACCGCTGTGGCAATGTTTAATCCACCAGACAAATGGTATATTATTGTGAGTAGTAAATAAGCTAGGCTATGGTCGGCACCTTGGGCACCGAATCAGGAAAATTGCGATAGGAGGAATGTCATATGAGCAAATCAATCAAGGGTAGCCGCACAGAGAAGAACCTTCTTGCCGCTTTTGCCGGAGAATCACAGGCAAGAAACCGCTACACGTATTTTGCCAGCGCCGCCAGGAAAGAGGGACTGGAACAGATTGCCAACATATTCATAGAGACGGCGGAGAATGAGAAGGAACACGCCGAGATTTTCTTCAAATACCTCGAAGGCGGTGATGTGGAAATCACAGCTGCCTACCCGGCGGGGATAATCGGAGATACAAAGGCGAACCTCGAAGCTGCGGCGGATGGTGAAAAGATGGAATGGAGCGATATTTACGCTGACTTCGAAAAAACCGCCCGGAAAGAAGGCTTCGCTGAGATAGCGACTTCATTCAAAGAAATCGCTGAAGTGGAAGAATTACACGAAAAACGGTATCGCAAACTAGCTAAAAACATTGCCGATGGTGAAGTCTTCAAGAAGAAAGCTTCAGTGAAGTGGCATTGCACCAACTGTGGCTATATCCATGAGGGTCCGGAGGCGCCGAAAGAATGTCCCGCCTGCAAACACCCTCAGGCATACTACGAATTGCTGGCAGAGAATTATTAACAATAAGCGATAGATAATAAAAAATAACTGAAGGAGGAGGAAATGCCAAAAAAGGAAATTAAAAAGAAACTGACCACCGTTGCCGGCGCTCCAGTCGTAGATAACCAGAACACAATGACTGCCGGTCCACGAGGCCCTGCACTCTTGCAGGATGTCTGGTACCTGGAAAAACTGGGCCATTTTGACCGTGAGGTTATACCCGAGCGACGCATGCATGCCAAAGGTTCCGGCGCCTTTGGGACATTTACTGTTACCCACGACGTTACCCGCTATACCAAAGGTAAAGTCTTTTCCGCCGTGGGTAAAAAGACCGACCTCTTCATTCGTTTTTCTACCGTAGCCGGTGAACGCGGTGCTGCCGATGCCGAGCGTGATATCCGTGGTTTCGCCATCAAGTTCTATACGGAAGAAGGTAACTGGGATCTGGTCGGCAATAACACACCCGTATTCTTCCTGCGTGACCCGCTTAAGTTTCCTGACCTCAATCATGCTGTTAAAAGGGACCCGCATACCAACATGAGGAGTGCTCGTAACCAGTGGGACTTCTTCACCTCTCTCCCGGAGGCACTGCACCAGGTTACTATCGTGATGAGCGATCGTGGTATCCCGTATTCCTACCGCCATATGCACGGATTCGGCAGCCATACCTTCAGTCTCATCAATGCCAAAAATGAAAGGTTCTGGGTCAAGTTCCATCTGAAAACTCAACAGGGCATTCGCAACCTGACTGATGAAGAAGCCCAGGCAATTATTGCCAGGGACCGCGAGAGCCACCAGCGCGACCTGTATGAGAGCATTGAGAAGGGCGATTACCCCCGCTGGACCATGTATTTCCAGATCATGCCGGAAAAAGATGCCGCCAAGATGCCTTACAATCCCTTTGACCTGACCAAGGTCTGGTACCACAAGGATTATCCCTTGATTGAAGTGGGTGTGCTTGAACTGAACCGTAACCCCGAAAACTATTTTGCTGATGTCGAGCAGGCCGCTTTCAATCCGGCTAATATCGTACCGGGTATCGGGTTCTCACCTGATAAGATGCTGCAGGGTCGTTTATTCTCCTATGGTGATGCACAGCGTTACAGGCTGGGAGTCAATCATCACCTCATACCGGTTAACGCTCCACGCTGTCCCGTCAATAGTTTCCATCGCGATGGTGCAATGCGGGTTGACGGTAATCGTGGCAGTACGCTTGGTTATGAACCCAATAGCTACGGTGAGTGGCAGCAGCAACCGGAATTTGCCGAACCGCCGCTCAAGTTAGAAGGTGCTGCTGACCGCTGGAATTTCCGTGAGGATGACAATGATTACTATACCCAGCCGGGGAAGCTTTTCCGCCTTATGAAACCAGAGCAGCAGAAAGTACTCTTTGAAAATACGGCTCGTGATATAAGCAATGCACCGCGGGAAATCAGAATCAAGCATATCAGCAACTGTCTGAAGGCCGACAAGGCCTATGGCGAAGGTGTCGCCAAAGCTATGGGCATAAAACTTAGCGAAGTTCCAAAATAACATTACTAATATAGCGGTTAATACAGGGTCGACCTCGAGTGGAAGGGTCGACCCTGTATTCTTTAGAGGATATAATGGCTGTATGACTCCCACACCAGATAAATTGAAGAGGCAATTATTTGTTATCGCCGGTACCATTGCTTTGGGTATCGGGGTTGTCGGCATAATCATACCGGTCCTGCCAACGACACCTTTTTTACTGCTTGCGGCAATCTGCTATATGAGGGGTTCACAGCGGCTCTATAATGCACTTCTGTGTAACCGGTTTGTCGGTACCTATGTTAGGAACTACCTTGAAGGTAGGGGAATGTCCCTGAAAATGAAAATCTGGACTCTCAGCCTGCTGTGGATTGCAATAGTATGCACCGCTGTCTTAGCTACCGACAGCTTAATAATCAGAATTATACTGGCAATCGTGCTAACAGGAGTCACCATTCATATTCTTTTAATAAAAACTGTAAAGAATAATACGAAACCTACAAATAACCTCCGACTATAGCAAATATTTTAGCCTACGAATTGAGCCTCCCATTCGGGAGGCTTTTTGTTTTTCGTTTTACTCTGATTCTCCCCGGGGAGGGGATGATAAACAAGCTATTTCTATAAATTTTACTTGTTGTATTTTTGTTGGCCAAGAGTGAGATTGAACAAAACCGAGGATTGTTACCTAGATATGCGCCGCTACACCGCGAAGCGCACGGACAAAGGGGATGGGTATGCCCTCGACGATATGCTATAATCACAGTGGCCAAAGGACAAAGCGGATGTAGAGACAGGCCTTGGTCAGACTTATTATTCATCGGGGCGGGGCCCCGAATCCCGACTACTTTGAAAGGGGGTGTACAACATGACGGACGTGCGGCGTATTGAGTATTACTATACAGAGGTTCCTGATCGTCCCGGAGCAGGTGCAAAGGTTCTCAATGCACTCAAGGCGGCCCGTGTCAATCTGATCGCTTACAACGGTTTCCCAACGACTAGGGGCCGCGCTCAGCTTGACTTCGTGCCCTCCAACGGACGTGCCTTCCTTGCGGCAGCGCGCAAAGCAGGCATCAAGCTCGTTGGGCCCAAGACCGCCTTCCTCATTCAGGGAGACGACCGGGTAGGTGTTGTTGCAGATATAGTGAGTAAGTTGGGGCAAGCCCGGCTGAACGTTGTAGCCATGAATGCCATCGCCGCTGGAGGAAGGCGTTACGGAGCCATCCTTTGGGTTAAGCCACGCAATGTCGCCAAGGCCGCCGAAATACTGGGCACTGCTTAAGGTGTACATCACATTAGCCTCAGGTCTTCTTTGTTTAGGACCTACCGGGGGAAAATCTGCCCCGTGAGGTTCCAAACAATTGCGAGCCTCTCGTCCAGCTAGGTTGCGTCGGAGTCCCGGGGCAGAAATGCCTGTTCTCAAGGAAAGGCCAGAAGCCATTGTGCTCGACGCACAACTATTTGGGAACATAGGTCCTCCAGACTCGTGTAAGCCACCCCTCCCGTGTTTCAGAGAGAGTTCGACTCTTCACATTTGCCAAGGGGCCCTTCAGTAAGCCACGCAAGAACTGCTGTAATTCAGTAGACATGAACAATAAACCCAGAAAGAGACCGAGATGTTCCATGTGCGGCAAGTGTTGTAGGGCGCCCGTTGTTTTGATTACAAAGCCTGAAGATTACAGACGATGGATACGTCAAGGGCGATCGGATATTCTGAAATATGCTTCAGTGCCTCCATTGCGAGGTTATGGTGACCTCTGGATAGACATAAGCGGTAGCCAAGGGTCTGGTTATTGCCCATTTATTCGGAAAGTCAGTCATTGTCGATATATGTGCACAATCCAGGATACCAAACCAAAGGTGTGTAAGGAATTTCGGTGTGAATGGGCGTACGGAATTGGCAAGAAAGGAATACCTTTCAAGACTGAACGTGGTTGGACTGATAAAGCTAAACACT
>CAYGYD010000132.1:0-4620 GCA_964354005.1 uncultured Dehalococcoidales bacterium | reverse complement strand
TGCTATGACCAAAGAGAAGGTGGAGGGAGTCCTGGATAAAATCCGCCCCAGCCTGCTGGCTGATGGCGGTGATGTGGAACTGGTGGATGTCAATGACGGTACGGTCACACTGAAGCTGACCGGCGCCTGCGCCGGTTGCCCTTTTTCTAGCATGACCTTGAAGATGGGGATTGAAAAAATCCTGAAGAAGGAAATCCCTGAAGTCAAGGAAGTGGTGGCCGTCTAACCAAGGAGTGGTAGTATTATGACCGTAGCAACTGTCATCAAGACCGGTACTAAATACACGCACCTGGAACTTGGGAAGGATGTTGACATCGGCATCGCCGGCTACTATACCCCGGAACAGGAAGTCAGGCTACCTTATGAGGGCCGAGAGGTACTTTATGTGGTGGGCAGGGCAGTGGTGGAATCGTCCTGCTGTGGGATTACGGGTAGCTGGACCTATGCCATTGTGCCCGGATTTATCGTTAACTGGCAGTACACCCAGAACGAAAAGGGCCTGCTGGTATCAGAAGTTCAGCCAATACCTGACGAGGCCACCCGGGAAACAATCCGCAAGATTATTGAGAAAAATGAATCCGCCGTAATGGTCGGGTTCTGGTAAGCCCGTTTAAGACGGAGAACTATTCCCCAGCCCCAATCTTACCAGTGGCAACACCTGGCCGCGATAAACTTTTCCCGTGGCAAAAAGCCATGTCGCCGCAGTTTTTCAGTCAGGAAATTGATGTCACGGTGAGCGGTGAGGTTAAAATGCCCACTGGCTTCCGCCTCGGCGACCGCCAGTATGTGATTTCCGAGATATTGGAAGCGTGGCACGACCATGGGTTTGGTCGCATCCCCCTCAAACGCCGCAAGTGGTGGCAGCGCCGCCACCGCAATTACTACCGGGTGAAGACTACCGAGGGTGAGGTCTTTGAAATCTACTATGACCGCGGCACCAGCCTCCAGCACCCGGAACGCAAGAAGTGGTATCTCACCCGCCAGCTTCAGCCTTAATAGGGCTTGACCGGCTCAGCCCCTTTGAGCAGAATGTAATCAAACATGGTGCCCCGCGCCTGCCTGAGCTGAAGGGCATCAACAATACCCTGGTACTTGCCGCCCAACAACCCCTCGCCGATGATGTATGCGCCTTCCGCCGCTTCCTTAGCCACTCCGGCTTTGCGGCCCACCTTGCGCACCCGGTCAAAGCCAAATTGGGCTAGCCGGCTGGTCAGCGCCTCAGTTAGCTCCGGGATTCCGGAAAGTCGACCAGAAAGCAGAACCTCACGCGGCTTCTCGACGGCCACCAGCATGGCCACGATGCTCTTCAGGATGCTTTCCAGCATCATACTCCACGAGGCATAGTATTTATCCGGTTGCCTGGCCATCTCCTCAGGAGTCAGGTCAGCCTTGTTGCTAGCATCTTTGGCCCCCCCGCTGAAGAGCACCACACCGGGGAAACTGCCGAGCCGCACGGCCAGCTCGGCGTCCATAGAGCCCAGAGTGATGAAACCGGGCCCTCCCGAAGTCCCGCCAAAACCGTCAACGATTTTGCCACCATCAACGGCCATAACGGCGCTGAAAGCATAACCTATCTCCGCCAGAATGAAGGAGGCATCGTGATAAGCTATGCCGTAGTGCTCGGCCTGGTCTCTGATGGCCAGAGCCACACAGCAGACTTTGTCCGCTGTGCCCATATCCATCTTGTTCGCCTTGCGGTATGCGGGCACGGTAGGCAGATGAATAACCCCCGGAGTAAAACAGACCGGCCAACCCCGGGATTTCATCAGCCGGAGAACCATACGGATGCCGTCGTATAACGGAATACTCTTGTCATCCGGCACCATCAAATTCAATTCCTTCTCAGTCATGGCTTTAATCGGGGTTACCGGTAAACCATAGCCTGAAGGACCAACTATCATGTCCAGGGGCAAAACACTTCTGATCGTATCCAGAAGCACTCTGGGGTTTTCGGCCACGGCCGGCACCGGCACCGTGGTATCCAGGATAACCCTATCCGCATCCATACCGAAGAAATCGAAACTCCCCGTCCCGGGGTCGATACCAAGAATCCTCATTTTGGCCTCCTTCTTTTACTGCTTACGGCTGGCAAATTCCGGATTTAACGGGCAGCAGGAATCGGAAGCAAACCAATCCCCACTGAGCAGGAATGTCCGAGAGCGGCACCCCTTACACTCAGTCAGATACCGACACTCCCGACAATACCCGGTCCGACTTTCCGGTGCCCTGATTTGTCGGAAGAAAGGAGCGGTCAGCACCTCCTGCCATATAGTATCGAGGGGCTTCTCATTGACATTCCCGACCACCATTGAGGCAAAGCTGCACGGTTTCACATCGCCGTTCGGTTCAATGAAAAGGTATTCGCCAAAAATGCAGGCAGTGGTCGTGGGCGCCAGAATCCCCGCACTTACCCCTGGCGTCTCGGCCGAAAGCCCTCTTTCCTTCACAGTTGGCCAGAAGAAGGGTTCATCAAAGAAGAACGCGACGCCCGTCTTCTCCGCCCCCAGACAGGTGAGTCTGATAGCTTCCTCATATTCCTGGGGAGCGAGCAACTCCTCACGGTAGCCGCGGCACGGCTTGAAACCGATAATCGTTATCTGCTTTACCCCGATTGACTTCGCCAGCTCAAAGATGCCAGGAATCTCGGTATAGTTAGTTTTCATCACGGTAAAATTGAGCGCTTCCAGAAGCCCGGCTTTGGCACAACTGCGGGCCTGCTCCACCACTCTCTCGAAGCTGGCACCGCCTCTTATGGCTTCGTAGGTCGCTCGGGTGGCACCGTCAATGCTTATCATCACCTTCACACCCAACGATTTCAGGGTAGTCAGCCGCCGAGGAGTGAGCAACATTCCATTAGTAATCAGGTGAACCTCAAGCTGTTTTTGCTGCATCAGGTCGAGCAAGTCGAATAAATCTTCCCGGAGTAGCGGCTCACCCCCCTCAATAATAACCCAGCCCGGCCTCAGCTTAGCTATCTCAGAGATGAGGCTTCGAGCCTTCTCCGTGGAGAGCTCCCCTTCGGTCATGCCCCGGCAGTGCCGGCAACTCAGATTACACCTCGCCGTTGTTGCCCAGTCTATGAGACGAGGAAACTGCACTTCAGACAAGGAACAACCTCCTTACCCGTCACACTACATCTTAGAGTCCTAATAGACTAGTATATCGGCTGGCCGAGAGAAAAATCAATCCCGTGCATTGCTCCGTAACCCTCAATCTTAATCCCTCCCCCCCCCGATGAAATCGGGGGGAGGGGGGAAGTCAATTGATTCAGGGTGACGAAGTCACCCTGAATCCCCTTACGGCGACCCGAGGACGGCTAAAACCGCCTTCCTTGTTGTCACCCAGCCCTGCGTCTGCTATGCTACTAAGCGAGGAGAGAGCTGTGGCAAGCAGCAATGGCACCGCGCCTCGTCAATTTCGCCCGATTGACTATGTTAAGATTACCCTCTTTGGCTTTGCGCTGAGCGCCTTCTGGAGCAGTCTCCACCTTGTGATTCTGCCCCTGCGCTTACTCGACTTTGTGCCAGAAGCGCGGAAGAACACCTACCTTGACCTCCTCATCCTGACCGGCCTGATTCTGGCTATGGCAGTTCAACCGATAGCCGGCGCACTCAGCGACCATTCCACCTCTCGCTGGGGGCGGCGGCGACCCTACATACTGCTGGGGGGTGTATTACTGCTGTTATTTCTGCCCGGAATCAGCCTGGCCGGCAGTTATGCCGTAATTCTTATCATTTACTGTCTCCTTCAGATTAGCTCCAACACTGCGCAGGGGCCGTTTCAGGGTTTCATCCCCGACCTCGTACCCGTGGGGCGGCGGGGGACGGCCTCCGGGGTAAGGAGCTTATTCAATATTGCGGGCGGCGTTGTCTTACTACGAGTAATTGCCCCGTTTATGGACCGCTACTTCACCGGGGGCAGCCACTTATGGCTGTGGCTGGCTCTGGGGATACCGGCTATCATCCTGCTCGGGGGTATGCTGGTGACCATGGTCACAGTCAAAGAACAACCCAGGACAGCCCAGACTCAGCCAGCCCTGCTTTCTGCCTTACGGGCCAGCTTCAAAATTGACGCCCGGGCGCAGTTTCATTTCATCCTCTTCTTAGTTGCCTGCTTCCTCATCTTCACCGCCTGGGGTACTTTGATGGCCCACGCCCTCTATTACCTCATGGACGTAGCCAATATAACCCAGCCCGCGGCAGTAACCGGCGACCTTCTCATCGCGGTCGGTGCGGCGATGCTGGCCGTCGTTTATCCCGTAGGCCGATTATGCGACCGAGTCGGCCACCAGCCCATTGCTGTGGCTTCTGGCCTACTGGGAGCCCTCGGAATTGTGGCCATCTTTTTCTCACAGAGCCACTGGCAGATAGTTCTCAGCGCCGCCCTGCTCGGGGTGTGCAGTGGGGCCTGGATATCCACACAGTGGGCACTGGCGACGGACCTGGTGGGGTGGGGTGAGGAGGCCAGGTACCTGGGACTGGTCAATATGTCCATTGCCGGTGCCGGTGTGGTATCACGATTGGTGGGTCCGGTGATTGATTATTTCAACTCCGTCAGCCCTGACCTGGGCTATCAGGTTATGCTTCTGGTTTGTTTTGTCTTTTTTATTGCCGGCTCACT
>CAYGYD010000131.1:0-4694 GCA_964354005.1 uncultured Dehalococcoidales bacterium | reverse complement strand
CGTACACACTACCCTCTCACTATTTGCTAGACCAATAACAGGGTCCTCGCCCCCCACTAACTTACCTTGAGAATAATTACGCTTTGGCCTACGCGCTTTTCTCATGGCCATAAGTCCTTAGCAACAAAGTCTAGGCCCAGTTCCAGCAGTTTCTCCTTGGTGGGCTTACCGGAGTTCCAGTCCCACTTCCGGAAATTGTAGAACTCTTTTAGCATCACCGCCATGTCTGGCGACCTGCCAGCGATACCGCCCTCATTAACTACCTGAAGATTTATCTTGGGCAGTTTGTCATCTTTGGGGATAACTCCCAGTCGGTTGTTTATAGCTCTCTTGAGGTTAATTGACCTATCGCCAGCCGTGGCCAGGTCGGCAGGAGTGAAGTTCCAGCCGGTGATGCTATTCAATATGTTGGTTATGAGTGTTAGCGGAAGCGGAGCGAAGTTGCATAAGAGCAACGAATTATACATATCCTTCATGTTCTGATACTTAGCGGCCAGTTCAGCCTTTCCCTGGGATTGAAAGCGGTCGCCGGCCGTGATGCCAAGCTCAGGTACACCACCACCCAAATCCACGCTGTAATAATCACCCTTCATGTGGGAGGCGCCGACAGGCCCGGCAGCGTAGAGTATGGCCATGCCATTATAGGCTCGCGGGTCATGCATGGGCACCTCCAGACCCTTTACCTGGGCGGCCTCTTCCGGGTCGGTGCCGAGTGCTTCAGCCATTTTTCTGGTCCCGTCACCCAGCAACTCACCAATACCCTTGCGGTTAACTATCATCTCCACGAGCTTGACGATGGCCGCGCCATCCCCCCACTTGATTTCCATTCCGGCCCTATTTTTAGTCAGGACGCCTTTTTCATAGAGATGCATGGCGTAGGCAATAGAGACGCCGGCCGATATGGTGTCAATGCCGTGGGCATTGCATAGATGGTTAGCGTAGATGATGGACTCCCAGTCGTAGTTCATACACAGTGGCCCGAAAGCGACGGCAGTCTCATACTCGGGGCCATCCACCTCAGCAATATTCTTGCGGAAGTCCTTGACCACGCGACCGCAGGCCACCGGACAGCCGTAGCAGGCGTAGCTCTCTACGGGATAAGCCTGTCTAAGGGAATGGCCAGTGACCTTTTGTGCCGGGAAAACGCTCCGGGTGAAGTACTTGGCTGGGGTATCACCCAGGAACATGCCCATATCTGTATAGAGCAGGGTGCCATATTCTCGATAAGCAACTGACATAAGACCAGCGGCGATTGCCTGTCGGGCTTGATTGGTCAGTTGGGCAACCTTATCATTATCGGCGACACTGGCACGCTGGTTACCGGCTACGGCCACCGCTTTGAGGTTCTTGGCGCCCATCAGGGCACCCAGGCCACAGCGCCCGGCCGCCCGACCGCGGTCATTTATCACGCAGGCATATCGCACCAGATTTTCCCCGGCGCGCCCGATGCAGGCGATGCTCAGTCCGGTCGTCTTCAGCTCATCCTTCAAAATATCCTGCGTCTGGTAGGTATCTTTGCCCCAGAGGTGAGCGGCGTCTTTGATTTCGGCACTGCCATCATGTAGATACAGATAGACCGGTTTGCGGGACCTGCCGGTGACGAAGATGCCATCAAAGCCAGCAGTCTTTAATCGGAAGGGAAAGACTCCGCCGGTAGTGGCTTCACCCCATATGCCAGTCAGGGGTGATATCCCGCAAACGGCACCACGGCTGACCATGGGAATGGTGGTGCCAGTGAATGGCCCCACAGCGAAAATCAGGGGGTTATCCGGCGACAGGGGGTCTATGCCTTTCTTGGCATGGTCATAGATTAACCAGGCGCTCAGACTGGCCCCGCCGATGAATTTCTTCAAGTCATCGTCTTTAAGCTCCAGATTCTTGGTTTCCCTGGTATTCAGGTCAACAGCAAGAAAACGGCCATTGTATCCGAACATCGCCTTACCTCCTAGAAATCTATATCCTTGCCTTCATAGGCATATCGGAACAGCCTCTCGCACTGCTCGGCTGTTATTGGTCTTGGGCTAGAGAAGGCCGACGGGTCTTCAATGGAGTAGAGAACCAGTTCCTTCATGTTCGCTTCGAGTGCTTCCGGTGTGATGCCCAATCCCTTCAGGTCTACTGGCACATCCAATTCCTTAAAGAAGGCCTTAAATTTTTGCACCAGAAGGCTAAGGCTCCTCTCTTTGGACTTAGCCCGGATATCCAGCGCCTTGCAAACATCCAGGTATTTATCGGTTACCGGGGCATAGAACTGGAAGCAATAGGGGATGAGGATACCGACGCTGATACCGTGGTGTATGCCAAATAGCTTGCCGAGGGTATGTCCCAAGGCATGGGTCAGCCCGATGCCACCCTGGCCGAAGGCTATCCCGGCCATACTGGCGGCGACATGCATTCGGAAGCGAGCCTCACGGTCCCGACCATTACGGTAAGCTCGGGGCAGATACTTGAAAATCATCTCGGTTGCCCGCAAAGCCAGGGCATCACAAATATCATTAGTACCAACAGAAGTAACATTATCCACAGCATGGGCCAGTGCATCCAGTCCCGTGCCGGCGGTGAGCTTAGGTGGCATCCCGGTGACAAAATCAGGTATCAGGACAGCGATATCAGGCAGCAGTTCGCCAGAGGCTATTGGTACCTTTCTCTTCGCCTGCGTGTCCGTCACCACCGCCACGCTAGTGCATTCTGAGCCGGTACCGCTGGTGGTGGGGAAGGCCACCAGAAAAGCCTTCCTTCTCAATCCCAGAGGAGCCAAGGGCGAGACCAGACGCAAATCAGTGATGTCTGGCCGTTCGTAGAGAATCCAGGCGGCTTTAGCTCCATCCATAACCGAACCACCGCCGACCGCGATGATGACATCCGGCTCAAACTGTGTCATGACGGCGGCGCATTCCTTAACGGTTTCTATTGGTGGTTCTGGCTTGGCTTTATCCCAGGTCTGGATGGTGAATCCTTTACCGTCCAGCACCCGGGCGACACGGTTGGCATAATTTACAGTGTATTCATCAGTCACAATGAAGGCCCTTTTCTTGGGGCATCTGGCGGCCATAATATCGATGACACTGGCACCCAGCGCGGGTCCTTCAGGCAGGGCATTGGCCCCCATAATCAGCATGGGTGTCCTGAAGGTAGTGGATAGTCCCTTAAAGGCGCTGGCGCCAGCCAGGGGTAAGAGATTCTTCAGTGCCGGCTCAGTAAACCAATACATAGCTTGACTCACCTCCACAATGTCGTTTCAATCGGCCGGGATAGCTACCAGTTACATAAGAGTCAGGCTCCTTGCTGAGTAGAATAACACGAACCGGTTGTTCTGTAAAGCTATTATACCCTCTATCTACCATCCGGTCCTTTTGTTTTTCTGATAAACAGCAACACAGGGGATTAGATGCCTGCCACTCCTGACTTTCCAGACAAGCATCAAACCCCCCGTGTTTCAGTACCAATTAGCTTACCTGAGCCTACCTCTTGCCAATCGTCTTTTCTCTCAGGTCACGGTCAATCCAGATTGTAGCATGTATCAGGCCCGGCTGTCGCGTATTGGAATTGAGTTCCCCGTACCAGTTCTTCACCCACGGCCAGGCGTAAGCATACCCGTAGCCTACCGGAATGATTACTGTCGGCGCCTGGTCAATCCAGCGCACATTGGCTTCCTTCAGCAGCTTGTAGGCGGCCTCTTGTGTCGTAGCCAGGCGTGCCTTGGCAAAGAGGTCAGCGGAGACGGCGTCATCATAGAGTGAGGGGTTCCAGTACTGTTTCGCGGGCGGGCCAATGACCAGGAGAACAGCAAAGGGGTCACCGTTACCCTTGGACATCAAAAACATTTGTTTGTGTGTCTGTCCGTACTGGATTCCCAGGTAGGTGGCGTAATCCGCAGTTCTCAGGCTCACCTTAACCCCCAGATTTTTCTCCCACATGGATACAACCATTGAGGCAAGGTCAGTCGGATAGGTACCGGTGCTGGAGACTACTACTTCAGACTGGAAGCCATTGGGATAGCCGGCCTCGGTCATAAGCTGTTTGGCCTTAGCGGGGTCGTACTTGAAAAGCTCTTGGGCGGATGCGGGGAGTTTATCAAGAGGGGTATAGAGGCTCTCCCCCCAATCCTTGGAGAAGGGGAAGCTCAACATTTCGGCTTCGCCCAGGAGGAGGGAATCGATTATCGCCTGCCGGTCTACGGCCATGTTCAGTGCCCGGCGCACCCGCATGTCGTCAAACGGCTTGGTGTCCATCCTCATGGCGAAGTTGTAACCGGTGGTGCCCAACACCCGGTACCGGAGCAGGTCGGGGTTGGTGTCCTGCAAGGTCTGCTTGAAGATGTTGCGGACGGCCTCATTGATATCAACCTTGCCGGTGCGCAGGGCGGCCAGACGGGTAGATTCATCGACGATGATGGGCCACTGGAGCTTGTCAGCAAAGGGTATCTTATATTCCTTGCCGCCAATCTTGGTTGTGCCCCAGTAGACCGGGTTCTTTTCAAAGGTTAGAGAGGCACCGCTCACATAGTCAACGAGTATCCAGGGGCCGGTGCCGTTGGCGTTACGCCAGTTGGCAATACCCCCATTAGGCGCGTTGATCACTTCCTGCGGGTATATTTCCGTGTAGTAACCCCAGGATAGCGGCAGTGCCCAGTTGGAATCGTATGTATTCATCTTGACGACGACGGTGTACTTATCGGTCGCTGTCACGTTATC
>CAYGYD010000130.1:3247-4716 GCA_964354005.1 uncultured Dehalococcoidales bacterium | reverse complement strand
TGGATTTTCGCGGTAACGATATCGCCAACCTCACTCAGGGTTTCGGCCTCGACAATAGCAATAAGGTCGTAGGGCCCGGTGACCAGGTCAACCGAGGTCACCCCCTTCAGTTTCTTCAGTGCCGCGATGACTTCCCGGTTTCGACCAACCGCTGTCTCAATCAGAACATAAGCTTTCGTCATACAAATCCACCTCCTTTCTCATAGAGGGCTAGCCCACCACTCCCTCCCGGCGCCACTCCTGAATCTTGTCTTTACTATAACCCAGGCCGGTAAGTATTTCATCCGTATGCTGACCCGGCAGTGGCGAAAAACTTCTCACCTCACCCGGCGTATCTGATAATTTGATGGCAATCCCCACCTGCCTGACCTTGCCCTCAGTCGGGTGCTCCAGCTCCATAACCATCCGCCGATGCTGAACCTGCGGGTCGGCGAAGACCTCGTCCAGCGAATAGACTTTGCCCACTGGAACATCTTTGGTACGGAAAAATTCAAACCACTCGTCCCGTGTCCTGGTCAGGAAAAGCTGTTCCAGGTAGTCGTGGATTTCTTTGGCTTTCTGGTCATCGGCCGATTTGGGATAGCGGTCACGGATGAAGCTAAAGGGTATGAACTCTTCTTTGCCAATTGCCCGACAGAGATTGGCCCACAGCCAGGGTTCCAGACAGCCGATACTGATGAACTTCCCGTCCCGGGTCCGGTAAATGGTGTAATAGGGATAAGCACCGCCGAGGTCGTGCTCACCACGCTTGATACTGATGCCAGTCGCAAAATAGGTGCTCAGTACAGTCTCAGTCATAAGCGAGATAACACTATCCGTCAGCGAAATGTCTATATACTGCCCCTTACCAGTCTGGTTCCGGGCAAGAAGGGCACTGATGATGCCAATGACCGCATCCTTGCCGCCAGCACCATAGTCGGCGACGATATTCAGAGGCACCACGGGTGACCGATTAGCCTCGCCAATCAGGTTCAGTGCCCCGGCAAAGGAAATATAGTTGATATCGTGACCGGGCAGGTCACGGTAGGGGCCGTCCTGCCCATAGCCAGTAACGGAGCAATAGACAATCCTCGGATTTATCTTGGCCACGGTCTCGTAGTCTATGCCCAGTCGTGCGGCTACACCCGGCCGGAAACCCTCAACGATAACATCGACGCCTCGGGCTAACTGCCGGAAAATTTTCCGGCCCATTTCGGACTTCAGATTCAGCAGGATACTTTTCTTATTCCGGTTAATCGCCTCGTGAGCAATCCTACGCTGCCCCCCACCCCTGACTGTCTGGCGGGCTTCAGCACCAGCCGGCGGGCCGACCTTAATGATGTCCGCCCCCAGGTCACCCAAAATCATGGTGCAGAAGGGACCGGGACCCTGCCAGGTGAGGTCTAAAACCTTGATACCTTTGAGCGCCAGAATGACCAGCCTCCTGACTCAGGATGAAACAGGCAATCAGACCTATGATAATTGACCCC
>CAYGYD010000130.1:0-3147 GCA_964354005.1 uncultured Dehalococcoidales bacterium | reverse complement strand
ATCATCAAGGAGAAAGGGGCACGCCCGTCGTGCGATACTTCATGGCCTCTTGGCGAATACGTCTTTGGCCATATCCCGGGTTAAGCCTCCCCAACCGAACCGCGTTAACCCAGGGGGAAATAGCCTCAACGAGTTCATGTGAGACTTCTGCAAAAGGCGGAAGGTCGAAGAAGCCCACCCGGCGGCTGCCGCTGGCAGCGGCGACGCTTAGGCTAGAAAGGAAGATTTCCGAAAGTTCCTTAATAGTCGAACTGCCTGCGACCTGAAATTTTTCACAAAAATGGAACCGACAAATGGCAGGTCTCAAATCGTGAATAGGGCACTGACTAAACTGAGGGGCATAGAACTCGCAACTAAACTTATGGCAGCAATCGCCATCGCACTGCTGGCATATCTTTTCTGCCTGATTGAAACGCTCCAACTCTTCCAGAGCTGCCGCTACTTCTTCTCCATAAAGCTCTCTCATCTCTAAGTTGGTAACAAGAGGCAGACGGCAAAGGGACTCTACACGCTCTACGAAGTTGGCAATTGCCTTCTCTTTGTCCAACTTATTGCTCCGTCTCCCGGACTGACAGCCATACGGCATCAATTGCCAAAAACCAGCCAGATTACGTTCGAGAGATGGCTTTTTCGGCTAGAAATGTTGAATTTGTCGTTCACAATTCTAGTCCCAAGGGGAAATGGTGTCAATCAGGGTGAGGCTACTCCGAAGTACCGACTGGCTTGAAATCGAGGCAAAGCACCCGCCTGGTATTTTCCGTGACCTTGACCCGGTCATCGATACGCCAGCCGACCACCCAGACGATTTGCCCAGGCGAGCAGACAACGGGGACTCGCTCTCGCCAATGGCGCGAGATTTTGGCGTCAACCATGAACTCGCCTAATTTCTTCGGCTCGGCCATGCCCAGAGGCTGGAATCGGTCGCCCCGACGCCGGGAGCGCACCACTAATTTCCGGCCGACGTTATCTAGGTCAAAACAGGCCGCCAAATTACTATCAATCTGTTTTTGAGCTGAAGGAGAAGGCCCGACTGTGGCTGTTACCCGCCAGCCTGAGGCTGTTGTTTCGCCGGGTATTTTCAAGGCAAACCCCTTCTCCAGCGCCGGGAAAGGAGATAGTGCCGCCGGGTCGGGACCCAGCAGGTAACAGTCATAATCTATGGCCAAGGCCAAACCTCCGGGTAAATCCAGCCTCTTCCCGGCTGGTTTGCCCACCACCGCCATCATCTCTTCAATATGCCGGGTCTCAATATCCTTGAGGTCACCCAGCAATTCTTCCATCGCCATCCTGAGCAAATGCCGCTTCAGCGCCAGAGGTAATTTGAGAAACTCCCCACGGTCTACTATAATCGTGTCTCCCTGCCTCCGGACGACTTTCCGCCACAGCCGGGCACCCTCCTTGTCTAGAAAAGCCAGCTCATCACCGGCCGTCTGTGCTGTTCGGAGCAAGGCCTCGTCTACCCGCGGATTGTAGCTGCGGAGCAGGGGCAAAAGCTGGAGACGGATTCTGTTTCTCAGGGGCGAAAGCGACAGGTTAGTCGCATCCAGGCGCGGCATTAGCTGATATTCGCGACAGTACTCAACCGTATCCTGCCGGCTTAGCTCCAGTATAGGTCGGATAATGGTCAGGGCACCATCTTCATACCGCCACTGGCTTACGGGCTGCAGGCCACGCAGCCCTCGGGTGCCCGTCCCCCGGACAAGGTGCATCAGCACCGTTTCTATGTGGTCATCTCTGGTATGCCCCACCGCCACGCGGTCGGTGCCAATGGACCTGGCCACCTCAGCGAGAAATCCATACCGTACCTCCCGGGCGGCTTCTTCCAGCGAAAGATGGCGGCGGGTCCGGTAGGCTTTGACATCACGCTCTTCAATGGTAGCGGGCACCTTAAGCCGGTGGGCCAACTGTCCCACATACCGGGCATCAGCCGCCGAATCAGCACCGCGCAGTTGGTGGTTAAGGTGAGCGACATGAAGCTGGAGATTCAGCTCGTCCTGCAGTCTAACCAAGATGTGAAGGAGACAGACCGAGTCTGGCCCGCCGGATACGGCCACCAGCCAGCGTTTGCGCTTTGAGAACCAGCGGTGCTCACTAATGAAATGCAGAACTCTTGCCTCAAGTGATTCTTGGCGCATTGGTCACTTCACGGCTGCAAAATATCAGGGTATGACTTCTGGTTAGACCGCCAGAATCAGTTTGGTGCGGTGTATTGACAACGGGTGGTGTTTCAGCCCCAGGGCGAGAATAACCTGCTCCGGTCTCCCCGAACCACTGCTATCACAGCGCAGCCTCAGTCCAATCATGCCAGAGGACTCTCGCCAGTCGATAAGCCAAACATCATCAATTAGTGCTCTGAGGTCATAGTTGCGCTCGCCAGTGTCCCGCTGGTGATGCCAGGGCAGCTGCTCCAGCGCGAGCAGATGGTCGATAGCCGATTCGATGTCCTCCGCCCCCGCCTCCGCGGCCACCTCAGTCCGATATTCGGCCTGTCGCACCTGCGACTGTAAAGAGGGCATACTCAGAGCTACCGGATAGGCACCCACTATCTTGACACCCAGTGGCAACTGGCGACTGGCGCTAGCCGTAAACCAGTGGGGCGAGACTCCTCGGGTAATATAAATATCCATTAACTCAGCGTCACTGGTCACGCCCAAGGCAAGGGGAACGGCCAGTGAAATTCGGGGGTGGGGGCTGAACCCTTCCGAATAGGCCAGTGGTAGTTCGGCCCGCCGCAGCGCCCTCTCCCACATTCGCATGATATCCAGGTGGGAGATATATTTTATTTCTTCGCCCCGACTGAACCTAATCCGCAAGCGCTGCATTTTTCTCCCGGGGTTCGTCCTTGTTCTCTTTGATAACCTTTTCTTTGGTCACCAGGACCTCTTCAATCTTCATCCCGCGCATCTTGGTGATGACCAGCTTCAAGTCCTTGTATTTCAGTTGCTCACCTTGCTTGGGGATGCGCCCGAGCAGATGGAGAACAAAGCCAGCCACTGTCTCATAGTCACCTTCGGGCAGACCAAGCCCCATCTCTTGGTTGGCTTCCTCAACGCGCATGCCGCCATCAATCTGGAAGGTAAACTCATCAATGACTTCATAGTCCTTCTCTGTCTGAGCCAGTTCATCCCCCACCGGCCCCACGATTTC
>CAYGYD010000129.1:0-4803 GCA_964354005.1 uncultured Dehalococcoidales bacterium | reverse complement strand
CTCGTAGTCCTGCCGCTGTGAGGCGGCTTCCTCTTCATTGGTCATTTGCTTCAGTTTCTGTTCCAGAGACTTGACCTCCGGCGGGGCACTCTCAGTATCAATGCGCAGTTTGCTGGCCGCCTCATCAATGAGGTCAATGGCTTTATCGGGCAAGTACCGGTCTGAAATGTAGCGCTGGCTCAATTTGGCCGCTGCCTCAAGGGCTTCGTCTCTAATCTTTATCTTGTGGTGAGCCTCGTACCTCGGGCGTAGCCCCTTGAGCATTTCAATGGTCGCCTCCACACTGGGCTCGCCCACAAATACCGGCTGAAGGCGCCGCTCCAGAGCCTTGTCCTTCTCAATGAATTTGCGGTATTCATCCAGAGTGGTGGCCCCGATGCACTGGAGTTCGCCGTGCGCCAGTGCCGGCTTGAGCATATTACCGGCGTCAATGGCACCCTCAGCCGCACCAGCGCCAACCACGGTATGGATTTCATCAATGAAGAGCATGACTTCACCCTTGGACTGCCTTACCTCGTCCATTACTGCCTTGAGTCGCTCCTCAAACTCTCCGCGGAACTTGCTACCGGCCACCAGAGCCCCCATATCCAGGGCGATTACCCTTTTCCCCTTAAGTGAGTCCGGGACATCATCGGCGGCAATCTTCTGGGCCAGTCCCTCGGCGATGGCCGTTTTGCCCACGCCGGCATCGCCCACGATTACCGGGTTGTTCTTGGTGCGCCGAGTGAGAATTTGCATCACCCGTTTAATCTCGTCCTCCCGGCCAATAACCGGGTCGAGCTTGCCCTGGCGGGCCATTTCCGTCAGGTCACGTCCGTACTTCTCCAGCGAGCGATATTTACTCTCGGCACGGGCATCGGTCACCCGGTGCCCGCCGCGAAGCCCCTGCAAAGCTTGAAATACCTTCTCCTCGTTAATACCAAAACGCCTGAGAATCCCTGCCACCTCCCCCTTCTCCTCCCGGGTCATGGCAATCAGCATATGCTCCGTGCCAATAAACTCATCCTTAAGTCGGTCGGCCTCAGCCGCGGCCGTCTGCAAGAGCTGGGCGACCCGCGGCGTAGCGTAGATTTGCGGCGTCTCGTAGGCCAGCTTGGGGGTTCGCTCCAGAATCGCCGCCACCTGTTGCCTCACTGTGTCAACATTGACGCGGAGCTCGCGCAGTATGTCACCCACCAGCCCCTTTTCCTGCTGGAGCAAGGCGAGCAGGACATGCTCCACATCCCACTGACTATGTCGGTACTGACGCACCAGCTCCTGAGATTGAGCCAGCGCTTCCTGGGCCTGCTCGGTAAATCTCTCCTGCCTCATAACGAACCTACCTCCACCTTCTTTTTGACGCCAAATCTGGTTTCCAGAAAATTCTCAATTCTCTCATGGACTTCAGGATACGCCCATTTGTACTCGTGGCCGGGGACACTAATGCAGTCGGTAAACTTCCTCGGCTTTCCCTGTAGCAGATACTTCAACCATCGGAAGGGCGCAGTGGCATACGCCTTAAGCCCTTCCGGCAAGTCCCGGTGCGCCATAGGGTCAGGCACCATTCCGTTGCTGTCTATAGCTAGGGTGTGTTCCGTGATTACCCGCCGTGACATGTGGGCAAAGAGTATGCCCAGCTCAATGCTATACACGCGGCGCAACTGACTCATCTGCTGCATCACGGTATTACCGAAAGCCGCCCCCTGACTGGCCCCGACCAGGATTACCCGCAGGGAATCGCGGTGGCGGGTGATGAACTTTAGCTCGGCGGCCAGTATCTTGGCCCGGGTCGACTTGCCCTTAAAGAAGAAGCGTAATTGCTCTCGCGAATCCAACAGATGTGCCCACCAGCTACGACCACCGCGGAAATGCTGGGTCACGAATGAACTGTAGCCCAGCCGTTCGATGGTGGACTTGACCCCCTCAACAATGCTTCGCTCCCATTCCAGGCAGTACTCCAAGGGTGTGCTCCCCCAGCCACCGGGGTTATGGATGAGGAGGAAATCCTTATCCTGCGCCTTGGTGCACATGTCCAGAAGACGGCCGGCAAATCTGGCACACTTCTTGTTGTGATTACCAAAAAGTTGTTGTGCCAGCTGGTTAGCTTCAGTCTGTAAAGTCAATTCGTTAGACATCTCCGATTATGTGTCAGCACCTCCGGTTTCTGGTAAAGTATATACTTCTATTAAACTTGAACCTGAAATTTCACCTTCTTAGCGCCCAGCTTGCCTCTCTGTTTAATGTAGGTGGTGTTGCCCTTCTGCCAGACCCAGAGATGGTGCCCGTGGGTCAGCCAGCCGCCAAGGGACTGCCGGAAGGGATAGACAATGAATACCGCAGCCGCCACACGGTTAAGCTCGGTCAAGGCCTTCTGGGCATCAACGGTGCTGGACAGGTGTTCCAGCAGGTGGCTGGCAAAGGCCGCGCCAAAACTCCCATCGGCAAAGGGGATGTGGGTAACGTCAGCGACTACTCCGCAAGGGTGCCCGGCCATGGCATTGGGGTCGATGTCCAGGCAAACATCGCCCGCCCCGTGCGCTGGCCGGTTCAACACATGGCGAACCCGTCGATTTCCCCACGGCCCACCCGCCACCAGTAGCGGTTTGTTCCGCCGGTGGGCATAAGACTCCGCGGCTTTGAACTTCTGGCTCTTCCTCCAGTTTTCCACAAGCGTGACAATGAGCTGCCACAGCCCAAACCCCAGGCACACCCCTCCGATTATCGCCAGAATAATATATATCGTCGGCATTGATTTAACTACCTACGAAACACCGATGAAAGGGAGCAGTTTGGTCAATCCGTAATAGCCGGCGAAGGCCAGGAAAAGGCTCTTCACAGAGTTGCCCAGAAAGGAGAATAGCAAGAATTTGGGCGGTGGAAAATGGAGTGCCCCAATGGCAATCGTCATCGGGAGGTGAGCTGGATTAAACATGGCTGACATGGCAAAGGCCGCCCAGGCCCCATGTCTCTGCATCCAGGCAGTTACCTTGTTATAGACCTTGTTATAGAGGGGAAAATTAAACTTGCTAGTCACTTTCTGCGAAAGTTTGCCACCTCCGTAGCCAAGCATGAAAGTGGGGAAATGGCCCAGAGTAGTGCCCAGAGCCGAGGTGAACCCGACGGCCACCGGAGCCAACAATCCCCATTCGCGGGCCAGGACACTGGGCAGGGTGAACACCAGGAGCCAGTAGGGCACCGGTATAGCCACAAAACTAAGTATACTACCCGCCAGAAAAGCGACGATAAGCACGCCCAGGAGGCTGTAGCCACCGATGTGCGCGATATCCGAAAGCTCGTCTTTGTAATAGACCGCCGCCGCGCAAGCAGCCACCGTGACCGCTACGGCCAAAGCGCCGAAGAAAATTCCTGTTTTCGGCCAGTGCCGTTTTTCCTCTTGGGTCATCCTTAACTCACCCGCTCTTGTTAACCACAAGGTTGAAATTGCCATCCCTCACCACTGAGGAGAGCCGCCCGCCGGTATAGCCCGGAAACCTCTCTACCGCCAACAAATAATGCCGGCCCTCTCTGTCCTTGACACATCACCCTGCTTCTCAAATACCAGGTCTCACTCTGCCAGCATAATTTGAGACTCAGATTAAGCCGCTCCTTCCTTCAATTGCCTGAGTTCCGATTCCAACTCGTCAATACGGCGCTGTAACTCAGCCAGTCGCTCCGCCAGGCGCAGGATAACTTCCACGCCAGCCAGGTTAATCCCCAGGTCACTCATCAGCGTCTTCAGTTGCTTCAGATAGGCGATATCCTTATCTGAATACAGACGGATGTTACCCCTAGACCGGGACGGCTCTATTATGCCAATCTTTTCATAATAGCGCAAGGTGTGAGTCTGAATACCGAGCATCCTCGCCGCCACACTGATGACATACCGCGGTTCATTATCCTCTGGTCTCATGAATCGCCTCTCATAGTTTTACTGCAGGCTCTTTCCGCGCTCCTTCAGCCAAACTATGCCCCATCCTCAAAGCACAAAACTATTAACCTCCTGAAAAACGCCGTTTTTTCAATGGTCTTTAACCGTTGCGGTGTAACTGACTCAACCGCTCGAAGAGTTTCTTTTCCTCTGACGAGAGGTCGGTGGGGAGAAGCACCTTCACCCTGGCCAGGAGGTCACCTCGCGAGGAATTACCCAAGTGCGGCATCCCCTGTCCAGCCAGGCGGAAGGTGCGCCCATTCTGGGTCTCCGGCGGGACTCTGAGCGCCAACTTACCCTTAGGAGTGGGCACCTCAACCTCGCCGCCTAGCATTGCCACCGTTAAGGGCACGCCCACCTCAACATATAAATCGTCACCCTTTCGTTCAAACAAAGGGTGTGGTCTAACCGAGATTACTAGGTAAAGGTCGCCTCTGGTTCCATCGTAGCCCGGTTGCCCTTTGCCCGCCACGCGTACGCGGGAGCCATCGATGACCCCCGCTGGTACCTTGACCTCGATTCTTTGTAAGCGTGGCACCACGCCGGAGCCACGGCAGGTCGAACACAGGGCATTCTGTATCCGACCGGTGCCACGACAGGTAGGACAGGGCTCGCCAGTTTCCATACTGAGGATGCGACTGGTTCCCTGGTAGGCTTCTTCCAGCGTTACTTCTATCGGTTGTTCGATATCCAGGCTGCGCCTCGGCCGACCGCGCCGCCGGGAAGTCCCGGCGCCGAAGGTCCCAAAGAGGTCGCCGAACAGGCTCTCCAGGTCTTCCTGGGACTGAGAGCCCTGGCCCCCGCCCGGCCGGAAGTCCCAGAAGGGTGCCTGCTGGGTACCGGCTTTGGCGAACTGGTCGGCATACTGCCACTGGTCGCCGTAGCGGTCATACTTC
>CAYGYD010000128.1:0-4856 GCA_964354005.1 uncultured Dehalococcoidales bacterium | reverse complement strand
AATCCTTAATATGGCCGAATCCACTTCCGGCGCCGGATAGAAGGAACTCGCCCGCACATATTTTACTATTCTCGGTTCGCCGTAAAGCTGTACACTGATACCCAGGAGACTCAGCCGGCCGGGCTGGGCAGTAATCTGCCGGGCCACCTCCTTTTGCACCATCACCACCATACACTGCGGCTTGAGTGAAGCCTCCAGAAAATGACGCAGGACGGGTGAGGTAATGTAATAAGGGAGATTGGCCACCACCTTGTAGCTCAATCCTTCCGTTGGAAGGACGCCCTTTCTACTGGGAAAGTGGCCGTGGAGCAAAGCTTCAGGGTCAGCCTTGAGTATATCCTGGTTTACGATGGTTACATTGCTAAAGGAAGCCAGCGTCTCTTTCAGGAGACTCGCCAGATTATCATCCAGCTCGATGGCCACCACCCAGCCAGCCTGCCGGGCCAGCTCCCGGGTCAGTACGCCCAGACCGGGGCCGACTTCCATAACGATATCGGTTGGACTGAGTTCGGCGGCGGACAGGATGTGCTTGAGCACGCCGCCATCGACCAGAAAGTGCTGTCCCAGCCCTTTTCTCGCCCGCAGGCCCGCCTGACGCAATAGCTGCCTAGTCTCAGTCAGGAGCGACTTTCCCCGCGGGCGCGGCTGAATAGACGGGTCCGGTGGCAGGCTGTTGAGAGCGTCTATTAACCTCACCCCCTGACCCCCTCTCCTAAAAATGAGAGGGGGAAGTGGATTTATAAGAGGGGCTCCGCCCCTCTTTGACACCCCGGCTATGGTCCTTACAAAGAAGGACCTGCTGAGAGGTATAGGTGGCTAAACAATCTCAAGCTATCTCCCTTTCCCCTCCCCATCCGGTCCCCACAAATCTTCAATGTCCTTCTCGGCCTGCTTTTTGATTTCAGCCCCGCCGGCAGTCAGGAACTCCTTGTAAGTTTCCGGGGTGTAGTCCCGTGTCCGCACGACCACCGGCATGGGCACGGCGTGACCAAAGATGAGCGCCTGCTGTCGGGATTCCAGTCGCGCTAATACTGATTTTAGCTCGCTCTTGCCGGAGACCCCGGCCAGGACGCTATCAATATCTCGTTCGTTGTCCAGCAGACAGGTTATTTTGGTGCCGAGCTGGGACATGACCTCTTCGTCAATTCCGCTGGGCCGCTGGTCAATGACCAGCAGAGTGACATTGTACTTGCGCATCTCGCGGGCGATGGTGCCAAAGATGGTCTGGTCGGCCACTGCGGGGTTAAGGAACTTGTGTGCCTCCTCAATGGTGATGACCAGAGGGCGGGGTGGGGCAATATCCTCCGCCATCGCTCTTTCCGTCCGCTCCCGGTATTGAGCATAGATGCGCCGACTCAGCAGATTGGCCACCAGGATATAAGCCGTTATATCGGTGAACCGACCAAACTCCAGCACCACATTGATACCACGGTCAAGATATTCCAGGACGCGTTTCACGGCGTTATCGGGAGTGTGGGGAACTAGAAAAGGCAAGCGACGGATGGTCGCCATTCCCCGCTGTAAATTCTGGAAGCTGCTCTCGTGGATGTGCAGGCTATCAAGCAGTGTTTTGACCTCTTGGGAATCCAAGCCAGAAGCCGCCTGTAACCAGCCCCGACCGAACTGTCGAGCTAACTGATAGACGGCCTCAACGGCTGGCTCAGTGAGATTCAATGTCTGTCGCAGTAGCGCCATGTCTTCGGGCTCGATTTCATCGTAGCCAATGCGGACCACGAAGTCGGTGCTGACTTTCCGCCGCCTAGCGTTCTCTTCATCCAGAGTGAAGACGGCCACCCTTTCCGGGAAAAACTGCTTCAGAGCCTTGACTTTCCGGCCGGCCTCGCTCCGACTCTCCCAGCCGTACTCGCTGTGCATGTCAAAGACCAGATTTACCGCCGCCGATTTCTGCAGCATACCAATGAGCAAGAGACGCGTAAGAAAGGTCTTGCCGGTGCCGCTCTTGCCAAAGATGCCGTTGGAGCGCTTGACCAGCTCCTCCAGGTTGAGGCAGACCTTGGTCTCCATATCCAGCGGAGTGCCGATGTAGAACTTTTTCTCGTCCTCGCCGCCAAAAACCAGCTCTATGTCCTGCTGTGAGGCCTCGTAGACCGGGGAAAAATGACTGGGAACGGTCTTGACCGGCTGGGGGCCCTCTAGCATTTCGGCCACATCTCCGCCAATCGTTAGCAGTGGCAGGATATGAAGCGTACCATAGGTACTGGTGCCGGTTAACACCTCGGCCATGAAGGGGTCGGAGACATCGGGTGGAGTCTGGGTAATCGACTCGTCAATCACTCCCAGGCTGACATCCGTTATCATACCAAAGAAGCGCCGCTTGTGCCCCTGAATGGTAACATAGCGCCCCACGGCCATGTCTTCCACCGAGGCCGAGCTATCCAGCCTGACCTCGACACCTTTATTCAGTGAGCCGGTAACAATGATACCCAACCTATCCGTCATTCTCTGATTCTCCCGAGTACCGCCCTGAGTCGGTTAAAGTCCCGGCTGAGCATTACCGCCAGCTCCTTCCCCGCCGTTAGCAGAAAAGCCCGTCGGTCTTCATAGGCCTGGCTCATCTGCCGTAACGAGGCCCCGGTCAGCTCCTCCACCGATACCGGCAGGTTACTACGGAGCAGGATGTTGAGGAAGGCCAGCGACTGGCTGAACTCCCGGACCTCTTCGGTGGGGCACAGGTAGACGAAGCTGTGGATTCGGGCGGGTGCGGGGGGCAGGTAGTGGTAGAGCTTATCGCCCAGCCGATGTCCGACCACCAGGGCCGTGAATTCACTCCTGAGCAGTTTTAATAGCTGGGGGTTCGACTGGTAGATGGCCGCCTCGTCCTTCTCATCCTTGCCCCGAGCAATGGGGCGCCGGCCCGGCTCAATGCTGGCGGTGGTGGCGTTATAGACGATGCCATATAGTTCCACCGGCGTATCAATGGTCTTTACCAGACTGCCCAGCGGCGGCAATTGATATAGTTCGTAGCACTGAGCCACAAACTCGGTGGTGCTGGCCTCAATAACTTCAGCGATTCTCTGCATATCGCCACTCGGAGTTAAAGGCTACAACCGTTCGTACCAGAGTTTGAAATCATCCATACCCGGCGCGGCCACATTCACCAGGTCGATATTGTGCCCCTGCTTTTTCAGGGTACTCACCCGGAGAATGGAGAAGCCGATGACATTCTTGTCATCATCTATCTTCTCCATAATGTAGGGCGAGCCGGTCTTGCGAAAAGTCCCTTCCCTATCCTTAAAAATAACCTCAATAACATCGTCCGCAGCATCATACCGTATCTTCATTTTAGCCTCCTCCTCTCTTGGTTGTCGTGTTCTGGTGTATTGCCTCCACCTATTTTACCATTGACACAGGATTTTATCTTGTTTGAAAGGTAACCCTATCCCCCCTTTAGTCCTCTCACTTTTCCACAATGTGTCATTGCGAGGAGATGGCTTCGTCGTCCGCCAGAGGCGGACTCCTCGCCATGACAATTTGAGTTATTAAACGCCCGTTTAAGCGAAATCACATCAGCCCTTTTCTTACACTTCCGGTGGCAGTTCCTCTTCTTGCTGTCCCTCCCCGGCTGAGGCCTGCTCCTGCTTCTCTAATTGGTCCAGAAAATCAACTTCACCCCATTCATCAAAAGGTTCTCCCTCCTGTTCCTGCTCCAGCTCTATGCCGCGGAAGAACCAGAAAAGGCTGTAATTGGCATCGTCCCTTTGCTTAATTTCCGCCCAGGTCAATGGGTTTTTCTCCCGGTATATCTTAAGAAAGGCACGGTCTTGCTTGGCTTTGACCACCGGTTCAATGGTCTTGAAAAACTCGCTTTCGTACGGCTTGGCCGCCGTCTCACCCAGCTCCCGGACAACCAGGAGGAGCGCCAAGCCGCGAATCGCCTGGGGCGAATCCAGGATGGCAAATTCGTGGGTCTCTTTATAGGCGGTAAACTGTGCCCACTCCTCGCCCTTCTCTTTCGCCTCATCCACCGCCCCGTATCTTTGGAGCCAGGTATTAGCCAGATACCAGTGCTCATCCTTGTCCGGCGATTGCTTACGGAGGTCAGAATAGGTCTCCTGTATTGCCTTAATCAGGTTTTCGGTTACATTTCTGTCAAATTCTTCTTCTGCCATTCCACTGTCCTTTCCCATCTAGGAAGAACTCAAGAGCCTCTTTTTGACTCATCAGGGCTTCAGTAGCCTCTGCACTCAAGGCTATTTTTGCTCTCGCTTGTCTTCGTAGGGAATAGTCTCACCGGACAGGAATCTGAACCCTATTCTATACCGCGTGACCGTGGTGCCCAGGCCACAATCCGCTGATACACGGAATAAGGAGGTTTGATTATCTGAAATAGGATTTTTTTCAAGCAAAGCACTGGCCGTTTTAAGCACTATGCCTTCCTCACTAAGACCCGTAATCACTGCCTCTACATCCTTAAGACTTATGCCACTGACATTCTTAACCTCTCCCGTGAACTGGAGCCAACGCTCGCCAATTATTAGCGGCTGCAAAAATAGCAACTGGAGTTTATAGGTCGGCTTAGGCGGTTCAGAAGTTCGTGGTGGGGTTGTTGGTACAGAAACAGTGCGTTGTGGGAAAGTGACCGTTTCAGAAAGACCGTCAATCGCCACTACATGTTCTCGTCCGGAAAGCCCACCATACTGATACCTCACCGCCAAAGTATGAATCGTGGATTCCGCCCCGCTCAGGGTGACGGTCTTCTTTTCACCCGGATTTAGTTCTACTTCAACCGGCTCCATCGGCTCGTCATCGACCCCGGCTTTAAGCTGGTATGCGCCTTTCAAACCGCCGGTATTTTCGATGTCAACTGTGATATGGTAGTAGCCTTCACCCAGGTC
>CAYGYD010000127.1:0-4894 GCA_964354005.1 uncultured Dehalococcoidales bacterium | reverse complement strand
CAGGGTAAGAGGCGCAACCACATCAAGGTGAGTCCGCCCCCGACGCAGTTGTGCCCCCAGTGCCAGAGTCCAAAGCTACCGCATCATGTCTGTCCTACCTGCGGCTACTATAATGGCCGGGAAGTAATTGAGGTTAAGACTCCGGAAAAGAAGGCAAGCTAGTCCTTCCCGGAAAGGATAGGCTGTGCTCAAAACGGCTATCTGCGACCTCTTTGGCATCAAGCATCCCATCATTCAGGGCGGCATGGCCCATGTGGGTACAGCGGAACTGGTCTCAGCCGTCTCCAACGCTGGCGGATTGGGCATTATTGGCGCCGGTCATTACGAACCCGACTGGGTCCGCCAGCAAATCCGTCTGACACGAGAAGGCACCACCGAGCCCTTTGGCCTCAATATCCCCCTGACCTCACCCTTCGCCGAGCCAGTGGTCCAGGTGGCTCTGGCAGAGAAAGTCGCCGTCATTGCTACCGGTGCCGGTAACCCTGACGCCTACATGCCCCGATTTAAACGAGCCGGTATGAAGGTCATTCCAGTGGTGGCCAGCGTGGCCATGGCCAAACATCTGGAGCAAGCCGGGGCTGATGCTATTGTCGCTGAGGGAATGGAGTCCGGTGGACATGTTGGGGAAACCACCACCATAGCTTTAGTGCCCCAGGTAGTGGATAGCGTCCGCATACCGGTGGTGGCGGCGGGGGGTATTGCCGATGGCCGGGGCCTGGCGGCCGCCTTAGCCCTGGGCGCTCAGGGTGTCCAGATGGGCACGCGCTTCGTTTTAAGCACGGAGTGTATCGCCCACCCACAATACAAGCAAAAACTCCTGGAGGCCGATGACCAGGCCACCATGGTTACCCGGCAGTTGGTGGGGCGCCCACTACGCACACTGCGTAACAAGCTGGCCGAGCAGGTCAGGGAACTGGAAAAGGCTGGTATTACTAAGGAGGAACTGGAACTATTTGACCGCGGCCGGATGTATCTCGGGCTAATCGAGGGCGATATTGATGAAGGTTCTCTGCTGGCCGGACAGATTGCCGGAATGATAAAGGAGATTAAACCAGTCAAGGTAATCATTGAGGAAATGGTTGCTGAGGCTGAAAGGATAATCAGCCACCTCAGAAATTTTCGCCGGGAGGGTTAGCCATGACCGAATCAACCAAGGTCGCTTATGTCTTCCCCGGACAGGGTACGCAGGCGGTAGGTATGGGTCGCGACCTTTACGATAGTTTTGCCTCAGCCAAAGCCGTCATCCAGCAGGCAGACCAGGCTCTGGGTTTCCCAATGTCCCGATTGTGCTTTGAGGGGCCGGAAGAAGAGCTCCGCCAGACCATCAATGCTCAGCCGGCTCTGGTGACCATCAGCTTCGCCTGTCTGAAGGCAATTCAGGAAGTGGCCGGCGGCCATCTGCCCGCGCCAGCTTTTGTGGCTGGTCACAGCCTGGGCGAGTACACGGCGCTGGCGGCAGCTGATGTCATTGACTTTGCCACGACGGTCTATCTGTCGCGGGAACGTGGGCGATTGATGCACGAGGCCGGTACCAGCAACCCCGGCGGTATGGTGGCCATCCTGGGGCTGGATCAGGCGGTACTGGCCGAGGTCTGCCAGGAGACTGACACCCGGATTGCCAATTTCAACTCGCCGGGTCAGCTTGTCATCAGCGGCGCCAAGGAGAATGTCGCCAGAGCCGCCGAGCTAGCCAAAGCCAGGGGAGCCAGCCGCGCCATCCCCCTCCCGGTAAGCGGCGCCTTTCATTCGCAGTTGATGCAACCGGCGGAAGAGGGCCTGTCACGGATTATCGCCGGGATTGAGTTCCGCCACCCGACCATTCCCATCATCGGCAATACCACCGCCCAGCCTCTGACCACCGCCGATGAGGTGAAAACAGAGCTTACTAGACAGTTATGTCATGGCGTCCAGTGGCAGCGCTCAATCGAGTACATGGTAGACAGGGGTGTCACTACCTTCATTGAAATTGGGCCGGGCAAGGTGCTGACCGGTCTCATCAAACGCATCAACAAGAATGTCAACACGGTGAATATCGGGGATGCCGAAGCGATTAAAGGTCTGACTACCGGCTCACTGGGCAAGTGAAAGTCAGGCATCTGTTCCATTTGACCGCTTGTGCCAAGTTAGTGTTATAATATTGACTTTAGGTTGGTAAGTAAGATATGGTTGGGGCACGGCGTAAGATAAGGATGCTGGCCCTTCAAGCACTTTATGAGGCTGACTCCGTTGGTCATGAGGCGGAAAAAGTGTTAGACCGCTTGCTGAGCGAGGAAGAGCTGTCGGAAGACAACGTCAGCTTCGCCCGTAACCTGGTGAAGGGAGTTATTCAGAATAAGGAGAAGATTGACGAGAATATCCGCCGGTTTGCCCCGGCCTGGCCTGTCGCCCAGATATCGGTCATCGACCGGAATACCTTGAGGCTTGCAATCTTTGAGATTTTACTTGATAATAAAGTCCCAGTTAAGGTAGCTATCAACGAAGCCATCGAACTGGCCAAGCTCTTCGGTAGCGATAGCTCACCCAAGTTTGTTAACGGCGTTTTAGGCTCAGTGAGCACTCTGGTCAACCGGTAGAAATCTCTGAAAGGGGGTAGACAGTGGCAACCATTTTTGACCGAGTAAAGAAGATAATCGTCGAGCAGTTGGGGGTGGGGGAGGAGGAGGTGGTGACATCGGCGAGTTTTGTTGATGATTTGGGGGCTGACTCTCTCGACCTGGTAGAAATGATAATGGCCTTCGAAGAGGAGTTCAGCACCCCGACCCAGAAGGTCGAGATTCCGGATGAGGACGCGGAAAAAATCGCCACCGTTCAGGATGCGGTCGATTACATCAAAGACCTCGGCGTTCCTGACCAGTAGACGGGAAGAACAGTGTGATTAAGGCGATATTCTTCGATTGGTTTAACACCCTCGCCCGATACGACCCACCTCGCGAAGAACTGCAAAGTCAGGCCCTGCACGAATTAGGCATCAATGCGGCAGCGCAGAGAGTGAGGCAGGGTTTGGTGGCGGCCGACAAGTACCTCTTTGAAGAGAACTTCATTTCTCCCCTGCGCAAAAGAAGCCAGGAAGAGCAGATTAAGCTTTACCTCCGCCAACAGGAGATAATACTGACTGAGATTGGAGTGGATATTACTGAACAGCCGGATCTGGTGGGCAAAACCCTGATGAAGCTGCGGGAACTATCTCAAGGATTGCGCTTTGTCCTTTTTGAAGACGTGCTGCCGACTCTCAAAGCGCTAAAGAAGCAGGAATTCATTCTGGGGCTGCTTACCAACCTGGATAGAGATATGACACCCCTCTGCCGTGAACTGGGGCTGGAACCCTACCTTGACTTCGTGGTCACTTCTGGGGAAGTCGACTCTGACAAGCCGAATGCGCCGATTTTTCTGAAGGCACTGGAACGCGCCCGGGTGAAGGCGGCGGAGGCAATTCACATCGGCGACCAGTACAAAGTGGATGTAACTGGAGCAAGGGGAGTGGGTATCACTCCCCTCCTCCTTGACCGTTACGACTTATCCCCTGAGGTCAATGACTGTCCCCGACTTCACAGTCTGTCGGAAGTTCCCCAGTACCTTACTTAGGGCTACTGCTCCGGCCCCAATTCAACAAATCCCTACCTTTAGTCGACCAATCAATGTTTGAGCATTGATTCTGGCATCTTCCACGGTGATTCTCCGGGTAGGGGGCGGTCCTTAAACTCAGGGTGGTCGGTGCGCATCCCCATCATATGCTTGGCCGCGGCCTTATACCGCTCCCAGTCGGCCTGCTGGAACAGGACCATCTTCTGGGTGGCCAGAGACCCCTCAGCGTGAATGCTAAGGACTCCGCCAAAGGTAGAACCGGCTTGTATGACAGCGTTAATAGCTCTTATCCGCTCTTCGGTGGGGTATCTGGCGTCCCCCTGCAGGTATTTCTCCATATAGGGGCGGGTCTCGGGGTTTTCCCAGTCCTTCATTGAAGGCATGGTGGCCGCAATCCCCCCGGTTATATCCTGGAGGTACTTCATTGCCTCATGCCACTGAGAGGCAAACCAGTACTTGGCACAATTGGTATAAACCGGGTTCGGCCGTGCCTGGCCTGTCTCGGGGTCAACTGTGCCGCTCAAAGCAGCGGCTCTGCCCAGAGCCTCGGGTATGGTGGCATACATGGCAAACCAGCCCAGCATGTCCTGGATACGAGTGGCACGCGTCAGCCCGTTATATTCGGCCATCAACATGGCCAGCCCAGCTATGGCATCGAGTTGTGCGGTCTTATAGGTGGCGGCCGTGAGGCGGTGGTAGCGGGCAAACGAGGTAGCCACCTCCCTGGTAAACTGCCACTCGCCAGCCAGGAAAACCCTCTCCCCGGGAACAAAAACTTTGTCAAAGATTATCATCGGATGTCCCCCACCGTACGCCCCGGCCGTTCCGATGAAAGTAACCCCCTTGGCATTACACGGTACGGCGCAGGACACAGCATAATCTTTGCCCGTCTCGTTGTGATTCCGAGAGGGAAGCACTATCAGTTCATTAGAGATGATGGCTTCGCTGATGTGCAGCTTGCAGCCGGTTATGACTATCCCGTCTCTGGGCCGGTCAACTATCCTGACATAGAAGTCCTTGTGGGCCTGTCTCGGGTCTTCGGCATGCAGTGCCCGATGACCCTTAGGGTCGCTCACGGCGGCGCAGATGCTGGGGTCGTTTTTCTTACACCATGCCCGGTACTTGGCCATGTTTTGGGCATAGTGGGTGCCAAGTGCTGCATCCACCTTGTGAGTACCATAGGCGACCCCATTCAGGCCGTCAATGCCGGTTAATCGAGAGCCTCCAGCCCCCAGCTCGCCCAAAGTCAGAAGAATATCTCTCCGCCTTTGCAGGTCCTCACCAGTTTCGGGTATTTTGAAAGCGAAGGAAA
>CAYGYD010000126.1:0-4914 GCA_964354005.1 uncultured Dehalococcoidales bacterium | reverse complement strand
CCGTCTATCTATTTTACCTGACTTTGGTGTCCTTTAAATCCATCCTACCCCATACCATTTCTATAGTAGGTCTAGTGCCGGCTGGCCATGACTTAGTTTCTAATGGCTTGCAGATAATCTCGGTAATGTGAAGCTCATTGAGCTTGTTTGAAGGAGCTGCGATAGCCACCACTGCCGTGTCAGCACCACGGCCGGTACCAGTCACTGCGATGACTTTTTCTCCGGTAGCCACACACCCACCATCCACCGCCATCAGAATTATCTCAACGCAGACTTTCATCCCCTGACAGAACGTGCGCAGAAGGGTAGCCATGACACTGGGCGTCGTCATGCCGTAGAAGCCATCAGTGTGGAACAGCATAGTGCCGAAGTGGACGCAGTGCCCTTTCCGCTCCAGCTCGGAAACTAGTCCCGGGGGGAACCGTTGCTCTTCGCTAAAGCCGTACTGATGGGGCACCACCACTATTTTTATTCCGCTACCAGCGAAGCGCTCCGCAGCCAGACGAGCTGTACCCCCTCTCGTCGACGCCAGGACAATTTCATTTATTCCTCGAGCCTTAGCCCGCTCAGCTACTAGGCGCAGTGTCTCCTCGGTATTCCGGCGACCCGGTGCCTCGAAGTAGATGATTTTCTCTTCCAAATATAGGCTTTTCTTTTCCAAATCTTACTCCTTCTTCATCATAAACTATGGTCAGCTTCTTCAAGTGAATCCAGTTAAGGCGGCCTTTGAAAGCATTCTAACATATGAACCCACCTGTGCTGCAATGTGATATAGCAAATACCATTCTATGATGTGGTCTGCCACTACTTCAACAACAGCTGAGCCTACAAGCCTACCCTTAAAACGTCTCGCAGAACAAAATAGCGTAGAGTTCAGTCCGTCCGCATGGTAGAGATAGTATCTTTTCTTGTGTTATAGCGGCTGACAGTGGCGCACCATCTCACCTGTCTTTCAATGTCCAGCCAGCGCTCTAGCCTCTACTGAGAGGATACTCCGCCGAACGCAAACTCATCCTCCAAAGAGCTACCATCGTAGCGTACTAATATAACGCGGTTTTTGTGTCCCTGTTACCAAAGCATCCTAACCGAAGTGCGCAAAATAGAGTGGGAGGTCGTTACACAAACCTGTGCAGACTGCAATACTGCCCGGGGTTGATACCTAGAAGAGCAGTTTTTCTGGAGCTCTGCCATTCAAGTATAATTGGTTACATCAACATGAAAAACCAAAACTTGGCCCCCAAAATAAGCGATAAGAGGCTTCCGCTAACAGTGCTCAGCCTAGCATGGCCAGTAGTCCTACAAGAAGCAGCTTGGACAATTCTTGCCATGATTATCATGTTATTCATCGGACATCTGGGAGCAGAAGCTGTCACCGCTGTCGGTTTGAGTGAGCAGATCATCAATATACCGTGGATGGCTTTCTCGGGAGTAAGTGTTGGGGCAACAGCAATAGTAGCCCGCCACATAGGAGCTAGAGAGCCAGAGCAGGCGAACCACACCCTAAGGCAGGCGATGCTTCTAGCAGTTGCTTTTGGAGTTATCTTTGGCCTCATTCTATGGTTTTGTGCTGACCAACTACTATGGGTCTTCCGAGCTCGCCCTGAAGTGATAGAACTGGGAAGAGACTATATCCGCGTCAATGCCCCTGCCATGATCCCCTTTTTTGTGCTGTACTGCGGAGAGGCGGTACTCCGTGCGTCAGGAGATACCAGAACACCAATGGTGGTGATGATCATCGTGGAAATAATAGGCACTGCTCTCGCCTATGCCCTAATCAATGGTTTATGGGTTGTGCCTGCGCTAGGAGTGTTTGGAGCCGGCTTAGCCAGAGCAGTATCTAGTACTGTAGGTGCGGTGATAATCCTAGCTATCTTGATTAAGCGAAAAGGCTCGCTAAAATATGGTTTGCGCAGTGCCTTGGTTTTCGATCGGGCTGAAACAAAGCGCATCCTGAAAGTAGGCCTACCTGCTTGCGGAGATCAACTGCAAATGCAGGGAGCCATGAGCACTTACACCATCATCATTAGCAATCTGGGAACCACTGTTTACGCCGCACATGCTCTGGCCATGAGAGTAGAGCAGCTTGCATTTATGCCCAGCTTTGGCTTCGGTGTGGCGGCTACAATACTGGTTGGCCAGTCTTTGGGGGCAGAAAAGCCTGACCTTGCCAAGAAAGCCGGCTACTTGACTCAGCGCTACTGTGTTGCAGCCATGGTTATTCTCGGCCTGATGACTTTCGTATTTGGTCGCCAACTGATAGGCATATTCATACAGGACCCTGAGGTCATTCGGATTGGTGCTCTGGGACTTAAGATCTGGGCTTTTGCCATGCCCGGGATGGCAACTAACCAGTCTCTGGCTGGCGGCCTGAGAGGTGCCGGTGATACCCGCTGGGTATTCGTTCTCACGACTATAGGTACTTGGACGATGCGCGTGGGCGTCGGTGCTCTCATGGTATTTCTCTTTAATCTTGGAGCCCCAGGGGCCTGGATAGGTGCTGTACTGGACCACAATGTGCGGGCAATACTCATATGGTGGCGCTTCGCTACAGGGAAGTGGAAGGACATAGAGGTGCGAATTTAGACGGATATTCTAGTTACCCTATCGGCTCCCTAGCTGTGAGACCGAAGAACACATTCCTATCAGTTTATGCCCAACGGAACCTGTGCCCAACGGTCTGGTTCAACAAAAGGGCGCTTTGTTGGCTGCTCAACGGTGCTATGCCTCCCCCACGGCATGTGGTATTATATACGAGGAAACTGTGCAGGCGCAGGCAGACGGAAGACAAAGTCCACTAACCCAACGGCCCCAAAAGGGGAAATGATATGCCGTTTCCCGAAGAAATGGTCAAACTGGCATTTGAAAGAGCCGGCGGACAGTGTGAATGCACAAGGCGGACACACGTGCACTTCTATATTCCCTGTGGCAAACCGTTGGTCTGGGAGAACAGGGGCAGAGTAGGTGAGGGTGGTTGGGAGGTTCACCACATGACCAGTTACGGCGGCGATGTGCTTTCAAATTGCGAGATTCTCTGCTGGGACTGCTATGAGAGAACCTTCTAGGGTAGCCTCAAAAATCCCTCACGGGTCTTTCCCTATTCCGCTTAGGTTCCGAAAACTTGCTCAATCCTAACATTGTGGCTAAATGCTCAATCCCTGGTGAGTGGCTATCGGCCGTTGACAGGGAACTATGCCTTCAGAATGTCCTTGTGTCTGAGCGCCCGTGCCAGGGATGGCGGCATCTTCATGTCCCGGAACTTGGCGATGGCGAAGACCAGGTATTCCAGCGGCTCCACCCGTTCGATTCAAACATCAGAGGGACGCGTAAAGAGCGCCAATAATCGGCACAGGGCGCGGATTCGGAATACCGCCCATCTTGTTCATGACATAGGAGAAGCTAAGTTTCGCGTCAAGGTCCATCACTACAATGGAACCACCGTATCCACCCCAGTACATTACGCGAGAGTTTGGGCCAATCGGCATTTCCTTGCTGGTGAGTCCAAAACCGAGACCGAATCTGATGGGCAGCGGGAACGATTGGGGAGTTCCATAGTACTGCTCTTCGAGCGCCTTCTGGATGGTTGGCAGACCAAAGAGTTGGACGCCATCAAGTTCACCTCCGCAAGCGACGGCTGCTGTTACGCGGGCGACAGAACGGGCATTGCCGTGTCCATTACCAGCTGGAATCTCAGCGGCGCGCCAACCTCTGGTCCTTGAGACCAGGGCTGAGAAGACGGGGAAGCCCATTGCTCGATATAGCATGGAGCCTGGTGCGATATAGCTGGGTTCACCGGGCTTGAATTCAGGCGGCGGAATCATCTCGCCAACCCGGGGTTCATGTTCATTCGGAAGACCGATGTGGAAATCGGCACCGAGCGGCACGGCAACCTCGTCTCGAAAGAATGTACCGAGAGTCTTACCTGTGATGCGGCGCACGACCTCACCCACCAGATGACCCATGGTGAAGGCATGGTAACCCCAGTCTTTGCCTGGCTCCCACCAGGTTTTCTGAGAAGCCAACAGTGCGACGGCCTTATTCCAGTCGTATGTAGTCTCCATTGGAACGGGCCTGTCCAGGGCGGGCAAACCCGCGGTATGGCTGAGGATGTGTCGCACCAGGACAGCTTCCTTGCCCGACTGGGCAAACTCCGGCCAGTACTTCGCTACAGGCGCATCAGGGTCAAGCAGGCCGCGGTCAATGAGCATCAGTGCGCAGATTGAGGTCATCACCTTCGTTGTCGAGAAGACACAAACGATGGTGTCACGCTCCCACGGTCTTGTCTGGGCTTCATCAGCGTACCCGCCCCAGATATCGACCACAAACTTGCCATCTATCGTTGCTGCAAAGGAAGCACCCACCTCGGAGCCAGCCGCGAAGTTGGCAGCAAATGCTTGCTTCACCGATGTGAACTTGTCATCGCAATACCCGTGGATTTCAATTTTGCCAACCATATGCTATCCTCCCGTGTTCAGTCAGGATGTTCTACGCCTTCAATATCTGCTTATGCCGGAGCGCCCGCTCCAGGTAAGTATTCATTTTCATGGCCCGGAACCAGGCGATGGCAAAGTCTCGGTTTCCGAGCAGTGATGATACTGCCTCCCACCAGTACGGCAATGCGCTCAAAGCCCTTAAAGCCAGCTTCTGCCAGCCAATCCCTGTGCTCTTGTTCTGTGTATGCCTGACCTTCGTCATAGAGATTAATGTAGACCATATTTAGTACCACTAGGTTCGGAGGCGAGGTGCGTGAATTGTCGATAATGGAACCTACAATGTATATTGCGCCACCCTTAGCCCGTTCGGCGTAGTAAGCCCGGGCGCGGCGGTTCGTCAGCCCCATGTTCATCTGTGTGGGCGCATAGAGAGGTCTTGTCAATAGGTGTGTAAATGTCAGGCAATGGCGAGCACCTCTTCCTG
>CAYGYD010000125.1:0-4945 GCA_964354005.1 uncultured Dehalococcoidales bacterium | reverse complement strand
GACAGCCTGAGTTACATAGTTGTTCTTCTGAGCAGCCAAACCAATAAATGCTGCCCCCATAACCAAACTTGCTATTCCCAAAACTACTACTAACATTGCTAAATATTGTGTTCTGCGTATCATCTCTATTTTTCCTCTCCCCTATTATTCTTTACTTAAAACCAAATTTGCTCATCATTCATATGGCTACCCGCCTCTCGTTACTAGAAAGGCGAAGTGGAATACCGGGAGACGCTCTCCCGGATGGTCATCCTTGGCAGTCAACTGTGGAATGCGGAAATTATTGGTCCCGCTCATTTCGTTGCCCTTGTATATACCGGGATATAAGTCGATGTAATGCCAGCCAGGTTCGCCAGTGGCTGGAAGGTAAACGGTTATGTCCCCTTGGCTGTTGAAACCGCAGGCATAGCCTACGTAGGCGTTGTCATAAACCAGATTGTAAATGTTAGCGGTCTCCGTCCAGCCCACCCCTTTCAGATGGATGGTAATGGTAGTACCTACTGGCCCCGAGGCAGGCGAAATGGCGAAGGCTGATGGCGAAATGGTGAAGGAAGTCTCGGCTACTTTTGTTCCACCGACATGCGCCTCAATCCTATGGGGGCCACCCAGGTCATCCAGGGCTTTAAACGGGAACTCTATTGCCCCATTAGGCCCTATGGTGACCGTACCCAGTGACACCGAAGTTTCATTCCATCCCTGACCCGACACCCGGCTGCCCACTACTCGGAACCAGAGTAGCTCTACCTGTTTTCCTGCCGGAAGGCCACTCCCACGAATAGTTAAAGGCGTACCCACGGTGCCAGAGGCAATATCTGTCCAGAGAGCGGCTCCGTTAGAATTGGGCTTCCCCGCTCCCTGTTCTATGGGCAGGCGTTGTTCTTGGGCAGGTGGTTGCACCGCCGCCCCATCGGTTATAGTGAAGTCAAATGTCCATGATGGGCGGTCTGGCTGCGGTGATTGTTGCATGTTCATGTACGGGAAGGTAGCCGAGCCATGAATGATTTGAATAATATGCTTGCCCGGAGTTCCAGTAGCCGGGATGACGGCATGAGCAACTCCATTGGTTGTAACCGATGAAATCCAGCCGGTGAACTTGTTGTCATAGATGAGTGTCCAGCTATTTTCCAGTGGCCTCCATCCAATGCCCTTGGCATTGATACTTATCATTGTGCCTACCGGCCCGCTGGATGGTGACAAGGATACTTGCATGTCGACATCGAAATTGGACTTGTTCTGGAGCACATCCTGCTTTTTCACCAGGACATCGTGACTAAACCCAAATCCCAGGGGAACGGTGAAGGTGGCCTGGAAATTACCGCTGGCGTCTGTCTTGATCTTGGTGAGGGATTGCATATCATCTTTAAATGCCCGACCATTGTAACTCCCATCGGCTACCGTCCAACTGCCCTGGAAACCCTGCCAGACCAACTCCAGGTCCGTGTTCGCGTCAAAGCCTTTACCTACGGCACTTACGGTTGCGCCGATAGGCGCGTGGGAAGGCTTAATCGAGAACTCACCGATATACTTAACGGTGGCCGTTGACGTTGTTGAGTTATTGGTTGGTACTGGTGTCTTGGCTGATGTTGTGGGAGAAGGAGTAGCGCTTACCGGCGCTTGCGTCTGAGCGCTGACGGCTTGACAAGCGCTAAACATAGCAGCCACCAGAGCAAAAACCAGAAGTAGCATGGCTAACTTAATTTTATTCACTTAGGGTTGCCTCTTTGATATATTCGAAAGAGATTCTATTGCACAACCGTCAGCAGTGATGGCGCTACGTTAAACTCGGTGAACGCGCCAGTCCGCCCGTCTTTTGCCTTTGCCATAACCGTGTACGGGACGCTTCCCGTGGGATAATTTGCGGGAATTTGCCAAGCAGTTGACCAGAAGTAGTCCGTCGGTGTTACCCCTGGTTGTCCCGGATGGGGTCCATACTTGGCATTAAAGGTCTGACCGTCCTTAAGGCTCACTACGACCGAATCAAGTGTCTTATCATCCATAGGCTTACCCGTCGCCGGATCGTATACTTTGATGCGCCAGACCACGCTTTCGCCCCGCGGGAACCGGCTAGAAACGACACAGATATCCTGCGGATTCTTGACGCCTGCGGAGCCGATAACCGCGTCCGCATTTACGCCAAGTACCTGAGCTGCCTTTGGGCCTCCAGCGCAAGCAGCCGCTGTCAAGACAATGGCTCCAATCAGAGCAGCGCTGCCCGCTGCTATCCATAATTTTGTTAATCGCATAGAATTACTTTTACCTCCAGTTACATTCAATACTCAAGAAATACTGTCAGTCTTAGCGATTGATCCTTATAGCCTCTTCTCTCTGTCACCCCCCTTCTTACTCAATTGTTTTAGTACCTGGGCAATCTTATCGAATTCGGTTGATTTATCAAAAAAGAAGTCCGCCCCAGCATCCATACATTTCTTTCGGTACTGGGGATAGGATAGGTTGGTAAGTACTATCACCAGGGGTGGCCGCTGCCCTTTCTTTATTTGGTGGAGCAGGTCTATTCCATTTCCGCCAGGCATTTGTATATCCATTACTACAACCTCAGGATTGAGCTTCTGTAACAGCTCTGTGGCTTCCACTTGGTCTTTCGCTTGGCTAATAGTTTCGACCTTGGGAACTTCGAAAAGCATGGCTTTTAACCTTTCACGGACAATTGTCGAATCGTCTACAAGTAGAATTTGCACGGTGCCTCTCTTTTCTTGTCTCGAGGTAATGCAGCCGTCATCTATTCTTATTCTAGGAAAAGAAACACCGGCTGAATATCGGTATGAGTCTGATTATTTTGTAGGATTTTGGCGCGTCTTATTGTCCGCCTTTTTCCTACAAAGAGAGTGATAACTGCCGAGGTTAGGATTAGAGAGGTTGTCTAATCCAGAAGATGGAGGCGAGAAGGAGAAGCCGTAACTATATCCGGCCGGGTCGCTTTGGAAATATCCTAGTGGTTGTCAACGAACATAGTCAGTTGGCAGTTGTTGTTACTTGGGGCCTAGCCGTCTCCGTGAGAGACATTTTTAAAGGACAGGAGCATTGCTTCCACATTGCTTTGAGCGAAAGTTTATCCGATGGAGCGCACATCCAACTTGTAATCTCTCTAGTCCACCAGGCAGTTTCTTATGGCATAGTGAGTCAATTCAGCGTTATTCTTCATCTTCATTTTCTCTAAAATCCGGGAACGGTAGGTGCTGACGGTTTTAACGCTCAGTGATAGTTCTCTGGCAATTTCGGTAGCGGTTTTCCCTGTGGCAATCATACACATAACCTGATACTCGCGGTCGGACAGAGTCTTATGGGGTGATTGTTCCTCACCAGCCTCCAAGTTGTAAGCTAATCTCTCCGCAAGTGAAGGACTAACATATTTCCCGCCCGTCGATATCTTCCGGATAGCTCCCAGCAATTCATTGGGTGCCCTGTCCTTTGTCAAATATCCTGCGGCACCTGCTCTCAAGGCCCGCACGGCATACTGTTCCTCTGGATGAATACTAAGAACCAGAATAGGAAGTCTGGGGCTTTCTTTGCTTAGTTGTTTTATGACATCCAAACCATGCATGCCAGGCATCGTAATGTCTAACAAAACCACATCGTAGCGACTTTCTCTTACTTTGCCGAGCACTTCCTGCCCGCTCGTTGCTTCATCAGCTACGACCATATCTGACGTTTCCCCAATTATCTGGCTAAGTCCCCGCCGAACAACCGGATGGTCGTCAGCAACCAAGATTCTCAGCATCGAGATTCTCCTGATTAGTCAGTGGAATGCTCACCGCCACCGTTGTTCCCCTGCCGGGAGAACCAGTAATTTCAACCTTGCCTCCCAAAGATCGGGCACGTTCTCTCATACCCATTATCCCAAACGCTTTCGGACTATCAATCTGATTTTTCTCAATTCCTTTGCCGTTATCCCTGATTCTCAAGACAATCTTGCTAGTTTTTTCCCTTAAGGTGGCTTTGACCTTCGTTGCTTTGGCATGGCGGGCGACGTTTGTCAATGCCTCTTGAAAGATTCGGAAAATCGCAGTGGAGCGAGCCGAATCTAGAACAATATCTTCAGGGTCCGAGGAAAATTCACATTTAATTTCTGCGATCTTTTCAAATTCTGAAGCTTGCCACTCCAATGCGGCCGCGATACCCAAATCGTCCAATGCCCCAGGTCTCAGTTCTCCAGATATTTTCTTCACTCTTTGAATGGCTCTATCAACCAGTTCATTCATTGTTTTCATCTTCTCAGGCAGCAATCCTTGCTCTCCGGCCAATCTCTTGGTTAACCATGACAAATCAATTTTAAGACCTGTCAGCGTCTGTCCGAGCTCGTCGTGGATTTCACGTGCCACGTTCGTTCTCTCTTCTTCTCTCGTGGATTCTAGATGCAGCGAAAGTTCACGCAACTGTTCACGTGAGGTTCTAAGTTGCTCTTCGGCCTGTTTGCGGTCGGTGATATCGGCAATCATGTGAAGGAAAATTCTCCGGCCATCTGCAGTTGATCCTCTGGTTGGATAAATAGCTGACCTGACCCATCGCTTGGACCCTGGGTCAAGTATCTCCCGTTCAACAGCCTGATTTCTTTCTGCGGCTTCCTCCAGTGGACAGGCATCTATAGGTTTGTCCAGCCCGTGTATTACGGTTGGACAGTACTTACCTACAATATCTTTGGGGTCCACCCCTAGTTGGGTTCGCACGGCACTGTTCGCTAGCAGAATGTGGTGGTGTTCATCTACCAGCATAACGTAGACAGGAAAAGCGTCCAGGATGTCCGAGATCTCCAGCCGAATGTCTGTGCTGCTAGATTCGCTATTCACGGCTATTTTCGGGGGCCCTTTCGTGGCCCTCTCAGTGCGGTGAGGCGTCCCTGATTCAGAAGGACGTGTCTGTGCGTCGTGCCTCATACAGCCCTGACCCCGATTCTTAACAGAGGAAAAATAATCATCACGCCTCATTATAA
>CAYGYD010000124.1:0-4981 GCA_964354005.1 uncultured Dehalococcoidales bacterium | reverse complement strand
GGACAAGGGTGACCGGGTGGTAGCTATCACCAGCTTCGACCGGGGTGAAAGGGGAGTGAAAGAGGAACGAGGCCCAACCAAATGACAGTTGTCCCTTTCAAAATTTAAGTCAAAAGGGGGTGGCTGATGTTAGAAAAACTGTCACTGGATGGTAAAGTTGCCGTTGTTACCGGCGGTGGTGGGGGGCTGGGGACAGCGATTTCGGTGGCGCTGGCCGAGGCGGGGGCGGATATCGTCGTCACTGATTTCCGCCCTGAAGACGGAGAGAAAGCCGTGGCCAAGGTTATCAGTGTCGGCCGGAAATCAGTTTTCTTCCCGGCTGATGTGACCAAGTCCGACCAGGTGAACAACATGATGGCCAAAGCCATCGCCCAGTGGGGGAAGGTGGATATTCTGTTCAACTGTGCTGGCATCGTCCGGGAAGAGCAGGTAAAGCCCTTCTGGGAGATAAGCGACTTTGAATGGCACCGGGGAATAGATACCAATCTAACCGGTGCTTTCTATTGTTCGCGAGCCGTGGCCAAGCACATGGTGGAGAGGAAGTATGGCCGAATAATCAATATTGCCTCCGGTTTTGGCATGAGGGGGCGGCGAAATAGTTTTATGTATAATACGGCTAAGGCCGGGGTAATCCTTTTCACCATGTCTCTGGCGCTGACTCTGTCCCGGGACGGCATCCGGGTCAATGCTGTCGCTCCCGGACTGTTCCAGACCTGGGGGGGGAGGGGGAGGTATGATGCCGCGGCTCCCTTTATTCCGATGGGGCGCGTCGGTCAACCGCCGGAAATGGGCCCGCTAGCGGTTTACCTGGCTTCCGATGCCTCGGACTATGCCACCGGTGAGGTGTTCTCCATTGACGGCGGTGCCTTATTCAGTGGCTATGCCCCGGTTACCTATGCCCCGGTTACCTCGATAGGAAAGTAAGAAAGGGAGGCAGAAGATGATTCCCAAGGAGTTTAGCTTATCGGGTAAAGTAGCGGTCATTGGCGGTGCCGGGAGAAGCTGGCTGCAAGAACTGGCTTCATATCTGGCCGAGGCGGGGGCGGATATTGTCCTATCTGGTCAGGATGACCGGGAAATGGCCGCAGCGGCTCAGGCTGTGAAAAAAATGGGGCGGCGAGCCATTACGGTTACTACCAATGTCACCAGTTCCCGGGAAGTGGAGAAAATGGTGGCCATGGCCGTTGGCCAGTTTGGTAAGATAGATATTCTGGTCAATAGCTTTGACCTGCAATTTGCCAAGCCTCTGGTAGAGTTAACCGTAGACGAGTGGAACCGGGTGATGGCCACCAATTTGAACGCCGTCTTTGTCAGCACTAAGGCGGTCGGCAAGCACATGCTGGAGAGAAAAGAGGGCAAGATTGTTACTATCTCCTCCGGGTTAGCGGAACGGGGGCTCCCCAACAGCACTGCCTACTGCGCCAGTAAGGGCGGAGTGATTCAATTCACCCGCGCACTGGCTCTGGAGTGGGCACGACAGAATGTCAGGGTGAACGCCATTGCCTTGGGCTGGATGGCGGAGGGGGCCGAGGCCCGAGATGGAGATTGGCGGAACCTCCTCACCCGATACATTCCGGTGATGCGCCTTGGCCAACCTGACGACCTGGCTGCCGTCTTGGTTTATCTGGCTTCCGATGCCTCCAGCTTCGTCACCGGCTCCACATTCTATGTCACCGGCGGCCTCATGGCCCACGGTTAGTGTTGGCAAACGAGGGCACTGAGATTGATAAACAACCTCGGCACTGAACGCATCGCTAGCGGAGTCAGAAAATGAAACTGCTTTTTATCCCCGGCTCGGGTGCCGGGCAGGAAGCTTGGACATACCAGACCGATTACTTTCGCGATTCCGAGGCCATCGCCCTCCCCGGCCATCCGGACGGACAGCCCTGTACGAGTATCGACGATTATGTGGCGTGGTTGCGGGGCTATGTCCATAGGCAAGGCTATAAGGATATAGTCCTGGCTGGTCACTCCTTGGGTGGGGGTATTGCCCAGCTTTACGGGCTGAAGTATCCTAATGAGTTAAGGGCCCTCATCCTGATCGGGACTGGTGCCCGGCTGCGTGTGCGCCCGGATATCCTGGCCTCGGTCAAGGCGATGATTGGGGATGACGCCGCCTGGCGGAAGTATCTGGAAGATTCTTATGCCTCGGCTGACCCTGAAACCAGGCGGACGGTGGTTGAAGCCCGGATGAAAATCGGCCCGGCTGTCTTGCTCAGTGATTTTCTGTGCTGTGACAGGTTTGATATTATGGATAAAGTCCATAATATCAAACTGCCCACCCTGGTTCTCTGCGGCACGGAAGATGTGATGACGCCGGTAAAATACGCTAACTATCTGGCGGACAAGATTGCGGGCTCGGTCATGGTGGTAATAGATGGCGGCACTCACGCCGTATTCCGGGAGAAGCCTCAAGAGGTCAATCAGGCCATCGAGAATTTCCTGGCAAAACTGAATTGATGCTTGTGTTTAGCAGACCAATGCAGGAAACGATTACCTGAACTCATATGAAGGGGGGCACATTGTGAGTACCTGTATATCCCTGGAAGGCAAAGTGGCTCTGGTTACCGGGGCCCGGCGCGGGATTGGCAAAGCCATTGCACTGGCCTTGGCCGAGGCTGGAGCGGATGTGGCGGTCTGTGACTATCTGCTGGAGGGCGGTGAACTCCAGGCGGTGGCTAAGGAAATTAGAAAACTGGGCGGCCGCACTCTAGCTATCAAGGCTGATGTCAGCCGGAAGCCGCAGGTCGACCGGATGGTCAAGAGGGTGGTGGATAAGTTCGGCACCATTGACATTCTGGTGAACAACGCCGGCATCAGTGGTGCCATGACCGACTATAAGGATGCTGATGAACAGTGGCGTGCGGTTCTCGGTGTCAATCTCACCGGTTGTTATTACTGCTCCCGAGTCGTCGCCGAGTTGATGATAGCCAAAAAGAGTGGTAACATCATCAGTATCGCCTCCGTGGAGGGTTTTAGGGGCGGCGCCGCCCGGGCGGCCGTGCCGGCTCTCCAGGCGCTCTTCCCCAACGCCCCCGCCTTCACGGCACGGCCTTATAATGTCACCAAAGCTGGTGTCATCATGCTGACCAAAGCGCTGGCCCGACAGTTAGGCAAATACGGAATTCGCGTCAATGCCATTGCTCCCGGTGGGGTCCGGACCGACATGCTCCAGCGTATGCTCAGTATTCCCGAAGTGGTCAAGCAATTGGAGGAGCAGGTTCCTCTGGGGCGAGTCAGTGAGCCGCGCGAAATAGCCAATGTTGCCCTGTTTCTGGCTTCCGACCTGGCCAGTTATGTCACCGGACATGTTCTGGTGGCCGATGGCGGTTTGCTAGCTTAGCCGCCAATAAGAACCAGATTAAGCTCTGGGCGGTTTGGCCGTTGGCTTGACTGGGCCAGCGGCCTTCTGTTGACAGATAGGCTCCCGACCCTGTAGTCCGCAGAGATTGCAGTCCTGGTACCGGCAATCGGGGGTTGCCTGGCCAGCGATGGCCCGCTGGTATTCCTGCTTCAGGAAAGTGGTCGTTACCCCTACATCAATATGAGACCAGGGGAGGAGCTCATCCAGCGAGCGCGCCCGGTGAGCATAAAAGGTGGGGTCAAGCCCGGTCTCCCGAAAAGCGCGCGACCAGTTTTCGTAATTGAAGTGCTCACCCCAAGAATCAAAAACGCAGCCCAGCTTCCAGGCGCGATAAATAACCGGCCCCAGACGCCGGTCACCGCGTGACAGCGCCGCCTCGAGCTGGCTGACTTTGGGGTCCGACCACGAGAGCTTGACGGCTCTCTTGCGCAACCCTCGCTTCAGTAGTTCCTGCTTGGCCGTCAAGGCCTCTTCACCTTCCTGGGCTACCCACTGGAAAGGCGTGTGCGGTTTGGGCACGAAGGTAGAGAGATTGACCCGTATCTGGGGTGTTCTTTTCCGTATCTTCTCGCCCTCGGCGTGGACTTTCTCTATCAGGTTGATGATAGCCTGCGCATCCTCCATGGTTTCTCCGGGCAAGCCCAGCATGAAATACAGCTTGAGCCCGGTCCAGCCTTTCTGAAAGGCAAAGGCGGCGGTCTTCAGGAGCTCATCTTCCGCGATGTTCTTATTGATACTGCGCCGCAATCTCTCGCTGCCCGCTTCCGGGGCAAAGGTCAACCCTGTCTTCTTGTGGGCCGGGAGCGACTCCATTAGCTCCACGGAGAAGGTGTCTACATATAGACTGGGCAGCGAGATAGCCAGGTCGGGATAGCGTTGGGACAGGCTGGCCACCAGTTCGTCAATACGGGGGTAGTCACTGGTGCTCAGTGAGACCAGCCCGATTTCACTATAGCCGCAGTTGGCCATGAGCTCCCCTGCGGCTCTTATCACCTCGTCCGGCGGCCGTTCCCGTACCGGCCGGTATATCATTCCCGCCTGACAGAACCGACAACCATGGCTGCAGCCCCGCTGAATCTCAATTGCCCCGCGGTCGTGGACAACCTCAATATAGGGCACGACCGGCCGGGTAACTGGCGGGGACAGTTTGGAGACAATCTGGCGCTGGATGGTGGCTTTGGCCTCGGGCACGGTGGGGGTGATACTTTTCACCCGGCCATCAGCTTCGTATTCCACCCGGTACAGGCTCGGTACATAGATGCCAGGGATGGTAGCTACCTGGCGCAGCAGTTCGGCTCGGCTGGCTCTCTTGCCCGGCGGGCGCCGCTGCCGGAAGCAATCCAGAAGCTCCAGCAGTACCTCTTCGGCGTCACCCAGGACAAAAAAGTCAATGAAGTCGGCCATCGGCTCCGGGTTCAGGGCACCGCTACCCCCGGCGATGACCAGGGGATGGGCATCGGTCCTTTCGCTGGCGTGGACCGGTATCTGTGCCAGGTCGAGCATGTTCAGCACATTGGTGTAGGTCAGTTCATAGCCGAGAGAAAAACCGACAACGTCAAATTCCTTCAGCGGATGCCTGGATTCCAGGCTGAAAAGTGGTAGGCCGGTCTGCCGCAT
>CAYGYD010000123.1:0-4994 GCA_964354005.1 uncultured Dehalococcoidales bacterium | reverse complement strand
GTCAAAGAATGGCTTGAGCCCGGCCAGCGGCACTTCCAGGTGCGCACCACCAATAGCCAGCGCTTCCACCTCTGGTATGACGAAACAAAAGCAGAATGGTCGCTGGTCCCGCAGGGCTGATAGCTTCCCCTTGTGTCATTGCGAGCGAAGCGAAGCAATCTCGCTTCCGTTTGTTTGAGATTGCTTCGTCGCCCCGATTTACCGGGGCTCCTCGCAATGACAGCGCCTTTATGTTAGCTGTGAAGTGCAGTTCGGGCAGCGCTTGGCGTTAATATTGATTTTGGAGAAACAGAAGGGACAGTCCTTGGTGGTGGGAGGTGGGGCTTCCACCTTCTTCGGAGCCTGTAATTTGGCAATCGGACGGACGATAAAGAAGAACACGACCGCCGCAAGTATTAGAAAGTTGACGATAGTATTAATAAACTGCCCGTAGTTGATTGAAACGGCACCGGCAGCCTGGGCCGCCGCCAGAGACGCATAAGGACCCGGAGGCGTGCCCTGCTTTATGACGACAAGGAGATTGGCAAAGTCGATTTTACCCAGTGCCAAACCGATAGGTGGCATGATAATGTCTTTGACAATTGAAGTCACGATAGCTCCAAAGGCAACACCGATGATGATGCCTACCGCCATGTCCACCACATTGCCCCGCGTGATAAACGCTCGGAAGTCTTTTAACATTGGCTTTCACCCTCCTTCTCTAAATTTAGCTGAAGGCGTACCGTAGGCTATGGGACTACTATTCTACATATCTTAACCGCAAAAAACAAGACCTCTTTTATTGACAAAGAGGCTCGGACAGGATAAAGTTACCCTATATAAATGGCCAACTATCCGAGCCATGGGGGGTTTAAGCCATGCTCAAAGAAATTCTTAAGATTCTTCAGAACGATGCCCGTACCACGACCCGGCAAATCTCAGCCATGACCGGTCTGCCCGCTACCGAGGTCAAGAAACTCGTCAAACAGGCCGAGAAAGACCGCGTTATCCTCAAGTACAAGACGCTGGTAAACTGGGACAAGGTGCAGAATGAGCAGGTCTGGGCCTTGATTGAGGTCAGGGTTAGCCCGCAGAAGGATGTTGGCTTTGATGCTATTGCCGAGCGCATTTACCGCTTCCCCCAGGTAGGCACGGTCTACCTCATCTCGGGAACCTATGACCTCTTTGTGCGGGTAACCGGCAAGTCCAACCACGAGATTGCCAATTTTGTCTCTCAGAAGCTTTCCCACATTGAAGGCGTGCTGGAGACAGTTACCCAGTTTGTACTGAAACGCTACAAGGAAGACGGTGAAATTCTTGAGGACAAAGAAGAGGCTAAGCGTCAGCCGGTAGTACTGTGAAACTGAGCGCCTTCACCCGAGCAGGAGATTCCTATGTTAACCAATCCCAAAACCCCACCCGGGAAGTACCGCATCTCCCAGCGAGCCAGCCAGCTATCCCCCTCGGGGATACGCAAGTTCTTCGACCTGCTGGCCTCGATGGAAGGAGTCATCTCTTTAGGGGTCGGCGAGCCGGACTATGCCACGCCGTGGCACATCCGTGAGGCGGCCATAGAGTCGCTGGAAAAGGGCTACACCATGTACACCTCCAACCTGGGTATTCCCGAGCTCCGGCAGGAACTCGCCCGTCACCTGAGCCACCACTATAATGTTGAATACGACCCGGCAACGGAACTGCTCATTACGGTCGGCGTCAGCGAGGGGCTAGACCTGGCCATGCGGGCTATCCTTGACCCCGGGGACGAGGTCATTATCCCTGACCCCTGCTTTGTCGCCTATGACGCCTGTGTTATCCTGGCCGGGGGCGTCCCTGTCCCGGTGCCGACCAACGAGGAAGACAGCTTTGAACTCAGTGCCGCGGCGGTGGCCGCCCGGATTACCAGCAAGACCCGGGCTATTTTCATCGGTTATCCCGCCAATCCCACCGGTGCCGTCATGCCCAGAAACAAGTTATTAGAAATAGCGGAACTGGCCAAGCGACACGGGCTGATGGTCGTCTCTGATGAAATCTATGCCAAGCTAGTTTACGGCATCGACCATACCTGTTTGGCGGCGCTGCCCGGAATGAAGGAGAGCACGATTTTGCTTGGCGGCTTCTCCAAGGCTTACGCCATGACCGGCTGGCGCATTGGTTACGCCGCCGCCCCGAAAGAAATCGTGGCCGCCATGACCAAGATTCACCAGTACACCATGATGTGTGCCCCCACCATGGCGCAGGTTGCCGCTCTTGAGGCACTGAAATCGGGGGAAAATAGCGCCATTGAGATGGTTGAAGACTACAATCGGCGCCGACTGGTCATTGTCCAGGGATTGAATGATATTGGCCTACCCTGCTTTGAGCCCAAGGGTGCCTTCTATGCCTTCCCCTCAATCAAGCACACGGGCATGTGCTCCGAGGACTTTGCTGAGAGGCTACTTACTGAGGAAAAGATAGCCGTTGTCCCCGGCTCCGCTTTCGGTCGCTGTGGTGAGGGGTATGTCCGCTGCTGTTATGCCACCTCGCTGGCTGACATTGAGGAAGCGCTAGCCCGGATGAAACGATTTGTGACCCGGCATAGAAAACGCTAGACCTGGCTGTCCTGCCGTGGGAAGGATGGAATAGGCAAGACGGTGAAGAAATTAGTTTGTGATAAGTGTGGATTTGAACTGTCGGAAAAGGAAGAAGTCGAGCTGGCTCTCGAAGGGCAACAAGCCTGGGAAATGGCCGTCAGGGCCAGGGGTGGAAAGCCCCGGGGCATTTACCCCTGCAAGCACTACATTCGCTGCGGTGGCGAGTTGCTCATCGTCGGGGAGAGGAAAGGCTTCCGGCGACGCGGCTAGATAAATCATCAATCCTCACCGCTGGCCGACAGCCATTCAAAATTCAGGACGGAGGGCAAGAAATGGGCTATTTTAGAATACTGGCGGCGATACCGGGTTTCTTCCTCAGTTCCTTTATCTTTATGCTCCTGTGGGGCGTCATCGCTCCAGACCTGGGCCTGGATAAGATAAACTACCCGATGGCCATGCTGATTACCATCACACTCTGGCTGGCGGTAGCGCCGCTGGCTGCCGCAGCCGGACGAAGAAGAGGGTAGAACTCAGATTCTTCAAACAAGACGAGGCTCCAATGGTCAAAAAACCAGTCAAGCAAACCTACACTGGCGCGGGCGTCAATATCGACCTAGCGGCCCAGGTCAAGAAGCGTATTAGCCAGTATGCCCACGCCACCCGCCGCCCCGAAGTCCTGAGCGGCGTCGGGTTTTTCGGCGGGCTTTTTGAGTTTAAGGGCTACCGCAATCCAGTCCTGGTGTCCAGCATTGACCAGGTAGGCACCAAAACCAAGATTGCGGTGGCTCTCGGCAAGCATGACACGATTGGCGTTGATATTGTCAGTCACTGCGTCAATGATATATTCACCTGCGGGGCGGAACCTCTCTTCTTTCTGGACTACATTGGCATGGGTAAGCTGGTGCCGGAAAAGGTAGAGGCCATCGTCAAAGGACTGGCTAAAGCCTGCCGGGAGGTGGGCTGTGCTCTCATTGGCGGCGAAACCGGAGAAATGCCGGGATTATATGCCACCGCAGAAGACTACGACCTGGTGGGCTTTATCATCGGGGTGGTAGAGAAAGACAAGATTATCATGGGTAAAACCATTGCCGTGGGCGATGCTGTTCTGGGCTTACCTTCCAGCGGTCTGCACACCAATGGCTATTCCCTGGCCCGTAAGATTCTCGGCGAGACCAAGAAGCCCTTGGATATTTACTATCCTGAGCTGGGTCGGACCCTGGGCGAGGCCCTCTTGGAACCACACCGCTGCTACTACCGGCAACTCAAACCGCTGCTGCCTTACATCAAGGGGCTGGCCCACATCACTGGCAGCGGACTGATTGGCAATGTCCCGCGCGTTCTACCTGAGGGTATGGCGGCACAATTTGACAGCCAGACATGGACTGTCCCACCCATTTTCCAGCTAATTCAAAAGCGCGGCAATGTTGAGCGCCGTGAGATGTATCGCGTGTTCAATATGGGCTTAGGCATGGTGCTAGTCTGTGCACCGGAGAAAGTCAGCCGGTTAACCAAAGCCCTGCCCGAAGCCCGGATTATCGGCGAGGTGGTGCCCCAGAAAGGCCGGGCCAGGGTAATCATTGACGGCACCGGCTACCGTTCGGACAAAGTTCGTTAGGCGGGTGTTCAAGAGAGGCAAAGCCCCCTCTCTAATATCCATTTCCCCTCTCCTTGAAAGGAGAGGGGGAAACAGGGGGTGAGGTTGGGCTACCGCTTATGAGGGAGTGTGGAAGATGGGTATAGCACTTTTTCTAATTGGATGCTTAGCCTTCATAGCTGGAATTGTGATGCTCATCATAGCCCTAGTGAGAAAAAGAGGCTGGGGAGTTGTAAGGGCATTAGCTGTAGGGGGAGCTGGCATCATTTTGGTTGTAGTTGGGATTGTTGTTGGTATTGGTGAAGCATTAAAGGAGCAGGAGACTATTACTCCCGCAACGCCAACCCCTAGTGGTCCAGAAACGACAGCGGTTACGGAAGTAGGCAAATCCCGATTGAACCCAGTTCCCTTCGGATCAGCACTAACCTTTGGCGATCAGCGAGTGACTGTTCTTAGCTCGCAGCGAGTAAAGAAAAGAGGCCAGTATACTGCCAGTGAAGATAAGATTTACTTAATTGTCAAATTGAAAGTCGAATTTCTTGGCGACGCGCCCCAGAGTTATCATCTCGGTAGGTCAAGTTTCGATGTTGTGGGCAGTAGCGGATATGTCTACGAGGACGGATACGGATACCAGTATGTATTGCTTGACACCGATACCCCCCTTAAAAGCGGAGATTTCTACGGTGGAGCTACAACATCAGGCGATTTGGTATATGAAATAGATGAGACTGAAACCAACATGGTGCTAATATGGCATGTTGGTTTTACGACGGAAAGATACTTGCAAATCCCTTAAGGAGGCTTTATGCGAGCGATTATCAGCGTCTATGACAAAACCGGAGTGACCGAAT
>CAYGYD010000122.1:0-5096 GCA_964354005.1 uncultured Dehalococcoidales bacterium | reverse complement strand
TGTTCGGGTCGTCTAAGACGATTTTGCTGAGTTGAGGGTGGTCGGAGGCTCTGGTTGGCTGGAAGGCTCGTCGGAGCCTTTTTGGTGGCGGGGGGAGTAGCTATCGTAAGGGTGATATGAGTAGTTCTGAGACGGATAAAAACGACCGCTCAAGCATAAGTCGCCGGACTTTTCTCAAAGTATCAGCCGCCGCTGGAACTGTTCTACTCGCCAGCCGCTTCATCAGACCTTCTCAAGTCAATGAACCTGATGCAGCGCCGGGTTCTCCTCCTGAGAATACTGAAGGCGTTGTCACCGAGAAGTGGGTGCCCACTTCCTGCCTTAATTGCGCCACGCGTTGTGCTACTATTATCAGGGTAGTCAATGGCAAAGCTGTCAGGATAGCTGGTAACCCCCTTTCGCAGGTCTCGGAAGGAGAAATCTGCCCTCGCGGCCACATCGGTCTTCAGGTTCTGTATGACCCGGGGCGCATCACTCGCCCGCTAAAAAGAACCAACCCGGCTAAGGGCCGGGATATCGACCCCGAATGGATGGCCATCTCCTGGAGCCAGGCTTTAAATGAGGTCGGCAGTCGCCTGAAGGCCCTCCGGGACAGGGGGGAACCACACAAGCTGGTCTTGTTTAACGGACTCAATGCCACCAGCGATGAAGACTTGATTTACCGCCTGGCCACAGCCTATGGCACCCCTAACGTCATTTCCAGTGATGCACTGGACAGAGAAGCGGAGAAAGTGGGGCGGTGGCTGGCCGACGGGAATTACAGCCATATCGCTTATGACACCGGTCAGACTAATTATATACTGGCCTTTGGCGCCAGCATTGTCGAATCGGAAAAACCCCTGGCGCGCAACCTGCGGATGTGGGGCAAGATACGGCGCGAGCGACCCAACCGCGCCAAGGTAGTGGTCATTGACCCGCGCTACTCGGTGACCGCCGCCAAAGCCGACCTCTGGCTGCCCATCAGTCCCGGTACGGATGGCGCCCTGGCCATGGCTATCGCTCATGTCATCATCAGCGAGGGGCTTTACGACACCCAGTTTGTTGAAAAGTGGACAGCCGGGTTTGATGAATATAAGACTCTGGCACTGAACAAGTATAGCCCGGAGAAAACGGCCGCCCTCACCGGCATCAGCGCGGATACCATCCGCCAGATAGCCCGGGAGTTCGCTCTCAGTAAACCGGCCATAGCCTGGGTTGGGCGGGGGGTAGCTGGCTGGCCCAACGGCTCCTACAATGCCTATGCTATCTTCTGCCTTAACGCCTTGGTGGGCAGTATTGATGTTCCCGGCGGCATAACCTACCAGGAGAACCCAAACTACCGACCCATGCCGGAACCCACCGAGGACAGTATCGCCAAAGATGGCAAAGCCCAGCCAAGGCTGGATTTCCGCAAAGCAAGTTTTTCCCCGGCTGCAACTGCGGTTACTAATCAAGTGGCCGACTCTATATTGAGTGGCACCCCATATATGGTGGAGATGGCCATCGGCTTCAACGCCAACTTTAACCTGACGGCACCGGGAGTTAAGAGATGGGACGAAGCCCTCAAGAAAGTGCCTTACTATGTGCATATCGCCCCCTTCGTCAGTGAGATGGCGCTTTACGCTGACCTGCTCTTGCCTTCGCCCGTTTTCCTAGAGCAGTGGGGCTATGACCACAGCCCGCCCGGCTCCGGTTTTGCCGAACTAAAGATAAAACAGCCGGCCGTCGAAAAACGCTTTGATACCAAAATTATTGCCGATTTGGTGTTTGATGTCGCCAAGAACCTGGGTGGCACCGTGGCCAGTGCCTTGACCGGCATTGGTGATGATGCCCAGGGCTTTGCCCGCTACCGGACGGAGACCATCATCCCCTGGGCCGAGTTCACCGAGAAAGGTGTCTGGGTGGGGCCGGCCTACCAGTACCGCAAGTACGGCAGTATCTTCAAGACACCTTCTAAGAAATTTGAGTTTTTGTCCGGCAATCTGGAGAATCTGGCCAAGAAGATGGGCCAGACAGCCGAGGATAGGTTGACTTTCCTGCCCCACTATGAGATAGCCGAGTTTCTCGGTGATGAAAAGAGTTATCCCTTTGTCCTGACCAGCTACCAGCCGTTACTGACCATCGAGAACGGCAGCCAGAACTATCCCTGGGCTCAGGAGATATTCCTGGTGATGCATGGCCTGGGCTGGGACAACTTTCTGGAAATAAACGAAGAGACCGCCCATAAGCTCGGTATCAGAGACAAGGGTATGGTCTGGGTGGAATCTCCCTTTGGTCGCGTTAAGCTAAAAGCCAGGGTAATTCAAGGGATTCATCCCGAGGTGGTAGCGATTGCGGCGGGGCAGGGACATTACGCCCCGGGCCAGTGGCAGAAGGGCATCGGCGTAAACCCGAATGAGATTATTGGTGTGGACTACGACCGCCTGAGTGGTCAATCCACCTTCTTCAATACCAGAGTGAGAGTTTACAAGGCGTGAGGTGGTAAATGCCCAGATGGGGAATGGTAATCGACCTGGATAAGTGTGTGGGCTGTCAGGCCTGCACCATTGCCTGTAAAGAGGAAAACAACGTTCCTCACGGCTCGCCTCAGGAGCAGAAGCAGCGGCGGGAGATATACTGGAACCGGGTGCTGGCGGTGAGTGAAGAAGGCCAGTACCCTGCCGCCAGAGTGCAGATTATCTCCATGCCCTGTATGCACTGTGATAATCCTCCCTGTGTTACTGTTTGCCCGGCCAAGGCAACCTATCGCCGTGACGACGGAATTGTTATGCAAAACTTTCGGCGTTGCATTGGCTGTAAATATTGTATTGCGGCCTGCCCTTATGGAGTCAGGAATTTTAACTATAAAGAACAAAAGGAAGAGGAATATCAACGCCCTGACCTGCCCCCTGACCGTGCTGACAGAGGACCCTGGCCGTTCCCTAACCGGACGCATGGTGTGGTTGAGAAATGTACCTTCTGCTTTCACCGGATAGACCAAGGGATAAGAGAAGGGAAAAAGATAGGTATAGATGTGGTGCCAGCCTGTGTGGAAGCCTGCCCGACAAAAGCGAGAGCCTTTGGCGATTTGGACGACCCTGATAGCCAGGTATCACAACTCCTGGCGTCTAGAGGGGCATTCAGGCTTAGGGAAGAGATGGGCACAAGACCCAAAGTATTTTATCTCCATGACTGAGGTAATTTGAAGTGGACTTGAGTTACTCATCGGCTGAAGGTAAATCCAGGAGCTACTTCTGGCTGGTAGCGATTCTGGCTATCTTGGCATTAGCTGGACTGGCCAGCTTTGCCATTAGTTATATAGAAGGTCACCAAGTATTTGGCAGCAACAATCTTATTCCCTGGGGTATGCCTATTGTCCTGACTATCTATTTGATAGGGCTCAGTGCTGGCTCTCTCATACTCTCCTCATTAACCTATGTTTTTGGGCGAGAGGAATACAAGCCAATCGCCCGGATGGCCGTCTTTCTGGCCATAGTGCTCATCTTTGGGGCAATGATATCCATAGCGGTAGACCTGGGCAGACCTGAGAAGTTCTGGCGCCTTTTTATGTTCTTTTACTTGAATAACATGTCCTCAATGTTTGCCATCAATGGAATTCTTTACGGCGGCTATTTTGTAATCAGTCTGGTCTATCTGGGATTCATACTGGCTAATCAGCTAAGGTTCACCAGAATAATGGGCACGATAGCCGTTGGCTGGGCTGTCCTGGTTCATATGGGTACGGGAGCAATATTCGGTTTTGTTGCCGCCAGAGAGGCCTGGTACACACCGCTAAGACCCCTCGAGTTCCTCACCGCTGCCCTGACTTCAGGCTTAGCCTTACTCATAGTGGTAGTATTAGTTACCTTGAAACTTAGCGGCCGAGACGTAAGAAAGGAAACGATAATCTCTCTGGGGCGCATGCTGTCACTGTTTATTATCATTCTGCTTGTTTTAATCACTGTGGATAAATTGACCCATCTGTATGCGCCGGCTCGAGAGGCAACATTATTTTTGCTGACTGGTCATTTCAGCTGGATTTTCTGGGGGCTGCAAATAGGCATGGGAGCAATTATACCGCTGCTAATATTGTTCAACCCCAGGCTAAGCAAGACCGTGCTTGGCGTATCTTTAGCGGCAGCCTCGGTGGTAATTGGCATCTTCTTCGAGAGATATTTTCTCGTAATCCCGGGGGCAGCTTATCCTATGCTCCTCTATCCCGGGAAGATTGAGGGCGTGTGGGGGGCTGTCGGTTCTTTCTCCATAACACCAGCTGAAATGATGCTCTCTGTGGGTATAGTTGCCATGTTGGTGCTCCTCTTTGTGCTGGGTTTAAAGTTTCTCGACATTCTACCGGCGGGTCAGAAAGCTGAGGCAGCCAAGCATGAGTGACCTCAAAGGTATTTATCAAGGTAATGTGAAAATTAGCTCCCGCCGCCCGGAAGGCAAAATCAGCCGGCGGGAGCTGTTCAAACTGGCTTCGCCCCTTGGTAAGGTGATGCTGGACAGCTCAAAATGCACCGGCTGCGGTCTCTGTGCTATTGAGTGTACTACGGGAGCGCTGAGTTTTTCGTCAAGCGTAAAGGCTGATGTCTATCAACTGCTTTTTAAGCATAATCTCTGTGTTGCCTGCGGCCAGTGTGTGGAAGTCTGTCCAGAGCAATGTCTAGTATTGGAGCGGATTCTTGATTTGAGTCAGATAAAAGGTACGCCCGTGGTGCTCTTTGAGGATAGCATTGCCCGGTGCCGCCAGTGTGGCGGCGTTGTTGGCTCAGCGGCGATGATTGCTAGGTTGCGGGCCAAGCTGGCGAACCGGGGGGATTTGCTGACTTCGCAGCTTGAACTCTGCCCCCGGTGTAAAGCTGAGGCCCGGCTCATCCGGAGATAAGAGCGATGGATATCTTTCTAAGAACAGTGGCCATATTCATCGAGGTGCTCCTCCTGGCGGGCATCATGTTCTCTATGCTGCTGGGAGTGAAGTTGATTTTGGTCGACCTGGGGCTGGGGCCGAAGTATAAGAAAATGATAACCATTGCCCTGCTGGCTGGTGGTGTAATTTCGTTGGTCTTTTTTATTTCGCATCTGACTACATTCTATCCGACGGTATGAGTTAGGCAGTTAGGAGGACAGCTTGGATT
>CAYGYD010000121.1:0-5119 GCA_964354005.1 uncultured Dehalococcoidales bacterium | reverse complement strand
CCAAGATAGAATTGAATCACGGCACAGGCGACGAGTACCCACCACCCGTAGAAAATCCTACGGCTGATTCTGAAGAGAGGCACCGTTCAATCTTACCCGTTGCTTCGGGAAAATTCAAGGAAACATTGCCCGAGGCAGTTGGAAAAGGGGATTAAAGGGGCGAAACCCCTTTAAAAAAGAATCACTTCCCTACTCCCCCCGATTTCATCGAGGGGAGTAGGGACAAAGGGTGAGGGGTTGTTAAACAATCTACATTATAGCGCGCTTGGCTTTGTCTTATTCGCTCGTCCTAGGTTGACTGGCCATCCGGCGCATGCTGAGTCCGAAAATGAGGCTTACCAAAACCAGGCCGGCACCGACCAATGCGAATGCGGTCTTATATGAGTAGGCACTAATTAACAATCCGCTGACCATAGGTCCGGATGAGTGACCGATATCCATGATACTGGAGAGCACGCCAAGGGCTCCGCCGCGACTGTACTCCCAGGACAGGTCAGCTACGAGCGCCGCCGTGGAAGCAGTAACCGTGGCCAGACCCAAACCGAATAACCCGATGACCACAATCAGCACCAGATAGTTTCCGGAATAGAGCATGACGGCCGTAGTCGCACCACCTAACGCCAGGCCAGCCGCAATCATTGGTACGCGCCCGTAACGGTCGGAGAAGCGGCCCATCAACGGTTTAGTGAGCGTGGCCGCTAATATCTGCACGGTAAATAATAAGCCGATTTCAAAAGGTGAAAGCCCAACCTGCTCCTTTAAGTAGATGGGCAGAAATGTTTCCAGGCAGCCGAAGGCAAAGTATTGCACCGCTTCAATTCCGCTCGTGGCCAGAATGCCGGGATTTCTTAAGACAATCACAATTTCCCGGCCAATCCGGCCGCGCTCGCGTTTTAATGCTTCTCTGCCCGAAGTAGCCGCCCTGGCGGCGAGTGGCAGCCTAATGGCCGCCACCAAGACTAGAACACCGGCGATACCATCAGCGATGTATACCCAATGAAAGTCTTCGCCAAAGATTAGGGCTCCGCCCACGAAGGGAGCCAGAAAACGGCCGACCATCGTCGCTGACGAATACCAGCCCATACGCTCCCCACGCCCTTTCTCAAAGGTATCAGCTACAGCCGCCATGGCCACCGGGCCCAGGATGGCCGTGGCTAATCCATGGTAGATGCGAACCAGAACGAGCTGCCACGGTAAGCTAACCAATAGATAGAGGAATGGGGCCGTAGCAAACACGATAGTCGCAATTAGGATTACCCGTCGCCGACCGATAATGTCGGAGAGGGCACCGGCCGGCAGGCTGACCACAATACCGACCACGGTAGATGCGGCGGCAATAAAGCCAACCGTAGAGACCGGCACGCCAAGTGAGCGAATGAACAACGGCAGCACCGGATTCTTGGCCATGGTTGAGCTGAAGATGGCCAACCCACCCATAACACATAATATAAGAAAGGGTGAAACTTTTATTTTCATTTAAGTTCCCATATCGAAGAGTAATTCTAATCTATTTGGGGTATACCCATCAAAGTTTGAAAGTGGGCAACGACAGGCTATAATAATAAGCAACTCATAGGAGAAAGGAGATTCATCATGAAATGGGTTACTCGTTCACACGTTCACGTCGACCGCGTCGCCTGCCCGTGGCTTATCCTACGCTTTATTGACAACGAAGCCGAGTTCCTGTTTGTTCCCTCGAGTCAGATAAAAAAGGCCGTCGCTGACACCGGTGCCATTCCATACGATGCGCCGGATGTCGAGCTGAGTCATCACGAGGGCCGTTGCTCGTTCGAGTCAATTATTCTTAAGTACGAGCTGAAAGAGCCGGCCCTGTTGCGCATGGCTAAAATTGTTCACTCCGCCGATGTAACACCTGACATCGACAAGGACCCAATAGCGCGCGGACTGGAGGCAATTGCCGTCGGTTACAGCCTGCGCTATCCTGACGACGAGGAGAATCTGTCGCATCAGCTTGATGTATACGACGCCCTATACTCCTGGTGCCGTCTGCAGGTAGCAAGAGATTAGAGAGGGCGTTGCTTTGAGGGAGGAACTACCACTGGCCCAGCTCCTCCAGTACCTTGACCACCCGCCATGACTCGGCACTGACGGCCGTACCTCCCATAACGATAGCCACTGATACGGCTTCCAGGACCTCGGCCTTAGTGGCCCCAGCTTTTGCCGCATCTCTGGTTTGCCCGATAATACATCTGGTGCACCCTGCCTGAAGCCCCACTGCCAGGGCGATTAACCGTTTGACCTTTTGACTCAGTGCCCCGTCCTGGTAGACTCCCTTTCTGAAGGCTGAATAGTGAGCCATCGCCTCAGGCAGCCCCTGGTCAAATCTATCCCGGTACTTAGCCGTATCATCATAATACTCTATCTGGTTTTCCATAGTCAGCCACCTCCTTGTACATTTGGCGGGAAAACACGGGCACAAATCGGGTCTTCTTTGTGGGCAGCATACCAGCAGACAATTATAGTAGTCGCCCAGCCAGGAATACAACAAACAATGGCATAAGCTAAATTGTCATTCCCCCCGAGGGATAGAACAAAGAAACGGAAAAAGAAAAGCGATACGCTTTCCTGTCTCAACGCAGCTATTGACAAATTCCAGTGTTAGTGGTATTATGTATCTTTACAGTTGCATTTCCAATGCTTTTTGTCTTTATTTTTTATCCGATTTTATATCCCCCCTAAACGCATGTCCCGCGTGGGACTATGGCCACAGTAAAAGGTAATCCAAAAAATCTGTGCCCAGTTTTATTAGAAGGTCTAGTTTTAAGGAGTTGAGTTACTATGGCTTTTGTTTCACCCTCGTTCTCGGGCAATGGCTCCCCTGTCCCCAGAAAGTCCTACGCCAAGCTACCCCAGGTACTGGAAGTACCCAACCTCATCAAAGTCCAACTAGACTCGTTCCGCTGGTTCCAGGAAGAAGGTCTGAAGCAGTTACTGGATGAAGTATCGCCCATTAAGGACTTCACCGGCAACCGACTGGAAATTAGTTTTGTGGGCTATGAATTCCGCGAGCCCCGACATTCCGAGCCGGAATGCCGCCAGCGCGATCTGACCTATTCCGCCCCCCTCAATGTCAAGACCAGACTGCTGGTTAAAGCCACCGGGGAAATCAAAGAGCAGGACCTGTTTTTTGGTGACCTCCCCCTGATGACCACCAAAGGCACCTTCATCACCGGTGGTGCCGAAAGGGTTGTCGTCAGCCAGTTGCTCCGTTCGCCCGGTGTCTATCTTATCACCGAGGAAGACCCCACCAGCGGTCGCGAGTTATGCCAAGCTAAGCTTATCCCGAGTCACGGAGCGTGGCTGGAGTTTGAAACGAGTCACCCGGATGTTATCTCAGTCAAGATAAACGGCAAGCGAAAAGTCCCGGCGACGACTATGCTCCGCGCCATTGGCTACTCCAGCGACGAGCAACTGCTCAGCCTCTTCGCCAATGAAGATACTAATCTGGAGCACCAGTATATCCGGGCCACCATCGACCGTGAGCCTCAGGTACGGGACAGAAATGAAGCGCTCATCAGCATCTATCGCAAGTTGCGCCCGGGTGACCCACCGAATGTTGAGAACGCCCGCCGACTGATTGATAACATGTTCTTTAATTCCCTTCATTATGACCTCGGGCGGGTGGGACGCTACAAGTTGAACAAGCGGCTCGGCCTGGATGTTCCCGAAACCGAGCGCACGCTGACCAAAGAGGACATGGTCGAGATAATCCGGCACATCATTATGGTCAATAATGGGATGGACAGCCGGGATGACATTGACCACCTGGGGAATCGGCGGGTGCGCACCATCGGCGAACTGGTGCAGAATCAGTTCCGCATCGGTCTGATGCGCCTGGAGCGCGTGGCCAAAGAGCGGATGAGCACCATGCCGGTGGAGGCAGTGACGCCCAGCGCTCTGGTCAATATCCGTCCGGTGGTGGCCGCCATCCGGGAGTTCTTTGGTAGCTCACAATTGTCTCAGTTCATGGACCAGACCAACCCGCTGGCCGAACTGACCCACAAGCGCCGTCTCTCGGCCATGGGGCCGCGAGGGTTATCCCGGGAGCGGGCTGGCTTCGAAGTGCGGGATGTCCACTTCTCCCATTACGGCCGCATCTGCCCTATTGAGACGCCAGAAGGACCAAACATTGGCCTTATTGGCTCGCTGGCCACCTACAGCCGTATCAATAACTATGGCTTTATCGAGACACCCTACCGACGGGTCATCTCCGAGGTAACCGGTGACTACCAGAAGCTTATTGGCCGGAAGACCCGGGAGGCCGTGGCCGATGACGAGGGTAAGACTGTCATCGCCGCCAGAGCTACCATTACCGCTCGACATGTGAGTCGGCTGTCCAAGCTGTCACCCCGAACGGTAAAGGTGGTGCCTTTTGTTTCCGAGGATATAGTTTATCTTTCAGCCGACGAGGAAGATAAATATACCATTGCCCAGGCTAATGCCCGACTGGATGAAAAGGGCCAGTTTGCTGATGAGAAGGTGGAAGGCCGACTAGCCGAGCGCTATCTCAGTGTGCCCCCGGACAAAATGGAGTTCATGGATGTCTCACCCAAACAGTTGTTCAGCGTGGGTACCTCGCTGATTCCCTTCCTAGAGCATGACGATGCCAACCGGGCTCTAATGGGAGCCAACATGCAGCGGCAGGCGGTGCCCCTGCTTTTACCCAGGGCACCGGTGGTGTCTACCGGTATGGAAGTGGAAGCGGCCAGGTATAGCGGGCAGGTTTTGTTTGCCCGAAATGCTGGGGTAGTAACCTCGGTTGCTGGCTTTAAGGATGAGCAAGGTAATGATAAATATCAGATTGAGGTTACCACCGATGATGGTGAGAAGGATGTCTATCCGTTGCTGAAGTTCGTCCGCACCAATCAGGGTACCTGCGTTAACCAGCGCCCTATCGTGAGCAAGGGCGCCCGGGTAGAGGCCGGGCAGGTGTTAGTGGACAGCTCGTCTACCGAGCAGGGCGAGCTGGCGCTGGGGCGAAATGTGGTCTGTGCCTTTATGAGCTGGCGAGGCTATAACTTTGAGGACGCGATTATCATCAGCGACCGCCTGGTCTGGGATGATGTCCTGACCTCAATTCACATTGAAAAGCATGAGG
>CAYGYD010000120.1:0-5138 GCA_964354005.1 uncultured Dehalococcoidales bacterium | reverse complement strand
CGGAGACGATACCCGCCGAATTGCGGAACGACCCCTTTCTGGTGGAGACCGAAAGAGTTCTGGAAGAGGTAAAGCGGAATCTGAAGAATTACTGGAAGTGTTTTCAATAAGGCTGGGGAGAACGACGACTCTTGCCTTCAGGGCAAGGTCTTGTCTTAAGAGAGAATAAAAGATTGGAGGTGTGTTACGATGGCTGAAACACGGAATCTGGCGGGGAAGGTGGTGATTATCACCGGTGGGGGGACGGGCCTGGGCAAGGCGATGGCGCTGACCCTGGCCAAGGCTGGCGCTGATGTTGTCGTGGCCGCCCGTCGTGTTGAGCCGCTGGAGCAGACTGCCGCTGAGGTAAGAGCTCTGGGGAGACGGGCACTGGCTATTTCCACCGATGTCACCGTTTCCCAGCAGGTCAATAATCTGGTGACGCGGACCATATCGGAAATGGGCAAGCTGGACATCATGATTAACAACGCTGGCATTGTGCGCGGGGAGCGGCGGAAACAGATATGGGATATTACTGATGAGGAATGGTATTTGGGTGTAAATACCAACCTCACCGGAGCCTTCTTCGGCTGCCGGGCGGTGTCCAAGTACTTTGCCAATCAGAAGAAGGGGAAGATTATCAATACAGCCTCGGGTGAGGGGCTCAGGGGTGTACGCGACCAGTATATGTACCCCTGCGCCAAAGGTGGGGTTGTCCAGCTTACTCGCTCTCTGGCTTTGAGCCTGGCGGCGGACAATGTCCAGGTGAATTGCATTGTGCCGGGCTTTATTGATACCCGTGCCTTACAGCCGGGGGCCCCGACGGGCATACCGGCGATTGCCCGGAGTGACTTCATTCCGGTGGGTCGACTCGGTATACCCGCGGACATCAGCTCTATGGCTCTGTTTCTGGCTTCGGACGCTTCCGACTATGTGACCGGCGGAATCTTCGTCGTTGATGGTAGCGGGCTGGCGGGTGGATATGCCACGACCGGATATGCCCCGATTATTCCGATGGAGGAGGATTAGCATGGTCTCGGCTGAGTTCAGTCTGAATGGTAAAAAGGCTCTGGTAGCGGGAGATAGTCGATTCTGGGCGAAGTATGCTGCGGCCGCACTGGCTGAGGCCGGGGCGGATGTCGCCATTGCCGCTAAAAACCCTCAGAAATTGCAGGCGGCGGTCGGTGAGGTACAACGGCTGGGGAGAAAGGCAATCACCGTTGCCACCGATGTGACCAAAGCCTACCAGGTGCAGGCGGCGGTAGACCGGGTGGTTAACGAGTTTGGCAAGATTGACATTCTGGTCAATGCCGCTGACCTCCGCTTTGCCAAGCCCTTCGCGGAGATAAAGAAGGAAGAGTGGCAGAAGGTCATGGATGCCAATTTGACATCCGTTTTTCTCTGCAGTCAGACGGTGGGGCGGGAGATGCTGAAGCAGAAGAAGGGGCGGATTATCAATATCGCCTCCGGCCTGGCTGAACGCGGGCTGGCCAACACCACCGCTTATTGCTCGGCCATGGGCGGCGTGCTCCAGTTAACCCGGGCGCTGGCTCTGGAGTGGGCCCGCGAAGGCATCACCGTTAATGCCATCGGCACGGGCTGGATGGCGGAGACAGAAAGAACCGGGGCCTGGCAGGAAGAACAACTGCTGCGGTACCTGCCGACGAAGCGCTACGGTCACCCCAGGGAGATAGGCCCGCTACTGGCCTACCTGGCCTCGGACGCTACCGACTTCGTCAGCGGGCAGTTTATGTATGTTGATGGTGCGATTATGGCGCACCTGTAAATCGGAGCCGGGAGGTCACACGCCGTAGCTTAATCGGGCGACCAGTCTTATGGGGAGCCCTTGTGTCACCATCTTGTCCTGAGTGGCGCGGATGTCATAGGGGACGCGGTAGAGTTTGATAGTTTTAGCTTCGCTGTCATAAATGACATAGCTGGCTCGAGGGTCACCGTCTCTGGGCTGTCCCACGGCTCCGGGGTTGATAATCAGCCGTTCCTTGCCCAGTGTCGCACCATAGCCCGGTAACTGGCCGGCTAAGACCCCTGATTTGCTCTTGGTGAACACCAGGGGTACATGGGAATGTCCCACCAGGCAGTAGCGTGATTTGAAGAAAGCATAGTTTTCCCCGGCGATGCTGATTGAGGTGAGGTATTCCCAGATGGGCTCACGCGGACTGCCGTGTACCAGAGTAAATTCGCCCTCCTCAATACGCAACGGCAGAGTGCTGAGATAGGTTACATCGGCCGGGGTGAGTTGTCTGGTTGTCCAGCGGCAGGCTGCGGCAGCATCCGGATTGAATTCCGCGGTACTAATCTTGCCAATCGCCGCCCAATCGTGGTTACCGGCCACACAGATATGGTTGGTCTGCTGTAGAAGCTCGATGCACCCGTGTGGGTCAGGACCGTAGCCGACAACATCACCCAGACACCAGATTTTATCGGCCTTTCCCTGCTGCCCGATGTCTTCCAGCACTGCCCGAAAGGCGGCCAGATTAGCGTGGATATCAGCAATAATGGCGTAACGCATTTAATCCAAGTAGTTATCAATTAGAGCCGGGTATTTCTAAGCCCGGCCCTGAAATTGCTTCAATAGCTCAGTTAGCTGGTTGAGAGGGACGGTCTCCTGTTGAGCGCTGGTCATATCACGTAGAATCACCGTGCCAGTCTTGACCTCCTGCTCACCGATGATGACGGTATACCGGGCCCCGAAGTTATTGGCCTGCCTCAATTGCGCTTTCAGGCTCTTGTTGCCGGTGGCTTCAATAACGCCGATGCCAGCTTGCCTTAGTTTCGCCGCCAGCCTGACGACCTCATCCTTGGTGTCGCCGCCAGCATAGGCGATAAAGACATGGGGTTTGGGCAGTGGTGGGACAGGAATATTCTGTCTCTTCAGGTTGAGCACTATCCGCTCCATACCGGCGGCAAAGCCGAGGGCAGGAGTGGGCTTGCCCCCGATTTCTTCAATCAGGTTATCGTATCTTCCCCCACCCCCGATGGTGCTCTGCGTGCCTTCTAGCTCCGGCTGGACTTCAAATACTGTCCGGGTGTAGTAATCCAGGCCACGCACCAATCGGTGGTTAATGGCAAACGGGAGGTTGAGCTGGCCCAGGTATCGCTTGAGGTGAGTAAAGTGCTCGGTGCATTCCGGGCAAAGGTAATCAACGCTTCTCGGGGCGGCATCGGCAATCTGCTGGCAGGATGGTTGTTTGCAGTCAAGCAGTCGCAGTGGATTTCTCACCAGCCTGGCCTGACAGTCGGAGCATAACTTATCCTCGTATTTAATATAATAATCTTTCAAGACAGTGAGGTATTGTGGCCGGCATTTCCTGCAGCCGATACTGTTTAATTGCAGTAACAATCGGCCGATACCCAGAGATTGAAAAAACTGCCAGGCCGTATCAATGACTTCCGCATCAAGGGCCGGGTCATCGTCGCCAATCGCTTCAAAACCAAACTGGTGGTGCTGGCGATACCGACCCGCCTGGGGTCTTTCATAGCGGAAGACGGGGGTCAGGTAATAGAGCTTCACGGGCTGGGGCAAATTGTGCATACCATGTTCCACATAGGCCCGACATATTGAGGCGGTGCCCTCCGGTATCAGCGCCAGTTGGTTCCCGCCCCTATCGGCAAAGACATACATCTCCTTTTCCACGATGTCAGTGTCTTCGCCGATACCACGACTGAACAGTCTGGCATCCTCAAAGGTCGGGACATCGATGCGCTCGTAGCCGTAGAGCTGGCAGATGTAAGCCGCCTTCTGCTCGACATAGCGCCAGTAGGCCTGTTCTTCAGGCAAGATGTCAGTGGTGCCCCGCGGTGCGCGATACAAATCAGTTTTCCTCTACTTTTAGAGCTTAGGATACAGTATTGGCACGGGATTTGTAAATAGTGGCCGTCATCTGAGTTGCGGGAAAGTATAAGATTTGCTAGACTTGACTGGCGAGTGGGCCGTTAGCTCAGTTGGTAGAGCAGCAGACTTTTAATCTGTTGGTCGCAGGTTCGAGTCCTGCACGGCTCACCAATGGATGTCTCAAAATCCCATTGCCTCATCTTCTGGACATGTTCCTTTACTCACGTAGGCAAGGAACTTCACCACGAACACTTGAATTCTACAGAGTATATCTTACACCTTTCACCACTAATTACAACCTCACCTCTGATGACATCAACTGCTTCCTGGCTAATCTCAGTTGCCATAATGGCAAGGATGGGTATTACCGAGCACTTAGAGCTTTCTGCAATTGGATTTATCGGCAGGGATATGTTAAGGAAAATCCAATTACCAAAGTAGACCCACCTAAGATAACCAGGGTAATACTACCAAGCTTGACACCAGAGCAGGTTGAATACCTTATTGACCAGGCAGAGAATATGCGTGGTAAGGCCGTCATCAGTCTGTTTGCTGATAGTGGTATAAGGCTCAACGAACTGGTCAATATCAAGGCAAGCAATATTGATTGGGAAAGTCAGACAATTATCATCTGGGGGAAAGGTGGCAAGCAGCGGAAGGCACCATTCACTAAGAGGACGGCAAGACTGCTGAAGGAACTAATCTCTCAAAATGGTATAGGTGGTACAGGTGGGAATATATGGCATCTGACATATTGGGGAATAGTATCAATATTGAGGAGATTAGAGCAGAAGACTGGACTGCCCTGTAATCCACATACATTCAGGAGGACATTTGCCTCGAATTTGCATAGGCGTGGGTTGGATGTGGAGCATATCATGAGGCTAGGAGGATGGGAGAGCCTGGATATGGTGTTAAGGTATACAAAGAGTGTGAAGTTTGAGGAGAGCTTGAGACTGTACAGGGCGGTGGTGAATTAAACATAGAATAACAACTTCAAGGCAAGCGGCGTCTCATATGCAATACACCGTAGATTGCTCCGCCAAGAACCACCAGTCCAACGATAATTCCAACTATTAACCAGTTGAATTGCTGTGGGACTGCTTGCGGTATCTCATTGAGCAATTCATAAGCTTCGCGAATATCTTTATCAGCGGTATCGTAGTCGCCCTTAACCCAAGCTTGTTCGGCTCGGTCAGCTAGACTATGTGCATTGACAAGAATCAACTCCAAGTCGCTAACATTATCGCCGGCTGAGGTGGTCCCCAAAATTTGGACAGGTTGTTAAGAGCGGGTTCTGCTCCTA
>CAYGYD010000119.1:0-5142 GCA_964354005.1 uncultured Dehalococcoidales bacterium | reverse complement strand
AGTCCATCCCTCAAATCAGGCATAAGGCTATCATCACGATGGCCGGCGACCACGGGGTGGTCGCCGAAGGAGTGAGCGCCTACCCCAAAGAAGTTACGGCGCAGATGGTCCGTAACTTTCTCCGGGGCGGGGCGGCCATCAATGTCATGGCCCGTCAGATTGGAGCCAGAATCATAGTCGTTGATATAGGGGTGGCGACTGATTTGGAGGCTCACCCGCAACTCCTGTCGCGCAAAATCGCTGCGGGCACCCGAAACATGGCGGTGGGACCGGCGATGACTGAGCCAGAGACAATTACCGCCATAGAGACCGGGATAGAAATTACCAGCCGTGAGGCAGCGAAGGGCCTGGATATTGTGGGCACCGGTGATATGGGCATCGGCAATACTACTGCCAGCAGTGCCATCTGCTCGGTAATGACCGGAAAATCGGTCGCCGAGGTAACCGGGCGGGGCACCGGGCTGGGTGAGCAACAACTGAAGCACAAGGTACAGGTGATTGAGAAAGCTCTGGCGGTAAATCAACCCAACCCGGAGCAACCACTATCAGTGCTGGCCAAGGTAGGCGGCTTTGAGATTGCCGGGCTGGTGGGGGTGATGCTGGGAGCGGCCGCGCACCGTATTCCGGTGGTCATTGATGGTTTCATCTCTGGAGCGGCGGCTCTGATTGCTACAGCGCTGGCACCGAGCCTGCGGGATTTCCTTATCGCCGCCCACCTTTCGGTCGAGCCGGGGCATCGGTTGATGCTGGAGCACCTGAAACTTAGACCTTTACTGGACTTAAATATGCGTCTGGGTGAGGGCACTGGCGCCGTGCTGGGCATATTTCTGGCGGAAACGGCCGCCCGACTTCTGGCCGAGATGGCTACCTTCGGTGAAGCCGGCATCTCAGAAAGGAGTGAGCCAGTCAGGTGAAGTTCCTGTCCGCTCTGCGATTCCTCACCATCATTCCAGTCCCTCTGTGGCCGGAGGCCAGCCCTAAGGAGGTGGGGGGGTCTCTGAGCTACTTTCCGGTGGTTGGCTTCATTATTGGCCTGATGCTGGCTGTTCTGAACTGGCTGCTCAGTCTGATTCTGCCGCCGGCGGTAGTTAACGGCTTATTGATTACCGCCATGGTACTCCTGAGCGGAGCCCTGCATCTGGATGGCTTTATTGATACCTGCGATGGCCTGGCCGGCCACCGGACGGTTGAGGACAGATGGCGGATAATGCACGATAGTCGGTCGGGCGCTTTTGGCATTGTCGGAGCCGTAGTACTGCTTCTGGTTAAGTATGCTTCTTTAAACAGCGTGCCGGCAAACTTGATGGCGGCCACTCTAGTCATCATGCCAGTTGTCAGTCGCTGGGCAATGGTGTATGCTGTTTTTGCCTACCCTTATGCCCGACCTACCGGATTGGGGAAAGTATTTAAAGAGGGAGCCAGCGGGCCAGGACTGGCTCTGGCCACGGCTTTCGCCCTGGCCGTGTCTATCGGTACGGCCTGGTGGGCTAAGGTTAATTATTTTTACTTGGTTGGTCTGGTTATCTTATTTGGTACCTGGTTGATAACTTTGCTTATGGCTACCTGCCTGAAACGGAAACTGGCTGGACTTACCGGTGATACCTATGGCGCCATCAACGAGGTGGCTGAGGTCGGTGTCCTTCTAATTGTTTGCCTGCTGGCTTACAATCAGTGGTTATTATGAAGTTGAGCGACCTAATGTCCGTTGGCCTGAGCTGCTTGAAGAAGGAAAGGATTTGGTAAGGGGCAGGGAAAGGATTGCCGATGAGCCCGATTACACGGAACTAGGAGGCTGGATTGGCTAGGTTACTTCTGGTGAGGCACGGCATTACTGAATTCAACAGCACACGGCGGTTTGCCGGGTACAGTGATGTTGAGATGAGTGCTGTCGGCTTGCGGCAGGTGGAAAAACTGCACGACCGCTTGGCCGGTGAGAAGATTGATGTGGTTTACTCCAGCGATTTAAGGCGAGCGATGGTAACGGCTGAGGTTATTTGCTCCGGCCGTAAGTTAGATATTCTGGCCTGCCCGGAGTTACGAGAGGTCAACTATGGTGAAGTTGAGGGGCTGACTTATCCGGAAATTCGGCAGCGTTACCCGGAAGTGGCCGAGTTGGTAGCCAACTTTAATCTCCGGCTCAAGTTTCCTGCGGGTGAAAGTTTTGAGGAGTTTATTGAGCGGGTCAGCGGGTTCGCCGACCGACTGAACAGGCATGCACCATCAGAGACGGTGCTGGTTGTGTCTCATAGCGGGCCGCTGCGCACGCTGGTCTGTGCCTTAATGGGTATCGCCCACACCTGCTGGTGGCAACTTCGCTTTGACAATGCCTCACTCAGTATCGTTGACACCTACCCCCGTGGCGCCATTCTGACCCTGCTCAATGACACCTCACATTTGAAAGACCTAAGTGTATGACTGGGGGCGGGTTGACCACAATTCTTATCACCGGCGGTGCCCGCAGTGGCAAAAGTCGGTTTGCTCAAGAGCTGGCGCAAAGACTGGGCCAACCGGTGCTTTTTGTGGCGACGGCCGAGGCCGGCGATGAGGAGATGCGCCAGCGTATTGAACAGCACCGCCACGCCCGCCCCACCGCCTGGCGCACCCTTGAAGCCACCACTCAGATTGGCCACCACATTATCCAGCAAATCGGAGGCGCTCAAATAGTAATCATTGATTGCCTGACGCTTCTGGTCAGTAATGTCCTGGGTCAGTTTATTGACCCAACTGGCGCTCATATCGATGACTCGCTGGCCGAGAAGGCGGTTACCCGTGAGATGAACGAGCTAATTGATTGCCTTAACCGGGTGGCCGCCAGTTTTATCATCGTGACTAATGAAGTCGGAATGGGGCTGGTGCCAGTCAGCCGAGTGGGCCGAACCTACCGCGACCTGCTGGGTAAGGCAAATCAGCGCCTGGCAGAAAGGGCCGACGAAGTATATCTGATGGTGTCCGGCCTGCCGGTGAAAATGAAGCCCTGATGGTGTCTACTAACCTCACCCCCTTGGTCCCCCTCTCCTAAAAGGAGAGGGGGGAGATAATTAAAAGAGGGGCTTTGCCCCTCTCAGACACCCCTGTCTTGGATAAGCCTCCACCCTCTTGGATACCTTGGTTTTGCCGCAGGGGGTTAGGGGGACTTCGTCCCCCTCATAAACTTTCTTCCCTCTCCCCGTGGCAAGGGGAGAGGGATACAGGGTGAGGGGTTGTTAAACAAGCACTATTAAGCTGATTCAGTAAACTTCATGGGGTGTCGAAGAGAGCTACGCCCCTCTTATGTGCCAATTTCCCATCCCCTTCAATAAGGGCAAAGGAATAAAGGGGATGGGGTTAGGATATTTCCTAGAGGACTTCTCCTTTGCGCTGATTATTCGCCCCGTGATAAACTGAGTAGGGTTAAATATGAGAATACTGGTCACCAATGATGACGGCATACTGGCCGAAGGCCTGTGGATACTGGCTAAGGAATTGAAGAATGTCGGCCATGTCGTTGTGGTAGCTCCTGACCGGGAGCAGAGTGCCATCGGCACCGCTGTCACCCTGAGCCAGCCCCTGCGAGTGCAAAAGGTGCGGCCGTTAGTGCCAGAAATAGAGGCCTACGCCGTAGAAGGCACACCGGGCGATAGCGTCATCCTGGCCTTGGAAAAGCTGGTCAAAGGTCAGATTGGGCTGGTTGTCTCTGGGATAAACTGGGGGCACAATATGGGCAATGATGTCCTCATCTCCGGTACAATCAGCGGTGCCCTGCAGGGCTACCTGCGTGGTTTCCCGGCCATCGCGGTATCAACAGCTGGGGTGGACAGTCCATCTTTGAATGGGGCGGCTCGGGTGGTGGCTTTACTGGCCAGAAAGATAGCCTCAAATGTCTTACCAGCTAATATCTTTCTTAATGTCAACCTGCCTGACCGGCCGCTAAGCGAGATTAAAGGCATCAGGTTTACTCGCCTCGCCAGCGAGAGTCACATCGACACCGTTGAGGAAGGCCACGACGGCAAGCGCCGGTACTATTGGCTGGTGCGGCAGAGAATCCCGGACAAAATCCATCAGGACATGACGGATATCGGGACAATAGAACAGGGCTATATCTCCATCACTCCGCTGCATATCTACCAGGATAGCCACGCCGCGTTCATGGCCGATAGTTTTTTCACGGCTGGCCTGGGCACCGACCTCTTTCAGGAACTAAAGAAGAACGAGGGATAGAAATGGCTCTCTTTGTCACCTTTGAGGGAGGAGAGGGGTGCGGAAAGAGTGTGCAGGCGCGGGCACTATATCACCGTCTGTCTCAGTTGGTCATTCCGGTACTCTTAATACACGAGCCTGGCGGCACACCCCTGGGCAATAAGATTGGCTACTGGCTGAAGTGGGGGCGCGACACCAAAATAGCACCCCTGACGGAGCTACTATTATTCAATGCCAGTCGTGCCCAGTTGGTGGAAGAGGTCATCCAGCCGAGCCTAAAAGCCGGCAAGGTCGTTGTTGGCGACCGCTTTTTTGACTCCACGATTGCCTACCAGAGCTACGGTCGCGGGCTGAACCGAGCGATGGTTGAAAGCATTTGCCGGGCGGCGACCAAGGGACTTAAGCCCGATTTAACCGTACTGCTGGATATAACAGCGGAGGAAGGACTGGCTCGGAAAAGCACTAGAAAGCACGACCGTTTTGAGGAGGCGGGCTTGGCTTTCCACCGGCGGGTGCGGTCGGGCTATCTTAAGATGGCGAAAGACGAACCGGCGCGCTGGCTGGTCATTGATGCCGGCCAGCCCAAAAAGAAAATCGCCGATATTATCTGGCAAAAGGTGAGCCAGCTACTTAATACCAGGTAGACCTGGGTGATGTGACGCCCGCTGATGTTCTCTGTGGCAGGAGAGAGCAGAGCCTACAGCGCAGAAAGGAAGCGCAAGCCCAGACGATTCAACATCGAAGAGACTACAATCACACCCTCAGGGAGCTTCTTTGCCCCTCGTGACCATACCAAAGTGTTCGGTTGCAAAGTGTCCCCTTTTGTTGATTGATAACAAATCTAAGCCTGTGGCAATTATTCTGCTGGAGGTCCAAATATTGTTAATGAAGTCATTGTAAAACTTACAAAACGACCCTCTCTGGCCAAGGTTCTTGCTTTGAAGTTCCCCATAGTTTGCTAATGTA
>CAYGYD010000118.1:0-5171 GCA_964354005.1 uncultured Dehalococcoidales bacterium | reverse complement strand
CCCGGCCATAAAGCTGCCCATCACCTTGGCCCGGTCTTCGTCATACATCTTCTCCGCGCCAATGGCCAGGGTGCAGTCATAGAGTCCCGCCTTGAGCGCCGTCCAGGCCCCCTGCAGAGCCGTGCTGGCACTGGCACAGGCATTCTCCACATTGGTTACCGGGATATTTTGCAGGCCATTGGCGCTCAGCGCTACCTGCCCCCGGATGGAGTGCTGAAAAGAATATAAGCCCCACATGGCATTGGAAAACCAGGCCGCCTGAATATCTTGTCGGGTCAGGCCGCAGTCCTTGAGAGCCTCCTCCAGGACCTGACCGGCCATGTCCTTGATACTCCTCTGCAGGAACTTGCCAAACTTAACCATGCCCACACCGATAATATAAACACCGTTACTCATTGTTCACCCCTCCTGTTCGCTTCCTTAGACATTATAGGAGTTTCTGGCAATCAGTTCAACCATTGTCCCAGACCCACTTCCCGGCCGATTGACAACAATGCGTCTGAATACTAAACTCAACAGCGTAAATGCCAAAGAGAACTCGCGTGGACAGGAGGCACCCGGTGAAGATTATTGATTTACGCAGTGATACGGTAACCCATCCCACTGAAGAGATGCGCCGTGCTATGTATGAGGCCAGGGTAGGTGATGATGTCTATGGTGAAGACCCAACGGTCAATGCCCTGGAGCAACTGGCCGCCCAGATGATGGAAAAGGAGGCGGCGCTCTTTACCGCCAGCGGGACGATGAGCAATCTCCTGGCTGTGCTGGCTCAGACCAGGCGCGGGGATGAGATTATCATCGGGAACGAGGCCCATATGTTCTGGTATGAGGTCGGTGGCGCTTCGGCCCTGGGCGGAGTGGTGATGCGCACTGTTCCTAACGAGCCCGATGGCCAGATAGACTTGGTGGCAATTGAGAGTGCCATCCGGGGCAGAAACATTCACTTTCCGCCGACTACTCTCCTGTGCCTGGAGAATACTCACAATCGCTGCGGCGGTGCCGTCCTCGCCCCCGGGTACACGGCCGCCGTTGCCCGGCTGGCACATCAGCACGGACTCCGCGTTCATCTTGACGGGGCTCGTATCTTCAATGCGGCCGTTGCCCTGGGTCTACCCGCCAGTGAACTGGTCAAGGAGGCCGATTCGGTCTGCTTCTGTCTATCCAAGGGGTTAAGTGCTCCAGTGGGCTCTCTCCTGTGCGGGACGCACGACTTTGTGGACAGCACCCGCAAATGGCGCAAGATGATTGGCGGCGGCATGCGTCAGGCCGGAGTCATTGCCGCCGCTGGCATCGTGGCCCTGAAGACAATGATAGGCCGTTTGGCCGAAGACCACGAGAATGCGCGGCGCTTAGCTCACGGGCTGGACCGTATCCCTGGTATCATTGTGCCACGCCCGGATGTCCCGACCAATATTGTCCTGTTTGAGCTTAACCCGGGTGTTCCCGGCCTTGAATTCCTGCGACAAGCGGAGGCCCACGGTGTCAAGCTCAGCTACCGCAGCGGCCAGCAGTTTCGTGCCGTCACCCACCGCATGGTCAGCGCCGCCGATATTGACGAAGCCTTGAATCGGATTGAGCTTTGTCTCAAAAAGCGCGGTTAGGTGGTGTGCCCGCTCGCGGCTAAATTATCCGGCCGCGGCCGGGCCGGCCGGGGTTTGGTCGGGTTTAGCTGGTAATAACCCCATCCCCACCTACCCCCTTCCCCTTAATAAGAGGAAGGGGGAAATGAAAAAAGAGGAGCTTCGCTCCTCTTAGACACCTGATGATGGAGGCGTTTGAGAGGGCGAAGAATAAAATCCCCCTGTCTCCCCCTTTTGTAAAGGGGGAGACAGGGGGTGACCAGTCGCCAAAACAAGGAAACTTCTCCCTTTCATAAAGGGAGAGTGAGAGGGATTTAAGCAGGAAATCCAAAAGGGACGGAGTCCCTCTTTTCAATCTCTTTCCCCCTCTCCTTTCAGGAGAGGGGGCAGGGGGTGAGGCAATTTGGAATAAGCAATGTGCCTCATCATACAGACCAGCACAAAGCCTTGCCGAAAGCGGGGTTGCCGTATATAATGTGGAGGTTGTGGTTACCGCTAACCATCGGGAGGCGCTCACACCGGCTGGAAGTGGGCTATTGAGCGTGCCCGTAGCTGGGTCACCAGCCGAGGTAAGAGAATAGGGTGAAGAGAGACTTTGATGAACTTGACAAGCCGACATTTGATTTAATTGTTGTTGGTGGGGGCATCGTCGGGACAGGCATTGCCCGGGATGCATCCCTCCGCGGACTCAGGACACTGCTTCTGGAGAAAGAAGACTTCGCCTGTGGCACTACATCCCGTTCCTCCCGCCTGATTCATGGTGGGCTCCGCTACCTGCGACATCTAGACCTCCACTTGGTGCGCCAGGACATGCGGGAACGAGAAGTGCTCCTTAAGATTGCGCCCCACCTGGTACATCCTCTCCCGTTCGTGCTACCCTTGGCCAGTCCGCTGGCGCGGGGTGTTATGGCTTTGGGTATGCGTCTTTATGACCTCCTCTCCTTTGATAAGACCCTTCCCTCCCACCGGTACCTCTCTCGCCGTGAGACCCTGGAGTTGGAGCCGGGTTTGGCGCTGGCTAGGCTGTCCGGCTCCTATCTCTTCTATGATTGCCAGGTGGCTTTCGCCGAGCGTCTCTGCCTCGAAAACGCTCTCTCCGCCGCTGAACACGGGGCCTTCGTTATCAACCATGCCAGGGTTACCGGCCTCGTGAACGATGGCAGCGCCGTGACTGGGGTGCAGGTGGAGGATATGCTGTCGGGGCAGGTGCACCGGGTAAAGGCTTCTATCGTGGTTAATGTGGCCGGTCACTGGATGGATGGTATATGCAACATGTTTCCCAAGCTCCTTAAGCCCACAGTGCGGAAGACCAAGGGAATCCATATCTTGACGCCTCAGGTATCCCATAAAGCCGTGGTTCTCTTTGCCCATACTGACAACCGTCTTTTTTTCGTCATCCCCTGGCAGGGCTACTCCCTCATTGGGACCACGGATACCGACTACTCCGGGGACCTGGACAGTGTGTATGCTGAGCCGGAGGATGTGGACTATTTGCTGACGGAGGTCCGTCAGGCTTTCCCCTCCTTACGGAAAGAAGACATCTTCTATGCGACCGCTGGCCTGCGGTCGCTGGCTGGCTCGATGGGCAAAAGAGCGTCCAATATCTCGCGCCGGCATAAGCTCATTGACCACCAGCGTAGTGATGGCACCGGGGGGTTTGTCTCCGTGCTGGGAGGCAAGATAACTAGCTATAGAGGTATCGCCCAGGAGACGGTAGATTTGGTGTGCCAGAAGGTGGGTGTCAAAGCATCCTGTGTGACGGCGGAAGCTCCCCTGCCGGGAGCATCAGCGGTGCCGCAGGAGAAAGTGCCCCAGGCCACTCAGGAAAGCGGCCTCCCGGTAGAGACGGTGTCACATCTGGTCGGTCTCTATGGTTCGCGCTTCTCCCAGATTCTAGACCTGGCACGCCAGGATGGGCGAGGGAGTCAGTCAATCTGTCCTCATTGCCGGGACATCCTGGCCCAGGTGTGGCATGCGGTAAAAGAGGAGAGCACCTTCACCGTGACCGACTTTCTACTTCGCCGCAGTGCAATAGGCTTGGGACCGTGCCAAGGACTGGATGCCGTGGACACTGTGGCCAGGGAGATGGGGCGTCTTCTTGGCTGGAGCAACACTGAACAGCAGCGGCAGAGCGAAGCCTATCGCACCTCGGTAGCTCTGGGACAGCGGTTCCGGGCGGGCACTACCGCTTCACCAGAATGATTAATCAAGAAACCGTAGAAAGCGCCGGACAAAACCTAGCGGGAGCGGCGGTGCCGCCTGAGGAAATCCAGGACTACTTTGTTAGCCTCCGTCTCCGCCTCAACCCAGAACCCATGGCCCATCTTTTTCAGTATGACCAGTTCGGCCCTGGGTATCCTTGACGCAAGGAGCCGCGAGTTTTCAACAGGAACCAGCCTATCGGCATCTCCGGCAATTACCAGAGTCGGCACCTTAATCTCGGGTAGACGCTCGTAGGTATCATGCCCCATTATCGCTTCCACCTGCCTCATATAGCCATGAAGAGGGGTGACATACTCAGTTACTTTGGCTATAAACTGCTCGATAAGGCGCTCATTCTTGTTGATAAACTCCTGACTCAATATGAAAGGAAGCATTTCCCTTACCCTTTCTTCGGGAGTCTGTCTCTGCATGTGCTCTATGTCGGAGAGAGCCGACATTGCTTCCGCATCCGGCATCAGGCTGTGCGGGCCTCCACAAGTCGTACACCCCAGAATTAGACTACTTACCCTTTCCGGATAGCGTATAGCAAAGTGCTGGGCTATCATTCCACCCATGGAAACCCCAAAGACGTGCGCGGCTTTGATGCCGATATTCTCAAGCAACCCGGCGACATCCGCCGCCATCATCTCCATGGTATAGGGCATATCGGGCTTATCACTCTGCCCGGTGCCTCTGTTGTCAAAGGCAACAACCCGGTATTGCTGCGAAAAGACCGGAACCTGCCGGAACCACCACACGGAGCTACCCCCCAAGCCCATAATCAGAACCAGGGCTTCCCCCTTGCCGTGGACCTCGTAATAGATATTGATATCACCAACCTTGGCTGTAGGCATTCTAACCCTCCCGGCTTAATACTGTTTCAGATTTTGGGCTTGAGTTTAGTCCTGTTCTGGGTCTTTGTCAAGACTGGCGTTACCGTTCAGAAAGATAGGGGACATTTAAATCTTCGGAATACCCCATCCCCTTACCCCCTTCCCCAGGGAAGGGAGCAATTAGATAAGAGGAGCTCTGCTCCTCTTATACACCTGATGATGGGGGCGTCTAAGAGGGGCTGACGCCCCTCTTCTTAATTTTTCTCCCCCTCTCCTTTGAAGGAGAGGGGGTGAGGTTGTCCCACCTTTCGTGTCACAGTGAGAGGTGTCACTGATGTACTGAACTAGGACAAGTCTTGACAGTTTACACTAAATCGTGTAAAATCAAAACAATGGTCAGGCGTAAGGTTAATCGGCCGTACTGGGATGGCGAGCGCATCCACGCCTTAAGGCGTCACCTGAGTCTCACTCAGAGTGAACTGGCGGAAAGGTTAGGTACTCGCCAGCAGACAATCAGTGAGTGGGAGAAGGGGATGTACCAGCCACGCGGTGCTTC
>CAYGYD010000117.1:0-5187 GCA_964354005.1 uncultured Dehalococcoidales bacterium | reverse complement strand
GATACCCCTGCCACCCGCTGCCCGCAGTTCGCTGGTGACTGGAGTGAAGCCGCAACGGTGAGTCAGCTTGTGAAATGTGAGAGGTTCCGTGTGGTGATGTGCGACACGAGTGGTAAGACCGTCTGTGGCACGCAGACGAGCGCAGTGTGATGCTAAGACGGCAAACTTGTCAGTTCAGTTCTTTAAGAGTCATCAGCTGCTTGTCGACTCGGTCATACACCAGCAATGTAGAACAAGCCAAATCCAACGTAAGCCGAGGGTTCTTCTGCTCGGTGGCTCTTTCTATCCAGTGATGGCTCGTGGAAGCCAAGCCCTTCTTTACCATCTTGTCAAACAGGTTGTCAATCTCACCTTCGTACTTCGGCATTGCTGTCTTACTCCTGATTGTCCTGCGTTCATTTGGTCTGAGCAGGAACCGAGTAGTACCCCATCGCTGCCCTTCAGCCACCATGTGGCTGCTACGGCATACAGGTACCAAAGATAGGCCCACCAACAATATTCGCATATTGGTCAAGTTTCGGGAAGGTATTATGTTCTAGTCAGATTCCGGATTGCAGCTCACGATATCATGGTTGATGGCAGAAACCTGTCACAGCATTGCCTTACCAATGCCGCCCAACCGGTGAGTCCGGAGCACTCAACAATCAACTGACCCTAGAACCATTTTAACCGCATTCAGTCCCGATTGTCATGCCTATCGTCTCCCGCCGGCTGACTACCAGCGGATTGGGGGGTCTTATTGATAGGCCCGCCCAAGCCGTTTCGCTGCATCGGCAAGAGACCAGGTAGATAGTCTTTTTGTAGCTACGAATTAGCTTTGGCCAGCGTATCAGGATAATCAGAAGGTCGAGTGAACCCGCAGGATGAGAATGGTCTCGGCTATCATGAAGCAGGCCTCAGACAGTGGAGTCGGTGCGTGAGCCGTGGGTTCGAGTCCCTCTAGGCACGCCACTTTTTGAAGCTAAAAAGCCCCGCATTGGTTGGTCAATGTCAGGGGCTTTTCTGTTTTTGCTAATGGACGAAATGAAACGTCTCTAAAGAAGTGGTACCGTATGCAGAGTCTAGCCTGTCATACCCAATTTCTGCGCGCCAGCCCCTTGGGTCGTCTAGCCGAATCGCTCTTCCCGGGACGAAATAATTTGCTGCTTGTTTACAGCAACAAAAGGTCTGGTTGCGTAAACGTGATATTCACGGGCGATAGTGACATCTGTTAGGGGCAGGAACAGTGTGTTATCGTTAAGCACATCCTGCACACTCTGCCCCTGACAACAGTGGATGTTGCCAATAAGCGTGTAAGTCTCCAGTTGAAGGCTCACCCGCGCCGTGTACTTGCGCACAAACGGATATGCCTTCGGGTTGTTACCAGTTCCAATACCTCTTCCCAGGTCAGCGTCTGGTACTGCCACGAGCTGAATAGCTGCCTTTCTGATGTACTCCTTGGGTTTGTCCTGATGCGTGTCCCCATCTCCGTTGCCCGGATAGTAGGCGTTAACAAACTCAATGAATTCGCCTTTGACGCTTCGTTCAAGGGATGATTCGTTGAGTAAGTCTGACAGACGTGACCTACTTGGGCAGGATACCTGCCCACTGAGCACGTGTGAGCGGGTGTAGAACTCCAGCGTAACCACACCACTAACCTCTTGGGAAATCATTTCCTGTGCCGACAATCGCCGCGGAATCATACTATACGGAAGTCGCAGTACCAAAGTACCATCAGACGCTAAGAGGAGTCAAGATAATCTCACTTCACTTTACTTGACTAATCTCCCCAATTTGTTTGAATCTGCAGTCTTACCCATACCGGACTGCCCAGCGTCAGTGAGGCATAACTGCGGCACAGGCCGTGCCACCTCAGGCCTTCAGTCCGGTTCTGTGAGTAACCTTGAGAAACGCATGGGTTACTGCGCCCAGGCCCAGTGGTCCGCCGTCAGGATGGGCAAAGACATAATCGGTGTCTCTTAGTGTTGTACCCAAGAGCCAGCGCTGTGCTTCCACTTACCTTCCCATAAGCTGTTTCTACGGCTACATCCGTCATGGTCAAAATTCTCCTCTCTATTCTGTTTTTACAATAATTAAGGGGGCAGTACCGCATGCGGTACTGCCCCCTTAACATTCTTACCCCTTACCCTATCTCTTGCCGGTCATCTTCTCCTTCAGGTCCTGGTCAATCCATATATACATGGGAAATGCCGCTTGGTTGCTGTAACCTACAGGACCTTCGCCGTGATAGCCTTTGACCCATGGCCAATAGCCAGTATAGACATAGGGTATCGGCCCCTGTATCACCCAGGCGTTGCTCTGGAAGTACTGGGCATATTCCTTCATGAGCCGGTTGAACTCAGGGGGATTGAAGAACGCTGCCTGTACCTTATCAAAATATTCGTTGCACTTCGGGTCATTGATCATGGCGGCGTCAAACTCGGACGTCAGTCGGCTGTCGAGCAACTTATAGGGTGAAGTGTAGGTACAGTAACGGTAGGTCAATGGGTCAGGGCCTGTCTTTCCAGCAATCATCGTGTACCAGACAGCGAATTCCTTGACATCGAGTGTTAAATCGATGCCAACCTTGGCCCACATGTCCTTAACCAAGGATAATACGTCCACCTGGGCGAGGACATTACCAGCGAGCACGCTGGTCTTGAAGCCGGTGGGATAGCCGGCGTCCGCCAGAAGCTTTTTTGCCCCCTCGGGATTGTATGTATACAGGTCCTTGATGTCCTTCGGCATATCGCTTATTGGGGTGTACATATCCAGATATCCCTTAATGGGCGCTACCGGGAAGCTCCCCAGCACGGCATTGCCGGCGTAGTAGCTATTTATGATTTTGTCATAGTCAATGGCCATTATCATCGCCTTACGGACCCTGATGTCAGACAAAGGCGCCTTGTCGGACCTGGGGTATATATTGTAGGGATAGGCGGTGAAAACTTCTTTAAACTGCAGGTCTTTGCTGGATTTCTTAAGAGTATCTTTCTCGTCCCACGCGAAGCCCTCAAAGCGGTCAGCCTTGGCTGTCAATAATGCTGCCTGCCGAGTAGATGGGTCCGTTATGACCAGCCACTTGAGAGTATCTATGTAGGGCAACCGCTTGTCGGGGTGGACCGGGTCGTTGCGCCAGTAGTCAGGATTCTTCTTAAGCAGCACGAAACTTGCCGGAAGGTAATCCGCAAGGGTATATGGTCCCGTGCCGCAAGCCGCCCGCCAGTTCTGGAGGTCTCCATACTTATCTACCATCTCCTTGGCCACTATCCTAACCTTGTCACTAACATCTCCAAATACCTGTCCCTGATACAATGGCGTGAGAACCTTAAGCACGAAGGTATATTTGTCAGGTGCCGACACTTCTATTTTCGATGGTGTAGTATTCCGCAGATAAGCCGTGGGCACTGTGTATACCCGATTAACGGAGTACCTTATGTCCTCGGCGGTCAATTCTCTTCCGCTGACCGGCGGGATGTTTTGCCATTTAACCCCTTTGCGGATGTGGAAGATAAAGGTACCCGGCTCGGGGTTCTCCCAGCTCTCCGCCAGCAGGTTTGTTTCATATTGAAGGATGAAACCCTCATAGATCCAGTCTACTTCACCAGTGCCGGCTGGTCCCTTAGCCCAATCCCCGGTAAGAAGCTCTTCATTAGTGAGGTGCATGGTAAGGACGGTCCACGGGGTCTTAAATGCCTCGTCAAACCCCTGAATATCCTGCGCTATAATACCGGTGTAGGTTCCGCCATATTGCGGCTCAGCGGTGGGTGGTTTTGTGGTTGGTGGTGCTGTTGTCGGGGGTGCTGTCGTGGGTGGGGTGGTGGGTGGCGTTGTCGTGGTCTGCGGTCCACAGGAAGCCAGAACCAGTGCCATCACCATGAGACCGGTCACTATTAACCACACAACTCTCGCTTTCATGCTCTCCCTCCCTAAATTTGTTTTGGCGATGCTGTTGGCTAATCCAGTTCAGTTCGGCTCGGCATCATGCCTTGCAACTTAATCTGCTGTATTCTTATAACTCATATTCTGTGTTTTGTCAATATACTATCAGGAAACTTGACGAGGGCCCGGAAACAAGAGAGGTAGTGTGATTCTCGGGTCTATTTCATGTGTTGGAGCTTCAGTATAGTCCGGCGGAAATGGATTGTCAATAGCCAGGATTATTACTGAGGCTTCTAGCTTACGGGCAAAAGACTCGCAGTCACGTACGCGGTTATACCAGGCGATGAACAGAACATCGACAAACTCTTTGGCACCCGGCGGCACTGGGTGGCATTGCCAGATATAAACCCAAGGGTTGACGGCGGAAGAAACAAAGCTGTATGCTATCTGACAGCACTGCTTGGGATGACCAGTCTTAATCTTCGGAACCGAGGGTCGTGGGTTAAAATCCCTGTAGGTGCGCTATCTATTTACTAATTTCCTTCTGAGGAGGCAGGAAGTGATTGTTGATATACACTACCACTTTATCCGCTGGCCAGCGGACGAGACGAGAGGTAGGGCTATGGCGGCCGGCTGGCTTAGCCACGCCGCAATAGCCGGCATTAAGAAATCAATGGATGAAACCCTGCCGCTGTATCGGGACTATATGGACGACCCGGACTGTAACAAGCTCACCAAGCGAATGGATGAGAGTGCCATTGATGTCACTGTTCTTAATATCGTGGATAACATCAACTATGGCTTTGACAATGAGCGTATCCGACGAATTAACGGATACTGTGCTCAGGCGGCGGCCAGACACCCGGGACGAACTATCGCCCTGGCCGGTATTGACCCGCGACGGGCTGAAGCACCGGCGCTCTTCCGCCAGTGCATCACCGAATTCAAGATGAAAGGACTGAAATGGCATCCTGACGACGGTTATTATCCAAACAGCGAAGAGGCTTATGCCGTCCTGAAAGTCGCCAGCGAACTGGGCGTGCCGCTACTGACCCACACCGGCCCACTGCCGGGGTCTCACGCCAAATACGCTCACCCCATTCATCTTGATGACATCGCCGTCGATTTCCCCAATCTCACCATCATTGCCGCCCACATGGGCGATATCTGGTGGCACGATTGGGCAGCCCTTGCCAAGCACAAAAAGAATATCTACGGCGACTTAGCCATGTGGCAACTGACAGCCGAAGCGAAGCCACGCCTCTTCCGCCGTTACCTGAGAGAAATAGTGGATATCGTCGGGCCGGAGCAGGTTCTTTTCTCCTC
>CAYGYD010000116.1:1585-5202 GCA_964354005.1 uncultured Dehalococcoidales bacterium | reverse complement strand
AGGGCTCTCAGGCTACCGTCATTACTGACCCCTACCCGCCGGATTTGGGCTACTCCCTGGGCAAACAGACCGCTCGCATCGTTACCGTTAGCCACCAGCACGCCGGGCATTCTTATGTTGGGGGCATTGGCGGCGAGCCGAAGGTGATTAAGGGGCCGGGTGAGTATGAAATCGGTGGTATCCTGGTAATCGGGATGCCCACCTTCCACGATGGAGACGGTGGTAAACAGAGAGGCAAGAATATCGTCTATCTCATTGAGGTGGATGAGGTGGCCATCTGTCACCTGGGCGACCTGGGCCATGTCCTGACCACCCAGCAGGTTGAGGAAATCGGCAATGTGGATGTGCTCCTGGTGCCGGTGGGCGGCGTCTCCACCATCAATGCCAGCATGGCCGCGGAGGTCGTCCGCCAGCTTGAGCCCAAGATTGTGGTGCCGATGCATTATAAGACGGAGGCACTTAAGCGAGAACTGGAACCAGTCGACCGGTTCCTCAAGGAAATGGGTGTGAAGGATGTGACTTCCCGCCCCAAGTTATCGGTGACCAAGGCTAACCTGCCGGTCAGCACCCAGGTCTTGCTGCTGAGCTACTAAAGTCCCCTGTTACAGAATCTGGCGAACATCAGTAAGCTTCGGTGGCGGTTTGGGGGGGAAGACAAAGGGCAGTATTGACGCCGATACCGCCAGCAGCACGCCAAATAGAGTGAAGGCGGTCATGTAGCTACCCGTGGTATCATATACCCAGCCGGCATAGATTGGTGCTATTACCCCGACTGGCGTCACGAACATTGCAGAGGTGCCGCCAATAGAGCCAAAGGCCTTCCGACCAAAGTAGCGGGCTCTCATCAAAGGGGGCAGAATGTTCCCTATCCCCATACCAATACCATAAAGGACAAACCAGACATAGATCATAGGTATCGTTTGGCGTAGCAAGAAGACGCCAATACCGGCCGCTTGCAGAAAATACCCAGCGCAGAGGAGAAACCGTAAAAACCCCCCACTAACCCGGTCGGCGATAAACCCACCAACAAACCGGAAGGGAATACTGACACCAACAAAGATTGACATCATGCCGGCCGCTTTAAGCGGGTCGATGCCGATATCAGTCAAAAAGGGTATGCAGTGAATGCTCATCACGGGAGCTACCAGACCATGAACAGCATTGACCACAATTAACAACCAGTAGGCGGGGGTCCTCATAGCCTGCCGCAGGGTAAATTCAACCTCCTGCACCTCAGCCGCATACTTTACCCCTAAATCTACCATCTGCCTTGTCTCGTCAGCTTCTTCCTTTACTGACGCACCATCAGGCAGTAGTCCGTAATACTCCGGCCGGTGCGGCTTCAAAAAGAACCAGACCAGAGGCAGGCCGACTACTGCCATGACCACGCCGCCGATAAGGCAGGCGGCACGCCAACCTTGCACTGTGATGAGCCAGGCAATAAGCGGCATGACCACCACCCCGGAGAGCCCGGAGAACATCACCTTAATACTGAGCGCCAGGCCCCGCCGTTTAACAAACCAGTTGGATATGGTGGTATCAAGCGGCAGACTCAGGGCAATATTCGCCCCCGTCCCTACCAGTACCCCCCAGGCGACATAAAAAGACCAGAGCGAGTTGATATAGCTCATGAGGACCAGGCCGACACTGACGAGGGCGATGCCAAGCATGACTATCCACCTCGGCCCGTAACGGTCGGTAATCCAGCCAGTGACTGGCGCTTCAAACCCTCCCTCAAAGCGACCGATACTGGAGGCAACCGAGGTAGCCGCCCGGCTGAAGCCGAGTTCTGAAGCAATGGGCTTGAAGAGAGCCGAAATACCGTAAGCCTGATAACCGTACGCCCATAGCGCGAGAACGCCACCGGTTAGGACTGTCCACCAGCCGGGGAATATCTTGGGAAAATGTATTCGTTTAGACAAAGAAAGTCTTTCGCTACGACAAACCGGGCTCAGCTATTCACGCTGGGTCCCGGGGACTAATGGGCCAATCTCCAAACAATTGTAAAAGTATAGCGCTTGTGGACAAAGAGGTCAAGAAAAGCCGGGTAAGAGCGCCGGGGCAGGTGAGCTACAGGAATTTGCGGACATCAGTCAGTTGGGCTGGTGGTTTGGGGGGTGGCATAAAGGGTAAGATGGCGGCCGATACGGTCAGTAGCACGGCGAACAGAGTGAAGACGGTAATGTAACTACCGGTGGTATCATATACCCAGCCGGCATAGATTGGCGCTATCACCCCAGCTGGCGCTATGAACATTGAAAAGGTGCCGCCAATCGAGCCAAAGGCTTTCCGCCCAAAGTAACGAGCCCTGATTAACGGTGGTACGATGTTTAGAATCCCCCAGCCCATGCCGAAGAGCACAAACCAGACATAAATCATAGGTATCGTCTGGTGCAGCAGAAAGACAACGACACCAACTGCCAGCAGCAAATACCCGGCGCAGAGGAGAAACGGCAAATACCTAGCTTTAACCCGGTCAGCGATAAACCCACCAATAAACCGGAAGGGAATACTGACGCCAACATATATCGACATCATGCCGGCCGCTTTAAGCGGGTCGATGCCGATATCCGTTAAGAAGGGTATGGTGTGGATGGTCATCACGGGACCGACCAGGCCGTTTATCGCCATGGCCAACACCAGTAGCCAGTAGGCCCGGGTCCTCATGGCCTGCCGCAGGGTAAATTCAACCTCCTGTACTTCCGCCGCGTACTTTACCCCCAAATCTATCATTTGCCTTGTCTTATCAACTTCTTCCTTTACTGATGCACCATCCGGCAGCAGTCCGTAATACTCCGGCCGGTGCGGCTTCAAAAAGAACCACATCAGAGGCAGGCCGACAACCGCCATGACTACGCCGCCGAGAAGACAGGCGTTACGCCAACCTTGCACTGTGATGAGCCAGGCAATAAGTGGCATGACCGCCACCCCGGAGAGCCCGGAGAACATTACTTTGATACTGAGGGCCAGGCCCCGCCGCTTGACAAACCAGTTGGATATGGCAGTATCAAGCGGCACACTCAAAGCAATATTTACCCCCGTCCCCGCGAGCACCCCCCAGGCGACATAAAAAGACCAGAGCGAGTTAATAAAATACATCAGGACTAGACCAAGACTGATGAGGAAAACGCCGAGAATAACTATCCACCTCGGCCCGTAACGGTCGGTAATCCAGCCGGTGAGCGGGGCTTCAAAACCTCCTTCAAAGCGACCGATACTTGAGGCGACAGAAGTGGCTGCCCGACTAAAACCCAATTCAGATGAAATAGGCTTGAATAATGCCGAAATACCATAGGCTTGGTAGCCATAAGCCCACAGAGCGACAATTCCCCCGGCCAGGACTGTCCACCAGCCGGGGAATATCTTGGGAAAATGTATTCGTTTTGACAAATAAAACTCTTTCTAAGCGGTAAACCGGACTCAGCTATTCAGGCTGAGTCCCAGAATTACCCTGGCAAGTGTCTGTACAATTATACTTAACCCGCACGCCGTCGGACAACGAGCATCAGTATAATAACCAGCAACAGGATGGCGACGAGAGCTCCGAGCCCCATGAGGTAGAGTGCCCAGATGGGCATGCCCGGCGGTGGGGCCTCCCGTATTATGGTAGTGGTCGT
>CAYGYD010000116.1:0-1485 GCA_964354005.1 uncultured Dehalococcoidales bacterium | reverse complement strand
CGAATCGCCCGTCCTGGCGATTACCGGATTGTCCAAGGAAACCTCGGCCGATACCAACAGTTCATATCGCTCCGCCCCAGCCATGGCGCTCCATTGAAATATTGGTCGGAGCGGCATGCCGGTGGCGCCGGCTCCAGGGCTCTGCAGCTCCGGGGCAACCGCCGCCTTGCCGAGGGTGGTGGCGAAGGACCACTTGGCCGACCACGGGCTTAACACTGGCTCAGCCGCCCTCACCCGCCAGTAGTAGGTGGTGCCCATTTCCAGGGCGGGTAAGCGCACCGAAGTCTCTTCAGTATTGCCCTCAAAGCCACTGGGCACAGAGGAGAAATCGTTATCATAATCAACCTGCCACTGGTACTTGGTGGCGCCCTTCAGTGATTTCCAGCTGAGGCGGACATTGGTCGTTTCGACGCCGGCCGCTTTATCCGATGGCGAGGTCAACGTGACCGGTTCGGTAAGAGTATCAAGGTAGGTCATCAAGCTGGTATTCGTGGTGTCAAGTGACCACACTTGTTTACCGACCACCCATAGCCCGGTCAGTGTGGTGTCATTGCTCAGACCACGGATGACTGTTTCGAAGGTGGCGCCCAGGGCAAAGTCAGGATTAAGCGAGCGCTCCAACCCACCTTCCTTCGTGGTGCTATCAACTGCCTGTGAGCTGGCCGCATATAGCACCCCGTCCGCCGACACCGCGAGCTGGTTGACCATACTCCCGACCGGCAGAGTACTATCAATGCTTTCCCAGGCCGCGCTCTTGCCGATAATGAAGCGAAAGATGCGCTCTTTGCTGGCTGAGGTTGACTTGGCATCACTGGCGGCGTAGACAATCTTATTGCTGTCGAATTTGGGGTCAAAGGCCAGGGTTACCTGTCCCACGCCGGTACTGGATAGGGGCAACTGCTGACCCAGGCGCTCAAAGCTGGTGCCGTTATCACTCGACCAGTAGACCCAGCCCAGAGTATTGCCAACCAGGATTGTCCGGTCCGTCTCGTAATTCGGTGAGGGAACGATTGATTTCAGCGGCTGGTGGCCCACTGCCACGCCGCTGGAGTAGAAAAACCCGCTATTGGCCGTATGGTAAACCAGACCGTCAGTGCCATTATAGCTTCCCAGGAACAGGCTGCTATTATCCGTCACTGCCCAGGCATCGATGGCCATGGGAGCACCGCGCTGGGTAAAGGATTGTCCACCGTCCGCCGAATTCCATATCGCGGCACCACCACCCCCAGTCCCGGCCAAGAAAATAACCCGGCTGTCCCGGCCATAATTGGGCGAGAGCTTCACCAGATTAATGGAGTCGATATTGGGCGGGGCACTGCTGAAGACCCGCTCCCATCTCCCACCGCCATCCAGCGTGCGCCACAGGCTATGCTCGCCGCCCCAGGTTAACAGAAACAGGGTATTGTCCTGACTGTAGTTCGGAGATACGGCTAAGTCAATGACGCCGCTCCCGGTAATCTGCGTGTCAATCAGGCCAGCCTGATT
>CAYGYD010000115.1:0-5234 GCA_964354005.1 uncultured Dehalococcoidales bacterium | reverse complement strand
CCCCCTTAATCCCCCTCTCCTTTCAAGGAGAGGGGAAATGAACTAAAAAGAGGGGCAAGCCCCTCTTAGATGCCCCGGAGAGTCTAAGAGAGGCGAAGCCTCTCTTTTCTTTCTCCCCCTTCCCTTAGTAAGGGAAGGGGGCCGTGGGGGATAGGTTGGTAAACAATCTCTCAGCGTGGGTTATCATTCTTAAATTGTTAATCTACCAGGCGGATGAGAACCCGTTATATCCATTATAACGATATAACGAGGGAAAACACCAGAGGTCAGCCCCGGCTTTATGTTATAATGGCCTAAAAATCAAGGGTTCAGTTGCCGGTTCGGCGGGAAGGAGGGACGCATAATGAGTGAGAAGGCTGAGTGCGCCAAGTGTAGCAAAGTGGTCTGCTACTCCGAGCACTTTCTTGAAGGCCCGGCCAACTGCCCGACCAAGGTCAAGGCAGAAGCCATCAAGCAAGCCTGGCAGGAGTATGAGAAGCCGGAGGTGAAGGGGTTCGCCCGCCAGGCCTCCATTCAGGAATTTGAGGGCTACATGCACCTGCCGGAGGGTTTGACCCCGCGACTCCCCCGCGTGGAAGAGATTGTGCAATTCAGCCGGAAGATGGGGTATGAAAAACTGGGGGTGGCCTTCTGTATCGGGTTGAAGAGTGAGGCGGAAACCCTGATTCGGATTCTGGAAAACCGGGGCTTTGAAGTCGCCTCCGTCTGCTGTAAGACGGGCGCTACACCCAAGGAGCGGCTTGGCCTCACCAAGGCACAGAAGATAGGTGGGCCGGGCGTTTTTGAATCAATGTGCAACCCAATAGCCCAGGCCAAGATTCTCAACGAGGCTGGGGTTGACTTTAATATAATGGTGGGGCTGTGCGTGGGGCACGACTCACTGTTTATCCGGTACGCTCGTGCGCCGATTACTGTCCTGGTGGCTAAAGACCGGGTTTTTGGCCATAATCCGGCGGCGGGCTTATACCTCTCGGGCTCTTATTATCGCAAGCTGCTACGGAGGGAGACTAAAGGTTCTTGACCATATAGTCGCCTAGCGGGCGGTAGCCAAAATCAGCCCGGTAGTATTCTTTGGCCCCCACTCCACTCAAGACCACCATCTGCCTGGCCTGAAATTCTTCCCGCGCCAGCCTTTCCGCTTCCGTCAGTAACGCTCGACCGAAGCCTCTGTGCTGAATGGCCTGCTCGCCGTCCCTCCTGCCCGCCGTTCCTCCTGAACTTTGGCAGGCAGGCCGCGACTCTGGCAGGCGAGCCTGCGGCGCCTGCTGTTTCAAGGGGACTTCCGGCCCGTAAACATGCAACTCCCGGATTATGGCCAGATTACCATTGGTCTCCAGTCCTAGGCTAGAGATGAGGTTGTTTATTGACTCCTCACCCTCTATCCCTCTCCCCTTCAAAAGGGGAGAGGTTGCTGGGCAATCCGTGAAGATGGGTTGTGACTGGATTCTCAGCCGCAAGAGGCCGAAGAGAGTTTCCTGCTCGTCCTCAAAGGATAGAAAGACTTCTTTACCGCCGGAAGCTTCGTAGTCCAGGCGTACCAGGAGCGGTTCGCCGATTTCCCAGCCGGTCAGGCGGCGGTGGCCATATTCCCGGCAGCGGATGCAGCGGCATTCCGTCCCCGCCTCTTTCATTCTTTCCCGAACCACATCCCGCAGGGAATCTTTGAGGCCGCCGACAATGAATCTGGGTGGAATATCCCGCAGGATGCGGGATATTCGGATATACTTGGGCACGATGGACTTAATCTCCGCCACGAGATTGGTCATGGTCTCATTGTCGTAAGGCCGGTAGCCGCCGGTCAGGAACCACCTTTCCAGCTCGGTGCCGGACACCACCATCGTGGGGTATATCTTTAGACCATCCGGCCGGAAGCGGGGGTCATCAAAGAGCTGCTTTGACAGCGCCAGGTCCTTCTCCGGGGTGGAGCCGGGCAGTCCCGGCATCCAGTGGTAGTGCACCTTAAAGCCGTGCTCTTTGAGCAACTGGGTAGCACTGACCACGGCTTCTACCCCGTGCCCTCGCCTGACCAGCCGGTAGATTGCATCGTCCAGAGTCTGGACGCCGAGCTCGACGCGAGTGGTGCCGAACTCCAGCATTCTGGCCACCTGCTCCGGACCACACCAGTCAGGTCGGGTCTCAATACACAGCCCAACACAGCGATGGCTGGTATTTTCGTTGAGTTGCTTGGCATCCTCCAGGGTAGTGGAGTCTTCACCATTCAGCCCATCATAGCACGCCCTGATAAACTCATACTGATAGTCCACCGGGCCGGCGAGAAAGGTGCCACCCATGACAATCAGCTCAATCTTGTCAGTAGGGTGCCCCATGTCCGCCAGAACCTTCAACCTGAGCCTGACCTGTTCCCTCGGTGCGTAGTTGCACTCGCGGGCGCGCAGTACTGCCGGCGACTCCGGGGTATAGCTCCGGGGCGTGGCGGCATAGGTGGGGCAATAGATGCACTGGCCGGGGCAGCCCATCGGCCGAGCCATCACCGCTACCGGCGTCACTCCAGATATTGTCCTGGCCAATTTCTTCATAGTATACTTCCGCTAAACCTGAGAAATAGTTTAGCACATCTGGCTTATGTCAACAAAAGTAGTCAGCCAACCGGGAATATTCTACGGCTACTGGGTAGTGGTCGCCACCTTTTTCTGCCTCTTTACCACTTCCGGGTGTGGCTATTTTGCCTTCAGCCTCTTTGTCAAACCCCTCCAGGCTGACCTGGGCTGGGGGCGGGGGGATATCACCATTGCCTGGACGATTTACCTGCTCATTTCAGGCATAACTTCCCCCTTCGTTGGCCGCCTGATTAGTTATTACGCGGCGAAATGGGTTATCGCCACCGGTGCTATCATCGTCGGTCTGGGCTTTATCTGGCTCAGCCTGATAAGCCAACTGTGGGCTTTCTATCTGGGCTATGCCATTATTGGCGTCGGCATGGCCACCATGGGACATGTGCCCTCCAGTACCATCGTCTCTAACTGGTTTAAGAAGCGCCGCGGTATGGCGGTAGGCATAATGTCCGCTGGCATCGGGGCGGGTGGCTTCGTGCTCTCCCCGCTCATCGGCGGCTTCCTTATCCCCAATTTTGGCTGGAGAATTGCCTACCGCGCCATGGCCGTACTTGCGGTGGCACTGGTCATCCCTCTGGCTGCCTTAGTGATAAAGTCCCGCCCAGCCGAAAAGGGGCTTTATCCTGATGGAGAGCCAGTGCCCGGAGTGCCCGACCCTGCTGAAAACCAGTATTCACACACGAATGGGCCAACTCTGAAAACCGCCATAGCTACGGCTGCTTTCTGGCTCATTGCCATCTCGTTTCTGGTCGGCAATTTCATTCAGGCAGGGATTCTCCAGACACAGGTACCCCACCTGGCTGACATCGGGTTTCCCGTGGCTTTAGCCGCGGGGGCGCTGGGGGCAGTCGGTTTCGGCAGCACCATCGGGAAATTTGTCTTTGGCTGGCTCTGCGACCGGATATCGCCGAAGTATGCCTGGGCGATTGGGCTCATCCTGCAGGCTGGCAGTTTGCTGATACTGATGAGCGTTAAGCCAACCACCCCCCTGGCTATAATCTGGCTGTACACCATACTGATGGGGTTAAGCGCCGGGGCATGGCTGCCGACCATGTCTATGCTGGTCAGCACCAGCTTTGGCCTGGGGGCCTATGGTACGATTTTTGGTGCCGCCTCCTTTTTTCAGAGTATGGGCGTGGCCACTGGCCCGCTGATGACGGGGTACATGTTTGATACGCTGGGCAATTATCGCTTGGCCTACATCATCGTCCTGGCCCTGCACGCCATAGCGCTACCAACGGCGCTGTTCGTGCGCCGACCCAGGTTGACTTAAGATGGAAACGACGAGGGAAGTCTTCGACCAGATAGCTCCAGGCTGGTACGGTTTCCGGCACTGGACTATCTTCCGTCGGGAATTGGAAGAGCTGGCGGAGCGGTGGCGGGGAGGTCACCTGCTCAATGTTGGTTGCGGTCACGGGCCGGATTTTCTGCCCTTCCGGGAGAAGTTGGGGCTTTACGGCGTGGACTTCTCCCGCCAGATGCTCAATTTCGCGCGGAAATATGCTGAGAAATTCGGCCTTTCTGTCAACCTGGTGCTGGCGGATGCTGTTTACCTGCCCTTTGCTGACAATGCCTTTGAGTGGGCCATCTCTGTGGCCACCTACCACCACATCAAGGGTAGTAAGGAGCGACTAGCGGCATTGCGCGAACTGAGGCGGGTATTGAAGTCAGGGGGCGAGGCTTTTATTACTGTGTGGAACCGCTATCAGCCCGGGTTCTGGTTCAAGGGCAAGGAAATCCTCGTGCCCTGGCGGACAAAGGAAACGACCCTCTACCGCTACTATTATCTATTCTCCTACAGAGAACTGGAGAGACTGGCAGAACAGGCTGGCTTCAAGATACTCAAAGCCTTCCCGGAGAGTACCTACCACTTCCCGATGAGGCTCTTCTCACGGAATATCTGCCTGCTGGTGCGTAAGGACTGAGGCTGGTTTATTGACAAAATCAAGAAATAGGAATAGTATTCCACAACAGAAATGCATTTACCGAAAGGAAGGGGGCAAGCAAAGCCATGATGCTCAAGATTAAATGCTCTAGTTGCGGCACCGATGGCTGGATGTCTCTGCTGCAATCAACCTACCAGATGCCGTACCGTTGCTGGAAATGCAAGGAGTTCTTCACTCTGACTGTGGAGAACAACGAAGTCAAGTCCCTGGTAAAGCTTTCTCCGGAGGAATACCAGAAAATGAAGGAGGTTGAGGACTTGAGAGCCAAGTTCAAGCGACAATATTAGTCCCTCAATCTCCCCCCTGACTTTCAGTATCAACCACTGACCTGACAGGCAAGAGAGAAACACTTATGAAGAGAGGCCTCCGCCTCTCTTGACTTTTTATTAGGAGATTAAGGTGTTCACTAACCCATCCCCGCCCCCTTCCCTTATAAAGGGAAGGGGGCATTATTTGTTTTAGAGAGGCGATCGCCTCTCTAAAACTCTCCATTTTTGTGGGGCGTCTAAGAGGGGCAAAGCCCCTCTTCTTAAATATTATCTCCCCCTCTCCTTTAAGGAGAGGGGGACCAAGAGGGTGAGGTATAGGGACAGTCTAAGGTAGAGTGTCACCAAAGTATTGAACAAGTACACCCCGTTGACAAACTTGGCAAACCAAAGCTACGATGAGCTTATCCACCAGAACATGATGAGGAGGGTCTTATGCCAGTCGTTAC
>CAYGYD010000114.1:2058-5305 GCA_964354005.1 uncultured Dehalococcoidales bacterium | reverse complement strand
CCTCACTATAAGTCATCAGCTCGATGTTCTTGTGTGACCTCACCGAGGCCATCTTTGGTGTCAGTATTCAGGCTGAACAGTCTAGGGTAGGAAAGGTCTTATCCAGTCGGGCCATATTGCCGCCGATGGATGGCTCCCGGTCCACCAGATAGACCTTGTGTCCGGAATCAGCTATCTCCAGTGCCGCCTGAATACCGGCGATGCCGGCACCAACCACCAGCGTGGCTGGGTTGACCCGAACCTCCTTCCTTTCCAGAGGCTCATGGTAGAAAACCCGCCTCACCGCGGCGCTGACCATCGCTTTGGCTTTTTCGGTAGCCGCAGCCTTGTCCTCGGTCACCCAGGAGCACTGCTCACGGATGTTAGCCATCTCGAAGAGATAAGGGTTCAGGCCGGCAGCAGTCACCGTCCGGCGGAAGGTCGGCTCGTGCAGTCGCGGCGAGCAGGAGGCCACCACAACGCGGTTCACCCCCATTTCCTTAATATCATTCTTGATGAGGTCCTGGCCCGGGTCGGAACACATGAATTTGTAGTCGCGCGCCACAACTACAAACGGGAGACCCTTGGCAAACTCGGTCACCTGGGCCACATCCACGATGCCAGCGATATTGGCCCCGCAGTGGCAGATATAAACCCCGATTTTTCGCTCCGTACTCTGCATACTCTCTCCTTATCTGAACTTGGCCAGGACTTTTTCGGTCGGGACAATGCAGGTCTTCAGTCCCAGGTCCGGCTCACTCAGCCCGAAGGCCACACCCATCAGTTGGGTAAAGAAGAGGACGGGCAAGTTAAAGTTGGTTTTCAACTTCTTGTTCACCCGGCTCTCATAAGCGTCCAGGTTAAACTGGCACAGTGGGCAAACTGTGACCAGGCACTCTGCGCCGTTGCTGGCGGCTGAGTCGAAAAGCTTCTTCATCAGGTCCAAAGCTAGTTCTTCCTCAGAGATAATCAGTGACCCGCCGCAGCACCGACTCTTCAGTGGGAAGGGAACGGCCTCTCCACCTAGGCTCACGATGAGCTTGTCCAGAGATTCGGGCAACTCCGGGTGGTCAAAGCCCGGTGTTGGCCGGACGATTTGACAGCCGTAATAAGCCGCCGCCTTCAAGCCATTCAGAGGCTTGGTCATTTTGGCCTTAATCGCCTCATAACCAATATCGTTGGCCAAAACATCTAATAAATGACGAACTTTGACCGTGCCGTGGTACACCAGCTTACCTGCGGCCAAACACTCATCAACCTTGGCCCGCATCTCCGGGTATTGTTTAAGGTAAGTATTGGTTCTCTTCAGGTTCACATAGCAGGAACTGCACGGAGTTACCAGGTCAAAGCCCCGTTTCTCCGCCAGCGCCAGATTACGGGCGGAAAGACAGAGGGAAGCCAGTTCATCCTCGGAGCTATAAGGCGTTGAGCCGCAGCAGTTCCAGTCCTCAATCTCAATCAGTTCGGTATCCAGAGCTTTGGCCACGGCTAACGCCGACTGGCCGTAAGCTTTGGCACCACCTTCGGAGGATGAGCAGCCGGGGAAATAACTGTAGTATCTCACGCCGCACCTCCTATAGCGTCAGCCTTATCCAGAATGGCCCGTAGTTGATTGGCCCCTTCTGGCTTCAGCCGCCGGGCCTTGACAGACAAGCGACCATGTCTTATCAAGCCCACAGCCACCGGAAGCATTTTGACCGCACGCAACGGATTCGACAGGATATAGAACCAGGTCATAAAGCCGAACTCAGGCAAGCTGCCCAAACTGTAGACAAAATCGTTAAAACTGCGGTACATGACAGGCGTGCGTGACCGACCGGTAGCCAGGCCCTGACGGACGGCCAGGCTCTCTAGGGCGTGCATCAGTTCGGTCTGCTTGATGCCTCTGGGGCAGCGCACCGTACAGAGATAGCAAGACAGGCAATACCACATGGCATTGCTGGACAGGACCTCATCCCGCATCCCAGCGCGCGCCATGGCAATAAGCTGGGACGGTGTGTAGTCCATCCGGTCAGCGTTGGGGCAGGATGCCGTGCAGGTGCCACACTGGATGCACAGGCGAACTCCCTCCCCGCCGGGAATAGCACTAATCTCATCTATCAGACTACCCTTTCGTTCTCTTTTCTCCATCGAGCCTCCTTACCAGCCAGCAACTGATGGTTGCTGGCTCCTGAACAAAATAAAAGGGGGTTATAGTTAACCCCCTCCCAACCACTTGGTTGTGATAATAACCCTCTTCATCCTCGCTCGCTATCTCCGTATCACCGGTTCCTCAGCTAGCCGTGCCCGGCGACGCGCCGCAGTCGCCCGGCGCCGTACGGCGTCACGCATTACCTGATACAAACCACTCACCACCGCTCCCCAAACCAGTACCGGTACGAATAACACAATGGGTATCCCAATTACCAGAGCCAAGATGACCGGCCATTCCATATTTTAGTCCTCCTTTTACTATATCACCTTTTCTTAGCTATTTACAATTTAGTTTGAGCCGAGTCAAGGGCATGTTTTCTGCCAGAAGAGCACCATGCGCGGCGGCTATTCTGGTCATCCACTCCTGTTACCGGTAGCTGACACTAATACCGGTAGGTCAGGTTCAAGTAGTGCTAGCATTACCCGCCAGTCCTGTTGGACTCAGGTGCCGTCTTGGCCGCCTGTTCCGACTCGCGAGCCGCTCGTCTGGCTGCCAATCTCTTAAACGCCTGGTAGATGCCACCAACATTCAGGTACCAGACGAAAGCCGCCGGAAAGAGGATTAATGGTATGGCGATTATAAGTGCGACGACGAATTCCCACTGCATCGCTGCCACCCCCTTTACTCCTTACTCCGGTCCTCCCAACCTAGACTACCTGACTATTTAGTGGTTGCCTTGGCTTTCGCCGCGGCCGCGACCTTCTCTTTCTCTTCAGCCGCCTCGCGAACCCGGTGGAATATGCCCCCAATGTTCAGATACCAGACAAAGGCAGCCGGGAAGAGAATGATGGGTATAGCCACTACCAGTGCGACGATGAACTGCCACTCCATAGCTCACACCTCCTATCTCACCTTCCCCAAGTTAGAGGTAAGGGAAACACTAACGGCAACGCTAATCCGCCGGCATCTCATTCCTTCTTTCACGTTCCACATTTTTTCTCTTACCTCCACTACCAGTTTAACACTTGGCGATTGGGCTGACTTCCGCAGTGATACCTAATTTTCGACTCACCAAAGTACTTAGACTCCCGTTCGGGCCTGCGCTTTATACCTAGTTCCCGCGGCCATCGAATA
>CAYGYD010000114.1:0-1958 GCA_964354005.1 uncultured Dehalococcoidales bacterium | reverse complement strand
AAGGCCGAGGGGGGTTATTAAAATCTCTCAATCCTTCAGGTTGAGACACACGACAAAAAGAGGTATTATAGAGGTGGGGAAAAAGGAGGGTTTGGCTTGGGCAAGATTAAGATTCTCATCGCGGATGACCATGCGGTAGTGCGCGAGGGTACACGCCAGATACTGGAGCAAGAACCTGATTTGGAAGTTGTGGCCGAAGCCGGTGATGGCGAAGAAGCTGTCAAACTGGCTGGTATTCACAAGCCGGATGTGGCCATCATTGATGTCGCCATGCCCAAGGTTGACGGCATCGTCGCCACCAGGCAGATAAAGGCGCTCTACCCGAGCATCGCCGTGCTCATCCTGAGTGCTTACGATGATGACCAATTTGTTTTCAGCCTTTTGGAAGCAGGGGCGGCTGGCTACCTGCTGAAAAGCGTCCGCGGTCGTGAACTGGTTGACGCCATTCGCGCAGTGTATGCCGGCGAGTCCGTTCTGCACCCGGCCATTGCCCGCAAGGTACTGAATCGCTTCGTGCCAGCGCCCGGTAAACCAGTTAGACAAAAGCCACCCGAAACGCTCAGCGAGCGTGAGCTCGATGTTATCAAGCTGGCCACACGCGGCCTTAGTAATCAGGATATCGCCGATAAGCTTTGCCTCAGTCTACGCACGGTTCAAGCCCATTTCAGTCATATCTTTAACAAACTGCAGGTTAGCTCACGCACCGAAGCCGTGGTACGCGCTCTGAAAGAAGGGTGGGTTACCCTTGACGATGTTCCCTAAGACAGGCAAAGCTGGAGTATGAATACTGTTCGCCGTCCGCGAGGTCAGGAACTGATAGCACTGCTGCGCAAGCCAGGTTTCTGGCTGATTCTAGCGCTACTCTTGCTCATAACAATACCCCATTATTCTGAGGCTTTGGGCCACCCGACATTCCTCAATGAGATTATAGCTAGCCTTGGACTGACGCGGCATGCCTTTGAGAGAATCCTCTATCTGGCGCCAATCGTCTGGGCAGGTTTCATGTTCGGTCTGAAAGGCGCCGGCATCACTTCCGCCGTTACACTGGCGCTGATGTTGCCGCGGGCTATTTTTCTCTCCAACGACCGCATGGATTCCATATTTGAGACCAGTGCCGTCTTCATCATTGGTAATGTGCTGGCAGTTACTTTTGAATCGCTGCGCCGGGCACGAGAACGCCGCACCCAGCTAGAAATGACCCAACAGGAGCTACGTGCCTCCGAACAGAGGTACCGCGGGCTGTTTGAGAATGCCCACGATGCCATCTGGCTACAGGACATGGATGGCAACATTCTGGCAGCCAACGCCGCCGCCTATAACCTCACTGGATACGATGTCAACAATCTGCGTCAACTGAATGTAAAGGACTTTCTCTCTCCCGAGGGGCTGGAGGTGGCTCGGGAGGTACGTCATAAACTACTCCAGGGAAAGACCATTGGCGAGTCTTACGACCAGAAAATAATCCGGAAAGACGGAACTGAAGCGCTAGTCAGACTGAGCTCAAGCCTGATTCGCAGCAATGGCACCCCTATCGGGTTCCAGCATATTGCCCGGGATGTTACTGAAGAGAAGCGATTGCAGGAGAACCTGCGTTACTATTTGCAGCAGGCTACGCGGGCACAGGAAGAGGAAAGAAAACGCATCTCCCGTGAGCTACATGATGACACTATCCAATCGCTGGTGGTGCTCTCTCGCCAGCTGGACGCTCTGGCCGCCAACAGTACGGGGCTGCCAGAAGATGCCCGCCACCGTGTTGAGGAGCTCTGGCAACAGACCAACAATATCATGCAGGGGGTGCGGCGCTTGAGTCAGGACCTGCGACCAGCGGCGCTGGACCGCCTTGGTCTGCTCTCAGCCTTAGAATGGCTCGCCTCCGATGTAGCGCAATATTCCGGGATAGAAACGAAGGTCAAGGTAATCGGTACCGAACGGCGACTGCCTGAGGAGGTAGAGCTGGT
>CAYGYD010000113.1:0-5337 GCA_964354005.1 uncultured Dehalococcoidales bacterium | reverse complement strand
ATCTATTTCATTTTGAGGAATCATCCATTTGACAACGGGCTGGCCGCCAATGAGGCTACCTCCAAACTTGTCGGCTATTCACTTGAAGAATTGCACGGCGCCAATGTACGGCTGTTCCTTTCGGATGAAGGTCTTAATCAGGCCCGTGAGGTGAAAGTTAAACTGCTTCAAAACCAGCCAGTGACTACCCCGTACGAGCAGAAGATAATCAGGCGAGACGGTACAGAGGCAACATGCATGCTGGCGACGAGTCTGATTGTCAGCAATGGTGCACCCAAGGCCTTTCAGACTATCGCCGCCGATATTACCGAAGAGAAGCGCCTCTATGAGAACCTGCGCTACTATTTGAAGGAAATTACCCGAGCCCAGGAGGAAGAGCGAAAACGCATTGCTCGCGAACTGCACGATAGCACGGCGCAAAATCTGATTGCTCTGCTCCGCCGGCTGGAGGACTTCCTGCACGAGAAGTCCAAGCTACCCGTAAGAGAGGCGATGGTCATCTGGGGTTTCCACGAGCAAATCCGCGATGTGCTACAGGAGGTTCGCCAGTTCAGCCGTGACCTCAGGCCTTCCATTCTGGACGACCTTGGTCTGCTCCCGGCGCTGGAGTGGCTTACCGGGGAACTGACACAGGAATATGGAATACAGACCAGCCTTAAGATAATTGGCACCGAGAAGAGACTTTACCCCGAGGCGGAACTCATGCTTTTCCGCATTGTCCAGGAGGCGTTGCGCAACATCACCAAGCACGCCGAGGCCAACAGTGCCGAAGTCACCGTTGAGTTCATCGACAGCAAAGTCAAGGTGACGGTAAGTGATGACGGGATTGGTTTCAAGCCGCCGGAGAATCTCGGAGAGCTGCCTCAGAAGGGTAAGCTTGGCTTGACAGGTATGCAGGAGCGGGCACAATTGCTCGGCGGCACCCTTAAGCTGAAGTCGGAGCCAGGTCAGGGCACCACAGTAATTGTCGAAACCCCGGTCTAACTTCATAACTTAAGCATCTTGCCCCACGACACTGAGAAGCACCCGGCTATCAATGAATGCGCCTGTCGTTGCGAGGGCACAGTAAGTGCCCGTGGCAATCTCAACAAAGACCAGGAATACGAGTGAGATTGCTTCGCTACGCTCGCAATGACAATCTAAAGCAACCACGTGCAAATAAAACCAACCAGTACAAGGACTTGACAAGCGAAACTTGTCGTGCTATAAATGCTCAGCTTATCTTTCATAATTTAATAACAGGGAGGGAATGATGGGCAAGTTGTTGTTTGCTGTCCTCGCTGTCATTGTCACTGCCTCACTGCTGCTGGGTTGCGGCGGCGGGGCAACCACCACACCACCCACCACCACACCACCAGTAACCACCACGCCACCAGTAACCACCACACCACCACCAACCACCACGGCACCACCGGGAGGCAAGCTAGGGCCGACTCAGGAAGTAGACCGGACATTCTTCGGCTATAGCGTGGAGGGCCTTGACCCGGTCAGTTTGATTTACTGCTCTGACTCGCCCTTCGGCACCACCGGTGATGTCTTCGCCCTGATGCTTGAGACGATGATTGAGAAAGAAAGCACGGACAAGGCTGGAGTGGTACATATAGATGTCAAGCATTATCGCCAGGGCAGTCTTTATAATGGTGTTCAGGTGGTCACTCAAGTGCCGCTGGGTACGGTAGATATGGCTACCATAAATACGGGCTACTTGCAGACCAAGACTCCTGAGTTTTGCCCCTGGGCTATCGCCTATACCTGGAAGAGCCCGGAGCACCTGTATGCCACGACCTGCAGTCGGGAGTGGTACAAGAGCCAGATAGACCTCTATACCCGGGACTGGAACGAGGTACCGCTTCACCATATGCCCTACGGCAACTGGGACTACTGGTCTGCTAAACAGATGAAGACCATAGCTGACTTCAAGGGGAAGACATTCTGGAGCTACGGGGAACTGGCCAATAACTACCTCGCTTCCTGGGGGGCTACCGGGGTGATACTGGCCCGGGCTGAGCTTTACATGGCCTATTACCGCGGCGCCCTTGACGGTATAAGCGGAAGCGTCGTGGTCTATCAGGACTACAAGTATTATGAGTGCGGCAAGTACTGGCTGCATATGCCCACCTATCCTCCGGGCTCAACCGGCTTCCATTATCAACAGTTTGTCGTTAACGCAAAGAAGTGGGCCACCCTGCCCGAGGCTTACAAGAAGATTATCATTGACGCCGTTGACATTATCGGCTCGGCGATGATATGGGAGATGCTCTGCGAGGAGAGGTGTGCGGAATGGAAGCTCGTCCACCTGTATGGAATGTATGACATGGAAATCGCCACCAAGACACCGGAGGAATACCAGAAAATCTGCGATGCGGCTATTGCCGCCGGCAAGAAGTATACCGTGGAGAAAATGAAAGTACCCGAGGCAACCTGGAATGAAGTTCGGGCGTTTGTAGCGGCAAAGGGTGACCCGAAGGTCACGGCTGACTACACCTGGTGGTATACAGCGTGTTGGGCTGAGGGTGACCGCAGAGTTGCCGAGGCTTTCGCCGCCATAAAAGCCGGGACGGCTCAAGAAGCGGCCTTTGATAAGGTCCATCCCAAGAGGTACTATGATATGCTCGGGGCGACTGACGCGGATAAAGTGACGGCTGAGAACTATGCGAAAGTGAAGGCAGCGTTGATAGGGACACCACGGCCGGTGAACGACTGGCCGCTGGAGTGGAAGCTGGCCGGAAAATCACAGTAGGTACCGGAGCAAGAGGTTAGAGGAAAAGGCAAAGAAGGTGGTGGGGTAAGAGGTTAGATAAAAAGATAAAAGATAATAGACAGTGGGGGGCCATAACAAATGAATATATTCAGGCGTTTGGGCAAAGTAGTAGACACTGGCAGCAGTGTCTACTGCTATATTGGCATGACAGCTGCCCTTCTCATCGGTTTCGCTATCGTTATTGATGTTATTCTCCGTCGCTTCGGCATAAGTCAACCCTGGGTATACTTCTTTGCTACCGTCATCATTGCCACCATTCCTTTCTGGACTTCGGCCTACGGCATGAGGTACGGACTCCATGTGAGAGTGACGGTCCTGGAGAACCTGATGCCGCCGCGGACGCGCCTCTACTCCAAGCTCTTTGGTTTCACCTTCTTCCTTATTTTCTGTGGCGTTTGCATGTATCAGGTTTTCCTGCATATGGTCGATGCCTATATAGACCATGCCCTCGTCCAGGTCGTTATCATGCCGGAGTGGCCCTTCCAGCTTATTGTTTTCCTGGGTCTACTTATACTGTGTCTTCAGATTGTAACCGAGATAGCACGAGTCATCTCCCAAATTCCCGCCGAGAAAAATTTGGGCAAACGTTTCTGGGGCAAGCCATACTTCGTTCTTCCGGTTTATACTCTGGTGGCTTTCGCCTGTCTGTATGTCTTCTGGATTAATCCCGTGGGCGGCGCTTTCCTCATAGTAATTGGCTTCCTCTTCCTGGCTATGCCCATCGCCTCGGCTATTGGCTTTGTCACACTGATAGCCATGTTTAAATATGGCGGCTTTTCCTATATGGCCGCCATTGGCCCCCTGATGTACGAGACAATGAGTGACTATACCTGGCTGGCCTTCCCCTTGTTTGTTTTGGGCGGGTTCATGATGCAGAGAGGGATGGCCGGCGGGCTCTTCAAGATGGTCTCAGCCTGGGTGGGCTGGATACCGGGAGGAGTAGCCATTGCTTGCATCTGGCTGGCCGTGGTACTGGGGGCTATGCTCGGCTCAATCTATGCCACGGTAGCTACCATATTTGTGCTGACTATCGCTGAGCTGGACAAAAGGGGCTACGACCGCGGGTTCACCCTGCCGATGATGGCCTCATCGGCGGTAATCGGCTATCTCATACCGCCCAGTATCATCTTGGTGATATACGGGGTGCTGACCGAACAGTCAATCGGCGCGCTGTTCATGGCCGGCATCGGTCCGGGGTTAACTCTGGCGGTGGTATTCTCGGTATATACTTTCTTCTACTTCCTCATAACACGCAAGGGTGAGCGTGTGAAAGCGAGCTGGAAAGAGCGCTTTACCTCCATACCGCCCAACCTCCTGGCGCTTATGGTGCCGGTGATAGTCATCGGCGGCATGACTATCAAGGGGGTAGGCCTGACCCCCACGGAGGCCGCCGCCGTCGCTATGGTGTATGTCTTTATCGTCAATATGGCCCGGGGTTACACCAAGTTCCGCCTACAGGAGTTCAAGGCCACTTTTGACAGCGGCGCCAATGTTATCGGGTTCATGGCCATTCTGATTGTCGGCGGTCTGCTTTCCAAGTATGCCCTGGTCCAATATGAGACAGGCAAGACACTGGTCAGCCTGGTAACGGTACTTGGTATGAGCAAGCTGGCAATCGTCGGCATGATGACCTTCATACTCTTCCTCATGGGCTGTATTGGCGAGATGTTCCCCATTATCATCATCCTGATTCCCACCGTGTTCCCGGTTCTCTATGCCATGGGGCTGCACCCCTGGTGGCTGTGTACCTACCTGGTACTTATGGGCGGGCAGGGCGGTATCACACCCCCGGTCGGCGGGGTGCTGTTTGCCGTGGCTGGTATGGCCAAGGTAGACCCCTATTTTATCTTCCGCCGTGTCCTTCCTTGGGTATTGCTGTATTTCGCGGCCGTAATTATCCTGTACATCTTCCCCGACTGGGTGACCTGGATTCCTCTTCACACCGGCTTCTCGCAACCGCCCGGTTTCTAGCCTGACACCTGACCTGAATCGCTGTCGCCCCGCCCCGATAAATCGGGGCGGGGCGACTGATTTTCTTCTCGTTCAGAAAGATAGGTGACACTTATTCTAATAACCCTCCCCAATTCTCGGAATACGCTAACCCTATCCCCCGCCTGCCGAAGCCTCGTGCGGCCTGCTTGCGCTAAAGCTTCAGCGAAGGCAAGCGGGCAGGCCTTAATCCCCTTCCCCTAGCAGGGGAAGGGGAAAAGTTTTATTAGAGAGGCGAAGCCTCTCTTTGACTCTCCTTTCGGTCTGGGGGTGTCTAAGAGGGAGAAGCCCAAAACAGAATTGAAAAGGGCGTAAAGAGGGACTTCGTCCCTCTTTTTAATCTCTTCCCCCTCTCCCTGTAGGAGAGGGGGAATTAAGGGGGTGAGGTGACGTTTGGAGAAAGCAACCAAATGCAAATAAAGCCAAAAATTGTACCATTCTTGTTACCACGGCTTAACCCCTTTTTAACTTTATGGAACAGGGCTTAACCATAACTTAACCCGGATGGTGTAGACTGGGATTGAAAGTAAAGAGGAGGGAGATGGATATGGACAGAATGCAGAAATTTCTCACCGGGGTTGAACATG
>CAYGYD010000112.1:0-5400 GCA_964354005.1 uncultured Dehalococcoidales bacterium | reverse complement strand
CCGGATGGCTTTATCAGTGCTATCTGAGGCTCAGTCAGACAAAGCCAAACCTAGCCTTTATATCTTATACCCTCAGCGCCAATTAGGCAATACCCCATTGGTAACACTCTATTGTGATGCAACATGCTACCCAGAACTTGCATTGTGAGGCGCTTAATGATAAATTATTAGCTTGGGAATCGAATCCTATTTTGGAGGGAGGACTGGATTTGCAGGAGCGATTATCACAGCTTTTGGCCCCTTATAAAGGTCAAAAGGGAGCCTCAATCCCAATTCTACAGAAAGTCCAAGAAGAGTTTGGCTATCTACCTGAGGAAGTAATCCCGGAGATAGCCAAATTTTCGGGCTTATCCAAAAACGAAATTTATGGTGTCGCCACCTTCTATGCTCAGTTTCGATTTGAACGGCCGGGTGACCATACCATAAAGGTTTGTCAAGGCACTGCCTGTCATGTTAAGGGCAGTCATCGTATCCTGGAAGAAGTGGAAGACCAGCTTGGCATCCAGCCCGGGCAAACAACCAAGGAATACAAATTCAGCCTGGAGAGAGTAGCTTGTGTTGGTTGTTGTGCTTTAGCCCCGGTAATGCTGGTTGACAATGTTGTTCACGCCAAGATGACGATGGCTGGAGCCAAGAAAATTTTGGATAGCATGGCCAAAGCTAGTTAAGAGCTTTCCGGCGCCATTCATATAGTGAGGTCAAGAGATGACATTTGATGAAATCCGTAAACAAGCCCTTGCCGAATGGGAGGCTCTAGTGCATAGCCCGAAGCCCCGCATCCTGGTCGGCACCGGTACTTGCGGTCGGGCGGCGGGAGCCTTGGCCCTTTTAGATGTAATTCATACGGAATTAGCCCGGCGCAATATTGAGGCGATAATAACCACAGTTGGTTGCATCGGGCTTTGCTATGCCGAGCCTTTGGTGGACATTGTTAAGCCAAACCGCCCACGAATCTGTTACGGTTCGGTCACCCCGGAAATTATCCCTCAGCTTATCGAGGACTACATTGTGAAGGATAACCCACGCCCTGACCTGGCGCTGGGAACCATAGGTGACGAGACTATTGCCGGTATCCCCAAGCTATTTGATTTACCCATGCTCAAGCCACAGGTGCGCATATCACTGCGTAATTGCGGGCACATAGACCCCACCGACATCAAGCAATATATTGCCAACGATGGTTACACCGGCTTCGTTAGGGCGCTATCAATGACCCCGCAAGCAGTTATTGAGGAGATAAAGAAGTCCGGGCTAAGGGGACGGGGCGGGGCTGGTTTTTCTACCGGCCAGAAGTGGGAATTTTGCCGCCAGGCACCAGGTACCGAAAAATATCTCATCTGTAATGCCGATGAAGGTGACCCTGGCGCCTTCATGAACCGAGCACTACTGGAAGGTGACCCGAATGCTGTACTGGAAGGTGTACTAATTGGTGCCTATGCTATTGGAACAACCCAGGGCTATGTTTATTGCCGGGCGGAGAAGCCTCTGTCTATCGAGCGGCTGGAAATCGCCCTACAGCAGATGAAAGAGTACGGTTTCATCGGAGATAACATACTTGGCTCAGGCTTTAATTTTAACTTGGAGATAAGAAAGGGTGCTGGGGCTTTTGTCTGTGGTGAAGAAACTGCCTTGATGGCTTCTATTGAGGGCAAGCGCGGCATGCCCCGGCCCCGCCCGCCCTTCCCGGCGCAGTCCGGTCTCTGGGGGAAGCCCACCAATATCAATAATGTGGACACCTGGGGCAATGTGTCGGCCATCCTGCAAAAGGGCGCTGACTGGTACGCTGGCTACGGCACTGCCACCAGCAAGGGCACCAAGACCTTCGCCCTCGCTGGCAAGGTTACCCGTACTGGCCTAATCGAGGTACCTTTAGGAATCCGCCTGGGTGATATTATTGAAAAGGTTGGCGGGGGAATTCTGGGTGGCAAGCGTTTTAAGGCAGTACAAACGGGCGGGCCATCAGGCGGTTGTCTACCCGCCAGCCTGTTAGACCTGCCGGTGGATTACGAGTCATTGACTAAGGCTGGTTCCATAATGGGCTCCGGTGGTATGGTGGTGGCTGACGAAGATACCTGCATGGTTGACCTGGCGCGGTTCTTCCTTTCCTTTACCCAGGCTGAGTCCTGCGGTAAGTGCGTTCCCTGCCGTGTTGGCACCCGGCAGATGCTTAGAATCCTTGAGCGCATCACCCACGGTGAAGGTCAGCCGGATGATATTGAGATACTGGAACGGGTGGGGCAATTGGTGCGGTCGGCCTCCCTCTGCGGTCTGGGACAGACGGCACCCAACCCGGTGCTGACCACGCTCCGCTACTTCCGCGATGAATATGAAGCTCATATTTATGAAAAGCGCTGTCCGGCCCTGTCCTGCGCGGCGCTGATTGCTTACTACATCCTACCCGATAAATGCCAGGGCTGCATGATATGTCAGCGCAACTGCCCGGTCGAGGCCATCGCCGGCGGCCGGAGACTGGTGCATGTTATTGACCAGGAGAAATGCATTAAGTGTGGCACCTGCCTTGAGATGTGTCCCAAGCGATTCAGCGCCGTGGTCAAGGTCTCGGGACAGAAGATAGAGGTGCCCAAGGAACCAATCCCGGTAGTCGCCGGAAAGGCCAAGGAAGAGGCCAAAGCTTCAGACAACCCCTAAAGATAATCTAACGAGGTTGAGGGCGAGCATGATTACTTTAACCATTGACGGCCAGGAAGTAAAAGCCAAGCCGGGGATGACCGTACTGGAAGCCGCCAAGTCGGCCAACATCTACATCCCCACGCTTTGCTATCATCACGCCTTGGCTCCCTACGGGGGCTGCCGCTTATGCATCGTTGAGATTGAGAAGATGCGCGGCTTGCCACCCGCCTGCACCACACCCGCCACCGACGGCATGGTTATCAAGACAAATACGCCGCAGCTACAGGAGTTCCGGCGGGGCGTCCTGGAACTTATTCTCACCGAGCATCCTCATGAATGCCTTCTCTGCTGGCGCCGCGAGCGGTGTAAACCCTTTGACATCTGCCTCCGCAGCGTGGATGTAACTGAGCGCTGCGTCACCTGCCCCAAGAACCGCCGCTGTGAATTGCAGCAAGTGGTTGACTATATCGGGCTGCAGGCAATGACCCTGCCACCGACTTTCAAGAAGCTCCCGGTACACCGGGAAGACCCCTTCTTCGACCGCGACTACAATCTGTGCATTCTGTGCGGGCGTTGCGTCCGGGTTTGCCAGGAAGTAAGAGGTGCCGCCGCCATTGCCTTCACCTATCGGGGTGGCCAGGCACTGGTGGGCACCGCCTTCGACCACCCCCTGACCGAATCAGAGTGCCAGTTCTGCGGCGCCTGCGTTGACGCCTGCCCCACCGGCGCCCTCATGGAGCGCCGCGTCAAATACCAGCTCCCGCCCGACCGCGAAGTACTGACTACCTGCCCGTATTGCGGCGTCGGCTGTCAACTTGAACTGAGACTCAGAGGGAATAAGATAATTGAAGTCCTGCCCAACGTTGAGAATGAGGTCAACCGGGGGCAGGCCTGTGTCAAGGGTCGCTTTGGCATTCAGGAATTTGTCCATCACCCCGACCGCCTCAAGGCACCGCTGGTTCATAAAGACGGGAGCTTCATGGACACAACCTGGGATGTTGCCCTGGACCTAGTGGCCAATAAACTGTCCAAGTACAGTAAGGATGAAGTTGCCGTCATCTCTTCCGCCAAGAATACGAACGAGGACAACTATATCGCCCAGAAATTCACCCGGGCAGTGCTGGGCACAAACAGTATCGACCACTGTGCCCGCCTCTGACATGCCCCCACGGTGGCCGGTCTGGTCACCTCCTTCGGCAGCGGCGCCATGACCAATTCTATCCATGATATTGGTGATGCCGCCGGCATTCTGGCCATTGGCACCAACACCACTGAGGCCCACCCCGTCATCGCCCTGGAGGTAGTCAGGGCGGCGAGAAACGGGGCCAAGCTCATTGTGGCCAATCCGCGCGAGATTGCGCTGTGCCGCTGGGCCACCGTGTGGCTGAGGCATCGCCCCGGCACGGATGTTGCCCTCCTCATGGGCCTGATGCGGGTGATTGTTGATGAGAAACTGCCTGATACCAAGTTCATCGCCGAACGTTGTGAGAACTTTGAGGCCTTCAAGGAATCGCTCCAAGCCTTTGACCTGGCTACCGTGTCCCAGATAACTGGCGTGCCAGCGGAGGATATTGCCCAGGCCGCCCGTATTTATGCCACGGCTAAACCAGCCACGATTCTCTACGCTATGGGCATCACCCAGCACTCGCACGGCACGGATAATGTTATGGCCACTGCCAATCTGGCCATGCTCACCGGTAATATCGGCAGGCCGGGAACGGGTGTTAATCCCCTGCGCGGGCAGAATAATGTCCAGGGTGCCTGCGATATGGGTGCCCTGCCCAATGTCTACCCCGGTTACCAGGGGGTAACCGATATCGCCATCGAGAAGAAATTTGAAGATGCCTGGGGCAGTAATCTTAACCCGAAGGCCGGACTGACCCTGCCGGAGATATTCGATGCCATCCATCACGGACAAATCAAGGCGCTCTATATCATCGGGGAGAACCCGGTGCTGACCGACCCCGATGCCAATCATATCATTGAGGCACTGAAGAAGCTGGAATTTCTGGTCGTCCAGGATATTTTTCTCACGGAAACCGGCAAACTGGCTGATATTGTTCTGCCGGCGGCCAGCTTCGCCGAGAAGGACGGCACCTTCACCAACACCGAGCGGCGGGTACAGCGGGTCAGGAAAGCCATTGAGCCGGTGGGCAATTCCAGGCCTGACTGGTGGATAACCTGCCAGATTGCCCAGAGAATGGGGGGCAAGGGCTTTAGCTTTGAATACCCGGCCGAGATTCTGGAAGAAATCGCCCGTCTGACCCCCAGCTATGGCGGCATCACCTACGAGCGACTGGAGAAAGGTGGCCTGCAGTGGCCCTGCCCCACCCGCGAGCATCCCGGGACTTCCATTCTCCATACCGAGCTTTTCACTCGCGGCAGGGGCCATTTCGTGCCCCTTGAGTTCAAGCCACCCAGGGAACTGCCAGACAGAGACTATCCGCTGATGTTAACCACCAAGCGGAGCCTCTTCCACTACCACACCGGCAGCATGACCCGCCGGGTCAAGGGGCTGACTACCCTGCTTGGTGAGGAGCTGGTGGAGATAAACCCGAAGGATGCCTCGACTTTAGGCATCGCCGATAGCGAGATGGTCAAGGTTACCTCACGGCGAGGTCAGGTGGTGGCCAAGGCCAGGGTGACGGAGGCCACGCCCGCCGGAGTGGTTTCCATGGACTTCCATTTTGCCGAAAGCCCAGTCAATGTCCTGACCAACCCCGCCCTCGACCCCGTAGCCAAGATACCGGAGTTCAAGGTCTGCGCCGT